>JBJOQC010000052.1:0-10074 GCA_046050145.1 Candidatus Parcubacteria bacterium | reverse complement strand
GAAAAGTCTAATTTTTCTTTCGAGTCGTATGATCCAACCAATAAGTACAAGAACACAGGCTCCGAGTATGTATATGAGAATAGTTTGAAGATCCATAGGAAATACGTTTAAACGATACAGGTCAAAATTATACATATAAGTAGCGCTTTTGCCAAATAGTTCTTTCTATAGTATGGTTTTTATATGATTTTCTCTTACTTCTTAAAAAGGCTCAAATCTCGAAGGATTTTTCTCGATCATGCATCGACCACCCCAGTTTCTTCAAGAGTTTTAAAAGCAATGCTTCCTTTTTTCTCAAAAGACTTTTATAACCCAAGTGCTTTATATGCTGAGGGTGTGTATGTTCGTAAAATAATTGAATCTGCACGGGCGAGAATAGCATATCTTGTTAATGTAACTTCAGGAGAGATTGTTTTCACAGGAGGGGGTACTGAATCCAATAACCTTGCACTGAGAGGTGTATATGCTGAGGCCAAAAAAAGAGGTATTGAAAAACCACACATTATCACTTCAAGTATTGAACATCCTGCAGTTCTTGAAACGTGCCGAGCTCTTGAAAGGGAGGGTGCTTTAGTTACATACATCAAACCAAACGAAAAAGGTATTGTGAATTCTCAAGATGTTCAAAGTGCATGCACGAAAGACACTGTCCTGATTTCTCTTATGTATGTAAATAATGAAATAGGTACGATACAGCCCATAAAAGATGTGGCTCGAGGTGTGCAGAAAATACGAGAAGAAAATAAAAGCTTATATCCAGTTCTTCACACTGATGCAAGTCAGGCTCCAAATTATCTTTCGTGTCATATGCAGGCGCTTGGTGTGGATCTTATGACTCTCGATGGTTCAAAAATATATGGACCAAAAGGCGTGGGGGTTTTGGTGGTAAAAAGAAAAACTCCTTTGCAGGCAATTGTGTTTGGAGGTGGGCAAGAGGGAGGAATACGTCCTGGAACAGAAAATGTACCGTTGATTGTGGGTTTTGCTCATGCACTCGAAGAAACAGTATCTTTTCAAAAGACCGAATCAGAACGTTTGGGAAAGCTCTCGTCATATTTTCTAGAAAGACTTCTAAAAGAATTTCCAAAAATTAATTTAAATGGTGATTCTCAAAAAAGAATACCTAATATTATAAATGTGTGTATCGGAGGTCTCGATGCTGAGTTTGCCGTACTTAAACTTGATAGGCTGGGGATCGCTTGTGCGCATGTTACGAGTTGTAAAACTTCAGACACAGACTCTTCTTCGTATGTCATAAAGGCTTTAGGTCAAGAGAAGTGTGCTTCATCGTCACTTCGTTTTACTTTAGGAAGAGAAACAACAAAAAAAGATATTGATGCAACTGTGACATCTCTCAAAAAAGTTATTTAAATTGTACTAATTACAAGTACATTTTTTGTGATATATTCACCAAAGGTTCTTTTTTCAAACCATAAGGAGATTTCTTATGAATATGCGTTATGTTCAATGGGTGGTTTTGGGTCTCTTGCTTCTTACGGGTTTCGTGGCCTGCGTCCTGCTCATCGTGTTTGTGGTTCATCCGATCGAAGATCTCTGGTACTGGTTTTTTGTAGTGCTGATTCTCGGTATTGTCTGTATTTCAGTGAGCTCTTACATCTTTGCTCTTCTTATCTGCTCTTTGTGGCAGAGAGAAAACCTGATGTGCTGGCCTTGGAGTTATAAGCCAAAACCTCAACCAAAAGAAGAGGTAGAGCCTGTTCCTGTGTAATGTGATTCAAGGGCGTCCCGCGAAGGGCGCCTTTTTTGTTGCAGATATCTTTATTTGTTACAATAGTTCCATGGAAGATCTTACAAAACATCAAATTATATTGCTGTGCCTTCTTCTTTCTTTTGTTACTTCGATTAGTACAGGCATAATCACTTTCTCTCTTTTGAGCGAGGCGCCTCTTGCTGTAACTCAAACAATAAATCGTGTAGTCGAAAAAACTATTGAGCGTGTAGTTCCTGCTGAAACTCAAGCAAATGTGAGTCAATCTGTTATAAAGGAAACTGTCGTGGTCAAAGAAGAAGATGTACTTGTGGGACTTATTGAAAAAAACACACCTCGAATTGTTCGAGTGACTGGAGTTACTGTGCCTGAGACTGAAGAAAAATTTTATGGTTTGGGAATTATTATTTCGAAGGATGGTCATATAGCATTACCGCAAGAAATAATTTCTGAAGGAGTTTTGTACACAGCACATTTCTCTGATGGATCCTCAGTGTCTCTTTCCCGAGTACTTTTAGAGCAAGAAGGTGATGTTGTTATCTTTGGACCATCAGAAACAAGGTCTTTTAAAGTTTTCGATCCAGTTGTGTTTGGAGACTCAACGTCTTTCAAGTTAGGTCAGAGCACTGTGGTTCTTGGAGGAGAAAAAACCACAACAGTTTCTTTAGGAAGAGTTGCTGAGATAGTGTTGTCGCAAGGAACATCAACTGAAAAAACAACATCGATAGAGCGCATTGTGGTACAAACAGACGGGGGAGAAAGACAGTCTACTAAAGGTGAGATACTCCTTTCTCTTTCGGGGGATTTACTAGGTTTTAAAAATAAGACTGATTTTACGCCAGCAGACCATATACAAAGAGCTTTTGAACAGACACAGAAAAAGCCGTAGGATGTTTATTGACAAGATATAATTTAGTTGTAAAATTTTATTTTTTTGTGCTATAATAGCCTTGTTTATTTTTAACGAAATACCATATGCCCCCATTTAATCATTTCACTACCAAAGCGAAGGAAGCGATTAGAAAAGCTCATGAGCTTGCTATTGAACGTGGGCAGAATCATGTTAATCCGACACATCTTTTAACTGCTCTTATTTTGCAGGAAGAAAGTATGGTGACTTCTATTTTGGATAAGCTTGAAGTGGATACAATACTTTTGACTGATTCTTTACTTGAATCTATTGAGTCTCCAGAACAGGGTGGCACCATGTCTCCTTCATATCAGATATATCTTACTCCAGAGCTTGCTCAGATCCTCGAAGGCTCTACAAAAATAGCTGCAAGTCTTTCTGATCAATTTGTTTCGACAGAACATCTCTTTTTGTCTGTCATAGAAGTGCCTGGAACAGCTCGTGATGTACTTGCACGTTTCCGTATTGATAAGGCGGGTGTATTAAAGATTGTTGAAGAATTAAAAAGTAGTAAGGTAACAGATGTACAACAGCCTAAGAAGTTTAAGTCGATTGCAAAATATACTCGCAATCTCACAAAGCTTGCTCTCGAAAATAAGCTCGATCCAGTAATTGGAAGAGATATTGAAATTGCTCGTATCGTTCAGATCCTTTCTCGCAGAACAAAAAATAATCCAATTCTTATTGGAGAAGCGGGTGTAGGAAAGACTGCAATCGTTGAGGGTCTAGCACTCCGTATCTCATCAGGTGATGTACCAGAATCTTTAAAAGATAAAGAGCTTGTATCTCTCGACCTGGGTCTTCTTATTGCGGGTACAAAATATCGTGGAGAGTTCGAAGAGCGTCTTAAAAATATCTTGAAAGAGATTGAAAAATCAGAAGGAAGAATTATTTTATTTATTGATGAAATTCATACTATTGTTGGTGCAGGATCTGCAGAAGGATCTATGGATGCTTCGAACATGCTTAAGCCACCACTTGCGAGAGGTGAGCTTCGGGCTATTGGAGCAACAACTATAAAAGAGTATCAAAAACATATCGAGAAGGACCCTGCTCTTACTCGTCGTTTTCAGCCTGTATTTGTTAACGAACCTAGTATAGAAGACGCTGTTACGATCCTTCGAGGTCTTAAGGAAAAGTATGAGCTGTATCACGGCGTTCGTATTACTGACGATGCTATTGTGTCTGCGGTTCAGCTTTCAAGTCGTTACATAACAGATCGATTCTTGCCTGATAAGGCAGTAGACCTTATTGATGAGGCGGCATCTCAGCTCAAGATCTCTCTTGAGAATATGCCCCCAGTGCTTGCTGAGGCTCATGCAAAAATTGTAAAGCTTGAAATAGAAAAAGAAGCACTCAAAAAAGAGGTTGAACCAGGAAGTTCTTCAAAGAATCCAAAAGTAAAAAATCGAATTAAGGAAATTGAAGAGCTTATCGCAGATCTCAAAGAAAAAACTTCTGAAATTGAATTGAAGTGGAAAAATGAGAAGGAAGTTGTAACTGATATTAAGCGGATTAAAAAAGAGCTTGAAACTCTCCGTCTTGAAGCGGAAGGTGCAGAAGCGCGAGCTGATCTCTCACGAGCTGCAGAGATTCGCTACGGCAAGATCCCTGCATTAGCGAAAGATCTTGATGTGCGTGTTAAGCGTCTCAAGCGTCTTCAGGTTTCGCGAAGTATTCTCAAGGAAGAGATTGTTGAGCAGGATATTGCTGATGTTGTATCTCGATGGACAGGTATTCCTGTGTCACGAATGCTTGAGGAGGAAGCAGAAAAACTTTCTCGCATGGAAGATCATTTGAAACGACGTATTGTCGGCCAAGATGATGCTGTAAAGAAAATAGCAGATACAGTGAAGCGTGCTCGCGCAGGTATTGCGGATCCAAACAGACCTATTGGTTCATTCTTGTTCTTGGGTCCAACAGGTGTTGGTAAGACTGAGCTTACAAAAGCACTTGCAGAATTTATGTTTGATGATGATAAGGCACTTATTCGTGTTGATATGTCTGAGTATATGGAGAAGCATTCAGTGTCTAAGCTTATCGGTGCACCTCCAGGTTATGTTGGTCATGATGAAAGTGGAGGGCTTTCTGACCAAATTCGTCATCGTCCATATTCAGTTATTCTTTTTGATGAGATAGAAAAGGCTCATCCAGAAGTTTTCAACATTCTTCTTCAGGTGCTTGATAATGGAAGACTAACTGACTCAAAGGGTAAGGTGGTTAACTTTAAAAATTCAATCATTATTCTTACTTCAAATATTGGTGCTCAATATATTGATAAGATGGAGCGTCTTGGTTTTGCTTCTATAGACACAAAAGAAGCTGAAGATTACACAGATGCAAAAACAAAAGTTCTCGGAGCTTTGAAAGATTATTTCCGTCCAGAATTCTTGAATCGTCTCGATGATATTATTGTCTTTGATATTTTGAGTAAAGAGGCAATTAAAAATATTGTTAAGATTCAGGTGGGTATCGTTGAAGAGCGTCTCACTCAAAAAGAAATCAAACTCTCTCTTTCTTCTGCGGTTTTGGATTATCTTGCAACCGAAGGATATAACCCTCAGTATGGTGCTCGACCTTTGAAGCGCTTGATACAAAATAAAATTATGAATCAAGTTGCATCTCTCATGATTTCAAAGGGTGTGATGAAGGGCGGTTCTATCTCAGTTGATATGAAAAACGGAGAGTTTATCTTTGATGTGAAGAAGGGTAGAAGGGGAAGTCTGATGCGAGAGTCAATCATTCCGCAAGAGACTGTTGCGAAATAACTAAAAACTTGTAGCATGTACATGTGGCATTTGTGCTACATGTTTTGCGCCGATCGGATAGCGGCTATTCCAGGAGACTGTAAATCTCCGGCCTTTCAGGCATCGTTGGTTCGAGTCCAACTCGGCGCACACTTAAAGAGTGTAGATATAATTCGTTATTTTTTGATTTAGTTTTTAGCTACACACATCAATGCAAACAAGTCGAGTAGAAGGCGTAAGAACATGGATAGAAATTGATACAAAAGCTATTCGGCATAATTATGATCAGTTTAGATCTCTCATATCAAAAGAGACAAAGCTGTGTGGTGTGGTTAAGTCAAATGCATATGGTCACGGTCTCGTTGATTTTTCAAGAGAATTAGAAAAATTAGGAGTAGACATGCTTGCGGTCGACTCTGTCTCTGAAGCTTTAAGGCTCCGTAAAGAAGGTATAAAGACTCCGCTTGTTGTACTTGGGTATACTTTGCCTGAAAAAATAAAAGAGGCAGTTCAAAATGATATTGCGATTACTATTTCGCAATTTGAAACTTTGAGGGAGATTGAAGGAATAGACTTAGAAAAAAAACTCAAGATTCATATTAAGGTTGATACGGGTATGCATAGACAAGGTTTTCTCGAAGAAGACAGTAGTTGTTTTATTGATACATTAAAAAAACTTTCTTTAAAAATAGATGTTGTAGGCTTGTTTAGTCACTTCGCTTCTGCCAATGAGCCTGAGCAAATTTTGTTTACTGAGATTCAGATTAAACGATTGCTTGCATGGAAAGATGTTTTAAATAGGGTTGGTTTTTCTTTTATCCTTCACATAGGTGCAACATCTGGAGTTCTCGGATCTAAGCATGCTCATTTTGATATGGTCCGTGTAGGTGCGGGGCTTTATGGTATATGGCCATCACTTCAAGTTAAAGAAAAAGCTGAAACACAGATTTCTTTAAAGTCAGTCCTTACTTGGAAAGCAATTATAAGTGAAATAAAAAAGATTCCTCAAGGAGAAAGGGTTGGGTATGGTTTGACTGAAGAGCTTGTGAGAGATTCTATTATTGCCATAATTCCAATTGGTTATTGGCATGGTTTTCCACGGAGTTTGTCAGGAAAAGGTGAAGTGCTTGTGGGTGGAGTGCGAGCTAGAGTCTTGGGAAGGGTCTCAATGGACATGATAGTGGTTGATGTGACAGGTATACCAAAAGTAAAGGTATTAGATGAGGTGGTCCTTATTGGAAAGCAGGGAAATGAGGAGGTAACACCCCAAGAATTTGCTTTAAAAGTTGGTTCAAGTGCTTATGAGGTTGTAACCCGTCTTAATCCACTTATAAAGAAAATATATCAATAAAACTTGATTTTTTTTGAAAGCTAGGATAGTATTTTAGACCTAAAACAAGAAACAATATGTCACAGGATAACCTTATCATTTTGCGAAATAATCAAACGGGAGAGGTATATTACACCCGTAAGAATAAGCGCAAGGTTGAGCGAAAAATTGAGCTCAAGAAATATAGTAAAAAACTTCGAAAACGAATTGTTTTCAAGGAAGCGAAGAAGTAAGAAAGTCCCGCATACGCGGGATTTTTCTATTATTCATTTTATGGTAGTCTGAGTGTCACGGGCGATTAGTGAAGTGGCATAACTACAGTCTCCAAAACTGTCGTCGGAGGTTCGATTCCTCCATCGCCCGCCATGAGTATGTGTATTTATACACATACGTGAGGAATCGAAAACCGGAACCATGTCGAGCGAAGCGAGACGGGTGAGGTGGGGTCGCGGAAATTTTGCACAGCAAAATTATCTGTGACCGATTCCTTTACTATTAAATTTGTCTTATGCCCCTCAAAAAATTTCTCCTCTTCTCTTTTATTTTTTTCTGTATATCTGCAGGTAGTTTTTTATATATTCAAAGTCCTGAAAAATATACAGGTAAAGAAAAGGTGGCTCGCTTAGAGGCTCAATCTCTCGATAAACCAATAGAGTTCATTGTGACGGGTGATATTATGCTCGGACGTTTTGTTGAAGTCTTAATGGATGGAAATGGTGAAGGGTATCCATTTAAGGGACTGGCAGGTTTTCTACGTCAGGTTCATTTTGTTGTTGGAAATCTTGAAGGTCCTATTGTATTAGATCATACTCCCACCCCTGCTTTTGATTTTAAATTTTCCTTTGCTTCAAGTACTGCAAGACTTTTGAAAGAAAATAGTATATCTGTTGTTTCTTTGGCAAATAATCATGCGTTAGATCAGGGGGTTATGGGGTACAAAAATACAAAAGAATTATTAGAGAAGATGAATGTGGAATATTTTGGACACCCGGTCTCTGTTGGAAATATAAGTGTTTTACATAAGAACATAGAAAATAAAAAAATTACCTTTATAGGTTTAAATGCTACATGGCCATATGAAGAGAAATTATTTGAAGATGTAGTGAAAAAAGAATCAGTTTCTGGTGATTTTGTGGTTGTGGTTATTCATTGGGGAGAGGAGTATAAACTTACTTCAAATGATGAACAAAAAAGTCTGGCCCATGTATTTATTGATAGTGGTGCAGATCTTGTGGTGGGACACCATCCTCATGTAGTTCAAGAAATTGAAATGTATAAAGATCGAATAATTTTTTATTCACTAGGAAACTTTATTTTTGACCAATTTTTTTCAAAAAATGTTATGGAAGGACTTTTGGTAAAAGTATCTCTTGAAGATGAAAAGGTTCAGTATGAGCTGTTTCCAACAATAAGTCTGCGAAGTCAGCCTTCGGTAATGGAAGGTAATGAGCGTACTCGTTTTTTGGACAGTCTTGCTTCAAAAAGTTCTGTTAGTTTATTAGATTCTATTAGGAAAGGACTTGTTGAGAGTGTTCGTTAACAAGAAATGTTTTAATTTTATTTTCGATTTCCTCTACATTTTCAGGTTTTAACCACTGTATACGTTTATCTCTTTTAAACCAGGTTAACTGTCGTTTGGCGTAGTGCCAGATTTCAAATTCAAGCTTAGCTATCATCTCTTCTTGTGTAAGTTTTCCTTTAAGGTGGAGGGCGAGGTATCTATATTCAAGACCAAGCTCATCCATACGTTTCCATGAAAGCCCTTCTTCATGAAGTTTTTGTGCTTCTTTAATCATTCCAGCTTCAATTCTCTCTCGTAGTCTTTTGGCTATGCGTTCGCGAAGGGTTACGGGTTCTATGTTGAGACCAATAAAAAGAGCCTCAAATAAGGGATCTTTTTTTGCTACAGGTGTTTTTCCCAGGCTGTCTGCAATTTCTAAGGCACGGATAATTCTTCGTGTATTTTTTATATCAATGTTTGATGCACGTCGAGGATCTGCTTTTTGAAGGAGTGTAATAAGTTCCTCAGGAGTTTTTTTTGAGAGTTCTCTCCGGAGTTTAAGGTTCGGTTTTACTTGTGGAAGTAAAATATTATCAACAAGTGCTTCTATATAAAAACCTGTTCCTCCAACAATGATTGGGGTATTGCCTCGTTTTAAAATTTCTCCAACTTTTTTCTCGGCTCTGTTTTTGTATTTTTCTACTGAAAATCGTGAATCAGGACTTGCAACATCAATAAGATGGTGAGGAATACCTTGCATTTCTGCAGGTGTAATTTTTCCAGTGCCAATATCTAGTCCCTTGTAAACTTGTCTTGAGTCAGCGGAAATAACTTCGCCATTGAAGCGCTTCGCGAGACTGACCCCTAGATTACTTTTTCCAGAAGCGGTCGGGCCAACTATAACGATAATTTTTGGTTTTTGAGACATGTTTTTATTGCAGATATATCTGCAATCATAAAGTAAGTCAAATTGTGCCGGAGGAGGGACTTGGTCACGAGTTACTAATTCGCTAGGCTCATAAGTACTCTCGACCCTGCCTCGTCTGTCTCACTTTGTTCGACAAGACTCCGGCTTTCAAGTCCACCACGCAACACAAGAAGTTGTGTTGCTTCCGTCACCACGCTTCGCTTGTGCCGGAGGAGGGACTTGAACCCACACCCCTTGCGAGACACGATTTTGAGTCGTGCGCGTCTACCATTCCGCCACTCCGGCAATAAGAATAAACTAACACATTTAAAGGTTTGTTGTAAGTGCTGTTTAGTATGTTAAAATCTTTGTATATAAACAAATTTTTATGAGCCAGTTTTACAAAGATTCAATATTTTGGGTTGAGCTCGATAAGATAAAACCAAATCCATATCAACCTCGACGAGAGTTTAGCCAGCCTGAGCTTCAGAGTCTCGCAGATTCTATACGTCAGTATGGAGTGCTCCAGGCGCTCGTAGTTACTCGTAAAGAGATAGAAAAGCCTGAAGGTGGTCTTGCTGTCGAATATGAACTTATTGCGGGAGAGAGACGTTTACGCGCTTCAAAGATTGCGGGTCTTTCTCAGGTGCCAGTACTTATTAAGACTGGTGGGGATAATGACTTGATGAAGCTTGAGCTTGCGATTATTGAAAATATTCAGCGTGAAGATTTGAATGCTGTAGATCGTGCCCATGCTTTTCAGCGTCTCATTGATGAGTTTGGTTTTAAACACACTATGATTGCGGAAAAGGTGGGTAAGAGTCGTGAATATGTTACAAATACTGTCCGTATTTTAGGACTACCTCCGCATATGTTAGAAGCTCTCGGTCAGGGTAAAATTACCGAAGGACACTCTCGTCCACTCTTGATGCTTGGTGATAGACCAGAAG
>JBJOQC010000051.1:0-10957 GCA_046050145.1 Candidatus Parcubacteria bacterium | reverse complement strand
CGTAGTATATCGTGAGGGTGTTAATGAAGGCTTTACTACAATAGCCGCTGGTAATGGTACTGGTGCTGAGGCAACCGATACTATTAGCTCTGCTCCTGAGGTGGACGCATCTGTTGGTCTTACTGATCAATTTAAAGGCAATCGGCGATCAATTTGGGGTTTTGATACATCATCAATTCCTGATGCTGACACTGTGAGCTCCGCAACCTTCTCTCTTGTTGTGAATTCAAATGCTAATACGTTAGGTAACTTTGATGTCTACATAACTCCAGTAAATCCTTCAAGCGCTTCAAGTTTAACTTCAAGCGATTATCAAAATGCATTCACAAGAACAAGTTATGGTTCAAAAGCTTTGAGTACGTACACAGATAATAATTCTACATATAACGATATTGCTTTGAACGGTACTGGTATTTCTGCAATTAATAAAACAAGCAATACATTCCTTGGAGGTATGCATAGTTGGGATTTCAATCAGAGCTTTACTGGCACATGGGTCTCAAATAGTGAGTCACGTTTACGACCTCGCTTTGCTGATGAAACAGGTACCGCAAAAGATCCTAAGTTAGTAGTTGAACACACTGCAGCTGAAGAAGGGTTGCTTCAAGACATTTCATATACATATGACACGGTAGGAAATATCACTAACATGCTCGATGTCTCTGAAACGGGCGCAGGAAAAGCAGTCGTCTTCGGATACGATGACCTCTACCGCCTCACTTCAGCTTCAACAACAGCTGCAACTTCAACACCATATACCCAAACATATACATATAACTCAATCGGAAACATTCTCACTAAGTCTGATCAAGGCACATACACATACGGAGAGACAGGATATATCAATCCTCATGCCACAACTGATATAAACGGAACAACACTCGTGTATGACAACAACGGAAACCTCACGTCATTTGGAAACAAAGGATACATATGGGATTACAGAAACAGAATGACTGCTTCAGGACAAACTGGTAGCGCTACAACTACATACGCATATGATCATACAGTGCAAAGAGTATGGAAAGTAACAGGAAACGCTACGACCACCTATCCAAGTATGTACTTTGATACTAAGGGAGCTACAACCACAAGACACATCTTTGACACCACAGGTATTCTCATTGCAACGGTTGAAGGTAATGGTATTGCTACAAGTACCAACTATGTTCACATTGACCATCTTGGAGGAACAAATGTTGTGACAGATGAAAATGGTGAAGCTGTCCAAGTTCTTGATTATTATCCGTATGGAAATGAAAGGATCAGTTCAGGTACTGATTCAACTAATCGTTACTATATTGGTGAAAGACTTGATGATGAGTCAGATTTGAATTATCTCAATGCTCGTTACTACGAAAGTGCGAGAGGGCAGTTCTTGAGTCAGGATCCGGTGTTTTGGGAGGTTGGGATTTCCCAAGAAGGGAAAAACATTCTACGAAGTCCACAATTGTTGAACAGCTATAGTTATGCGGGAAATAATCCTATAACAAGCAAAGATCCGAGTGGAAGGTGTCCGCATTGTCTGATAGGGGCAGGTGCAGCGATGCTTGGGCAGTATGGTTATGATGTATATAACAATATTAATACGAATGGATTTAGTGCGGGTGCATTTTATAGTAATCTTTCAAGTCCGGAGATATACGCAGTTCGAGGAATTCAGGGTGCAATCGTTGCGGGTACAGGAGGTCTTGTGACAGGATTTGGTATAACAGCTCAAATCGGTACAGTTGGACTTGCATCTGGCATAACAGGTGCAGGAGGCAATTATACATTAGGACAATCTGTCACCTTAAAATCATTTATTACAGACACATTTTTTGGAGGTCTTACTTTCGGGCTATTGAAAGGAGTGTCGTCGGTTCCTGGTCGATCACCTAATCTTGGGACGAATGCTTTTTATTTTGGAAAACATACACAACAAAATGCGCAGATATTAGGAGTAGATGCTATGTCGAACTATGTAGGTCAGCTTGTTGGGGGTACCAACTTCGGTGGTGCTAATGGTGGAGCTGCATCAGCTCAAAGTGCAGCTAAAGCGTTAGGTATAGGCAATACCGGCAGTGGTACATTTGCTGGAACTTACAATTTTGGTCCGGGAGTTGGAACGTTTAATTTCGGAACAGGATCCTGGGTATCTACATCGCAATCAACTCCTACTACAATTAACAAATAATCAATATGGATACTAAAGTAAAGATATATAAAGCAAATAAATCTTACAACGCACTATTGCTGGTTGTGCCTATAATTTTAAGTGTTGTCTTTTTCCTGGGAGATAGTCCTATAACAACGGAAAAATGGATTGGATTTGCAGTCCTTTCTGGAATGGCGATGTTAATAGCTCTTATTCCTTTTGGAATGAGGCTAGAAATTGGACATGATCATGTCACAAGTTATTTTTTAGGTTTTCAGGTGACAGTTATTCAAGCGAATAATATACAAGCAGTACAATACGGAAATCTTTTAAGAGGAGGATTAGGTTTTGGCAAAGGTCTAAATATTCGTGCTGTAATAAATGGAAAAAGTAAGACAACTAGTGTTGGAGAAAGATTATACGGCAAGGAGGCAATTGCTCACGCTAAGAGAATTCTTGAGCAAAAATAATCTTATGACAAACTCACTCCAGGAAAATGATTGGAAAGTTCTTCAGGTATCTATCGACAACTATCCCGCTGTTATAAGTTTTCGGACTAGTATAAATACGCCTGAAAATATTAAACTTCTTCCTTTCCAGGCTGGAGTGGCAGTTCCATTTCTTCAGCCAACTGAGCTAGGGTTGCCAACTGATACTGAGGCGAATCAGTTGTGGAAGATTGAAGATCGGTTGAAATTAGAATTACAAACTGAATATAGAGCTCTGCATGCTGTCACTATTACTACACAGCGAATACGGGAGTTTGTTTTCTATGTTGCGGAGTGGAAACCTAAAGAAATTGAACATACGATAAAGATAATCGAAAAACATATCAATGACAGTCGTGAATTGCAGTTTATGTTGAAAGAGGATCGAGATTGGGAAACGTATAAGAATTTTACCCAGTAGTTTTTTTAAAATCATAATGCCAAATGTAACTCCAACTAGACATACTCAACTTTTGATAGATGCCTTAATTAATAAGGGAGTAGAATTGAAGGTTGAACACTGGGACGGTCATAAACATATAGATATTTATATACCCAAAGATAAGTTGTATATTGAAGTTGACGGGGTACACCATGTTACTAGACCAGAGACAGTCATCGCTGACTTAAATCGAGATTACTTTTCTTTTAAGGATGGTTTCTTTACCAAACATATTACAAACGAGGCTATAGAGACCAATTTAGAAGAAATTGTAGAAGCTATAACTCATATTGCTCAAAATGCCCCAAATAAGATAGGAGAGAACTTGAAGTCATAATTCTAGTTCTAACATCATCCACTAGTCCGCGCAGTAATATAAAAAACCTGGGTTTGTCCCAGGTTTTTTATATTATTTTATGATGCCGAGCGGACTTGAACCAAGGAAGGGGTCGGGAAACCAGCTGGTTTCCCGTGGAGGAAATATTAAAACCGCCTGGTTTTAAAACGGAGCGACGAAGGAGTGAGTAGTGAAATTCCGCTCGGCCGCGCCAATAAATCCCCGAAAGGGGATTTTTTGCTGGCCGAAACAAGTAAACCGCTTTACTTGTGAATATGATTTTTTAATGTATGAACCTGATAAGCAACAAGTTCTTGCAGTGCTACATAGGAAAAACGTAAGAATACACCTAACCAAGATAAGGCCATCCATTGTAATGCTGCATTTAAAATATTAAATTCAACACCGAAGGGTAGCCATAGTCCAAGTGGTTTTGTGGTAAGTGTAAGTGTGAGTGCAAGCCAGTATGTGAAACATGATCCGCAGGTAAGTATTTTATGACCCTTACCTAAGTATTTTTTAATCCATATATTCCAGTTCGAATGATCTTCTAGCCAGTTTCTCCAGATAACTGCAATCCCAGCAACTGACATTCCACTTAAAATAAAATCAAAAATCATAGTAAGTATTGGGTGTTAATTTTTATAAAAAAGGACACTGTTTGCACAGTGTCCCTATTGTTCTTTTACTTCTTCACTTTTTTCCAAAGAGTATCTCCGCCTCCTTGGTAATTGTATATTCGAAGGGTAGCTTTTGGTCGAGAATCAGGTGCGACTCTGCACATTGGTGGGTGAAGAGAGACTGTGTTGCTTCAATGCGCTCTTCAGCTCCAAGTGAAAAACGTACTCCACCATCTACTGCCTTCAGGTTGAGTAAGCTGCAATTACAGTCACAATTATGAACAAGGATCATGCCGGTATGAGCAGAGAACACAGACTGGACACGTAAAGAAAAAGTGTACACTTTACCTATGGCATGAAGCATAGTGTCAACAATGCCGTAGTGATGAGGAAGGGTGTCAACTTCCTTCAAGATAGACTTTTTTTGTTCTGGTTCTGTGCGAGTTGCAAGGTGTGCTAATGAATCCCACACAACACTTGAAACTCGATTTCCAAATTCATCAGCAAGTTCTTGCAACGAAGCAATAGCTCGCTTTTTCAGTTCAAAGTACGGATCATTTTGAGCTGGCATGAAGGGAGACTTGTCGAAAGGAGTAAGAAATCCTTTGCCAAGTGCAGAAAGGAAAGCTCGTGCATTCCCAATCCATATCTGATTTTGGGAACGTTCAATCCATGCTGTGTGGGCGTAAGCCCTGTCAACCAGATCAGCATGGAATCCCTGGGCCTCCAGTTCTTTCCAGCTCTGAGGTAGGGTGATATCTTTTCTCAGCACATCGAGTTCGAGAGGGCAGAGTTCCATGTTGATTCCACGAAGTTCACAAGTCTTACACATACGACCTCCTTTTCAATTAGAAGAACTTAGATGCAAACAATTTGCATCTCCTAAGTTATTCTTACATGAGAAGAAGTTTATTGCAAGTCATTTACATTTACCGTGTCTATAATGTATTCTTAGACTATGGAAAAAAACTTACAAGAGGTTCTTAAAGAGAGTGGTTTAAAGGTGACCCTTGCTCGTCTGGCAATTCTAGGTATTTTCTCTAAAGACTGTACGCCTATTGACGCAGAATATATTTTTAAAAAATTGAGTAATAAGCGTATTAATCAGGTGACGGTTTATAGAACATTAGCCTCTTTTGAGAAGAGTGGAATTTTGAAAAGAGTTGATCTGCGAAAAGGGTCAGTTCATTATGAGTTTGATGGACATCATCATCACCATATTATTTGCGTGGAGTGTGGCAAAACAGAAGGTTTTGAAAATTGTAGTGTTGATGAAATTTCTAAACAGGTTCTCAAGAAATCTCCCTTGTTTGAAAAAATAAACCAGCATTCTCTTGAATTATTTGGTACATGTAAGTCTTGTATAAAAGGGTAAAATGTACGTATGAAAGGAATTTTTTTGTTTTTAATATGTAGCTCCTTATTATTTCAGGCAATACCCGTGTTCGCTCAAGAAGGTGTGCTTATTCAGGACAAGGTTGAGATTGTCAGAGCAAAAGTGGTAGAAGTTTTAAATCAAGAACAGCGAGATGTTCCTGGGACTGAAGTTCAAAGTATTTATCAGACTATTAAGGCAGAAATTCTAGAGGGTCGAGAGGAAGGTAAGATGATAACAGTTGAGAATGATTTTCTTGTTTTGAAAGCAGGTGATAAATTTTTTCTTCGTCACAATATCGATGGTCTTAGTGGTAGGGAAATGTATGCTGTTAGGGATATAGATCGACGTGGCGTGATGTTTGCTTTTATTGCTTTATTTGTTGGTGTGGTTCTGGTTTTTTCAGGAAAGCAGGGACTTAAGTCTATTTTGAGTCTCATGGGTAGTTTTTTTGTTATTTTATATGTTTTGGTTCCAAGTCTTCTCAAGGGATACCCTCCTGTACTTACAAGTATTATAATTGCAGCGGTTATTCTTTTTATTGCAATCTACCTAACACATGGCTTTAATAGGGAATCAACTGTTGCGTTCCTTGGAACAGTATCTGCAGTTATGCTGACAGGAATACTTGCGTACCTTGCGGTTACTTTTGCTCGTTTGAGTGGCTTTGCTTCAGATGAAGCAGTGTATTTAAATTTTAATACTAATGGAGCTTTAGATTTTACTGGGTTACTCCTTGGTGGAATTATGATAGGAGTGCTTGGAGTGCTGGATGATATTGCAGTAACTCAAGCTGCTGTTGTAAGTGAGCTTTATAATTCAGCGCCTCATCTCTCAAGAAAAGAAATCTATAAGAAAGCTTTACGTGTTGGGAGAGAGCATGTCGGTGCATTAGTTAATACTCTAGCCCTTGCATATACAGGAGCATCACTTCCTTTGTTGTTACTTTTTTCAATATCAGATTTTTCGGGGGCAAGTATTATTAACCAAGAGATCTTTGCAACAGAAATAATTCGAACGGCTGTAGGTAGTATTGGTCTTATTCTGACCGTGCCTATTACCACATTGTTAGCTATATATATGTTGAAAGGCTATAAAATAAAATATCAAGATCAGCATATTCCTCATACACACCACTAGTATTTTCGGTTGTGTGAAGTTGGTATTTCTGTATATCGAGACAAAGTATTTTAACCCCAATTTTTCTGGAGTAAAAAAAGATGATATTGGAGGTAGATGGTATTTATCTTTTTAGCGGTGTTTTTTAGTGTCATCTATTTGTTTATGTAAACAAATCCCTAAAAAGAATTCTATTTTAGACCACAGTTATTCACAGGATGTTGCTTAAAAAGCTATATTTTACGTAAAAAATACCATAAAAATAGCTTTTGTTCAAGTGGGCTCTATAAGTCACAGTGATATAATTGGTAGGTAGTAAAAACAATGTGTTTAAACTACAGGGTCGATGGTTAGCAATTAACGCATATCATCGCTAAAATACTATGGAAACACCAAAGCCAAAGCCACAACAACCAAAAGCTTAATTTTTTTAAGCTAAAGATTTTTATATAAAAAACAAAAAACATCTGCATACAAGCAGGTGTTTTTTGTTACATATGTTGGAGCCATTGTCCGGGATCATCACGAGTTACTAAGTCTTTTATCACTTCTGTTTCAAAAGACTAAGTACTCTCGATCCCGCCTCACTGTCACTTTGTGACATGCTCCGGCCTTCGATCCCGGACGCATGCAAAGCAGTTTGCATGCTTCACTTCTCAAGTAGTGATACAACTTGAGCCATTGTCCGGGATCGAACCGGAGACCTCGTCATTACCAATGACGTGCTCTGCCAACTGAGCTACAACGGCGGTGGTTTAACTATAATGCTTAAAATAACATAGAACCGGTTAGTTGGTGATACCTACCAAAACAGCTACAACGGCAATCTACTGGTGATATCAACCAAAACAGCTACAACAGCACTTAAATGGCGAACCCACCAAGAACAACTACAGCAGCGTCTCTCGAATGGTAGTATACTTCTCTTTAATTTTCAATTTTGATACGATTATTACAAAGGAATTGTCTATTCCTTTACCGGAAAGTCGAGGTGTACTTACGTGGATTAGATACCCGCGAAAAACTGGTGCCCAGTCACTTAGCTGGAGCGGTGAAATGCGATGATAGCTAAGTGCCTTAGACCATCTCGACTGATGATCCGGTGTCGCCAATGGTCGTACTGGCTATGCGACAAAAAACTTCCATTGGGTGTGAGTGAATGTTGTCGGCGCCGCCTTGTGCGATACGCCCGAAGGCAACCTCTTCCTCTTGTTGTTCCAGTGAGCCTGTGCAACTATGGCACAGCAGAAGCGGCAGCCGTCTAGATTTGGTCCCGTGTGGAAGGGCCAAGTCAGACGGCTTTTTTATTTTGTTTTGTTCACATATACTAAGCGCATGGCGACAGAGCTCGAAATAAAAATAAAAGAACTTGAAGAGCGAATGGTCGCTCCAGATTTTTGGTCTGATAAACACAAGGCGCAAGCAGCAATTAAAGAACTTCAGGAGCTTAAAGATAAGGCGGAAGGGTTAGGAAAATATGATAAAGGTGCGGCGATAATGACTATTTTTTCGGGAGCAGGAGGTGACGATGCTGAGGATTTCTCAGCAATACTTCTCCATATGTATATGAAATATTTTGAATCCCGAGGTTGGGGATTTAGTGTTATTCATCAAAATGAAAATGATCATGGGGGTTTTAGAAATATAACACTCGATATTGTGGGTTCTGGTGTATATGGTGCTCTCAAAAATGAATCCGGAGTTCATCGACTTGTTCGTATTTCACCATTCAATGCTAAAAAACTTCGGCATACTTCATTTTCTCTTGTTGAGGTTATTCCAAAATTTGAAAAAGTAGAGGAAATTCCAATTCCTGATGATGAGCTTCGTATTGAGTTTGCTCGATCGAGTGGTCCAGGTGGGCAAAATGTAAATAAGCGTGAGACAGCGGTGCGTATTGTACACATTCCTTCAAATATTTCTGCTCATGTGGATTCAGAAAGGAGCCAGGCTCAGAATCGCGAGCAGGCTTTAAAAATCCTTAAAGGAAAGCTATATAAAATGCTTGAAGATGAACGAAAGAGTAAAGAAAAAGGTATGTATATTTCAAAAACTACCCAAATAGAATGGGGAAATCAGATCCGCTCTTATGTCATGCATCCATACAAAATGGTAAAAGATCATCGTACAAATGTAGAAACAGCCAATATTGATAAGGTTCTCGAAGGAGATATTCAGGATTTTATTGATGCTGAAAAAACTCTATAAAATCATCTTCTTACTGTGATATACTTTTTAGAGTCTCGGTATTTCGTATTGTTATATTTTCTATGATTTATTTCGATAAAGTATCAAAAATATACGCTGATAAATCAATCGCCCTCGACGATATTACTTTTTCTGTCGAACCAAAGGAGTTTGTAACTATTGTAGGGCATTCAGGTGCTGGTAAAACTACTCTTCTCAAGATGATTCTTGCAGAAGAAAAACCTACAAAAGGTAATATTTTTTTTGAATCTACCAATATACAAAGTTTGCGAAAGCATGAAATAAATAATTATCGACGAAGGATCGGTGTGGTTTTTCAGGATTTTCGTTTACTTCCACACAAAACTATATATGAAAATATTGCGTTTGCGATGGAGGCTGCAGGAAAGAGTGATGAAGAGATCGAATCAGACGTTCCTCATGTACTAGATCTTGTGGATCTTGGTAAAAAGATTTGGAATTTTCCAAAGGAATTGTCAGGTGGGGAGCGTCAGCGTGTTGCTATTGCACGAGCGATTGTGAATCAGCCTGATATTGTAATCGCTGATGAACCAACAGGGAATCTTGATCCTATTAATACCTATGACATTGTACAGATTTTTAAAAAAATAAATGATCTAGGTACTATTGTTATTTTAACTACTCATAATAAAGGTGTTGTGGAGGCTCTGGGTGGTCGTGTGATGACTATGGAAGGAGGACGTATCATTCGGGATGATCAGAAGGGAGGTTATGTCTTATAATAAAAAATTATGATACTTACAAACATACGAAGAATGGTTAAGGCAGGCTTCTTTAACTTTTGGCGAAATGGATTCGTCTCACTTTCTTCCGTGCTTGTGATGACAATTACTTTGTTTGTGATTGGCTCTATTATTTTTATGGGTGCAATACTCAACACATCACTTTCAGAAATAAAGAGTAAGGTTGGTGTAAATGTCTATTTTGTAACGTCTGCAACTGAAGATAATGCTCTTCAGTTTAAAGGTGAGATCGAAGCTCTGCCTGAGGTTGAGAGTGTAGTGTATACCTCAAAAGAAGAGGCTTTGGCACAATTTAAAAAGCGCCATGAAAATAATGAAGTAACACTCCAGGTTCTTCAGGAGCTTGATGAAAATCCTTTAGGGGCATCACTTGCTATTCGTGCTAAGGACCCTTCTCAGTATCAAACAATTGCGACATTTATTCAGGAAAAAAATGTACTTTCTTCGGCAGGACTTCCTCTTGTTGATAAGGTTAATTACACCGATAAGGCACTTATTTTGGAACGTCTCACAAAGATTATTTCTTCTACCGAGAAGTTAGGTCTTCTCCTAACCCTCGTCCTTGTGGTACTTTCTGTACTTATTACAGTAAATACTATCCGCCTTGCTATTTATAGTTCTCGAGAAGAAATTTCTGTAATGAAGCTTGTTGGTGCGAGCTCTTCATATATTCAAGGTCCTTTCATCGTGAGTGGAGTTATGTACGGGTTGATTGCGGGAATTCTTACTTTAATTCTTTTTTATCCCATTACATTCTCGCTCGGTACGGTAACGCAAGATTTTTTTATAGGTCTCAATGTCTTTAATTATTACCTGAGTCATTTCGGCCAGATTTTTATTATTGTAATGGTGTCTGGTATTGCGATTGGGGGGCTTTCGAGTTATATCGGAGCTAAACGATATCTTGATCTGTAAAATCCTTAAAATAATGTCATCTGCTTTGTTGGTCGTAAAAATTACTCCTGCAGTGTAGCTATCTACACTCTACTCAATTTTTACGACCGTCTCGCATCTAACATCGTTTTAAGGACTCAGATATTTGTTTATTTTGTATCGGGTAGATTTACTGTGATACAATATTTTAGTTACTTGAAACGCTAAAAACTAAAAGAGGGTGTGGTCCAAACCACCCTCTCTTTTTTTGTAAAAAATAAAATCAATGAAAAAAGGTCATAAATACATATTTGTTGTTGGAGGTGTGATGTCAGGTGTCGGTAAGGGAATCGCTGCATCTTCAATAGGAAAAATTCTCCAAGCAAAGGGATATAAGGTAAACCCTGTAAAGGTGGATCCTTATTTGAATGTTGATGCGGGTACTATGAATCCAACTGAGCATGGTGAGGTTTTTGTGCTCGACTCTGGTCTCGAGACAGATCAGGATATGGGAAATTATGAGCGATTTATGGATCTCGACCTTACTTCAGAAGATTATGTGACATCGGGTATGGTCTATAAATATGTTATCGA
>JBJOQC010000050.1:0-8753 GCA_046050145.1 Candidatus Parcubacteria bacterium | reverse complement strand
AGAAAAAAATAACTTTCCTCGACACACCAGGACATGCTGCTTTTTCAGGCATCAGAAATCGTGGTGCTCAAGTTGCTGACATTGCAATACTTGTAGTATCGGCAGAAGACGGAGTAAAACCTCAAACTCTTGAAGCACTCTCTTCTATTCAAAATGCCAATATCCCTTTTGTGGTTGCTATCACAAAAATAGATAAGCCAGAAGCAAATATAGATCGCACAAAACAAAGCTTGGCTGAAAATGAAGTATATGTTGAAGGATATGGTGGTAATATTTCTGTCGTACCTATATCCGCAAAAACCGGTGAAGGTATTCCTGAACTTCTCGACATGCTCCTCCTCACTGCTGAAATCAAAGGCTGTTCTGCTGACATGGAAAAAGCTCCTTATGGCATTGTAATTGAAAGTAGTACTAACCCTAAAAAAGGATTAGGTGCGACACTTATTGTAAAAGAAGGTGTTCTCAAGAAAGGAGTCTTCACTGTTTCAGGAACAAGTTTTGCTCCTGTTCGTATGATGGAAAATTTCTTAGGAAAACCTATCTCAGAAGCACTTCCTGGTACACCTGTAAAAATAATCGGTTGGAATTTCCTTCCTCAGGTTGGCACAATATTCACAACGGTCTCTACAAAAAAAGAAGCTGAAGCTATTACTCTTGAAACAAACTTACGAGATAAGGAACAAGCTAAACTCACAAAACAAGAACCTGAAAAAACAAAAGATGACATGTCAGTCACTATTCCTCTCATCATAGAGGCCGATACCGCAGGAAGTCTTGAGGCTATATTGTTAGAAATTGGAAAAATATCTGTTGAGCGAGTATATATAAAAATAATCCAAAGGGGTATAGGACGAGTAACAGAGAGTGATATTAAACTTGCCTCTCACGACCCAAAAAGTATTATCCTCAATTTTGGAAGTGCTATCGAATCAGGGGCGATCTCTCTTGCAACACGACTTGGTATTGAAATTCATGAATTTAATATCATTTACAAAATGACCGAATGGCTAGAACAAGCCCTCAAGGACCTCGCGCCAACAGTAGAAGTTGAAGAAATAATCTCAACAATCAAAGTGCTTAAATTCTTTAGCAAAGATAAAGACAAGCAAGTTATTGGTGGACGAGTACTCACAGGCACTGTACCTGTAGGGTCTCTCATCAAGGTGATGCGCCGAGGCGAAGAAGTAAGTCGAGGTAAGATTCGTGGACTACAGCAACAAAAAATTAAAGCTCAAGAAGTTGATGCCCCAAAAGAATTTGGAGGTCTTGTTGAGTCAAAAATTGAAATTGCTCCAGGTGATGAACTTCACGCATATCATATTATAGAAAAAAAATAACATGGCACGATCAAATGAACGTTTTGAAGAAGTAATAAAGCAGACAGCTGCGGAGTTTATTCAAACTCAATCAGGTCCAGCTTCTTTGATCACTGTAACTCGCGTACTTGTTGATGATAAAAGAAAGTCTGTTCAGATTTTGTTTACTACCCTACCTGATAACAAACAAGACATGGCACTCGTATTTCTCAAAAGAAAACGTTCTGAATTTATTCAGTATCTTAAAGATAATACCCGCATGCGAGCAATTCCTGGTATCAATTTTGATATCGACTATGGCGAAAGAAATAGACAGCATATCGATAGCCTCCTCCAATAAACCTGTAAATATTTGAATATTTTGGTAAGATACCTCTATAGTCTTTGTACTATCCAGAGATGGCCATGTAGACAAGTGGTAAGTCGAGAGTCTGCAAAACTCTTACGCGCGAGTTCGATTCTCGCCATGGCCTCAAGCAACATCCATTTTATATAAGATGGATGTTTGCGTAGAGGTTATGGAGTAAGCAAACTACTTTGCTTACGCCGAGAATCGAAAGCCGGAATGTGTCGCAAGGCGACCATGAGGCGGGTGAGAAGCGAAAATATGAAGCTTCGCAAGACCTTTGATAGTTTTTGTGAGCCATGCGAAACAAAAATAGAAAAGGTGTACAGATTCTGTAAGAATTGCGACCTTTTACGAAGTAAAAGAGTTGTGACTGATTCTTATCGTACCCTCAAGAAAATCAATAGATTTTCATTTTTAAAATGCCCGGGTGGCGGAACTGGTATACGCGCACGACTTAAAATCGTGTCTCGCAAGGGATGTGGGTTCGATTCCCACCCCGGGCACTTGATTAAAAAAATACCATGTACATGGTATTTTTTTAATCACTGTATTCATAAGGAGTAAGCAAATTTATTTGCTTACGTTGGGAATCGAAAGGCACAGCTATATTTTTGTTTTGCAAACCTGCCTATATAGGCAGGGCAAAGGCAAAAATTGCGAGCCAAGGCTATGAAAATTTTTGTCAGAAAAATTATTTGTAGCCGACTCCCACCCCGGGCACATCAAATAAAGCTTTACTTTTTTCTCTTTTATCTTTAATCTTTGAATATTGCGTTAATAGCTGTCCTGGTAGGCCCAGCTTAATTCAAATAAAAGATATACAATTATATACTGCGTCCATAGCTGTTTTGGTAGGCCTACACGACAAGTTTCATAAAAAATTAAATACATGCGTCCATAGCTCAGTTGGTAGAGCAGATCCCTCTTAAGGATAAGGTCGTAGGTTCGATCCCTACTGGGCGCACAAGACAAAAAATCTGGACCGCTCCAGATTTTTTTGTACTTGTGCGAGGCGTAGCTATATTTTTGTTTTACGAAGTAAAAGCAAAAATAGCGAGCCGGGGTCGCGCAATTTTTCCGTCAGGAAAAATATGTGTGACCACAAGACGAATCCTAAGCTACAATATATTTTTAATATACATTACCAATAAAATTTGTTAGAGTTTTAAAGTTATGGGCGAGTGGCGTAATGGTAGCCGCGCCAGTCTTAGGAACTGGTGCCGTAAGGCATGGAGGTTCGAGTCCTCTCTCGCCCACAATAAAAAACAGATTTTACCTGTTTTTTTTATAAATCTAACCAAGCAAGAGCAGAGAAGATACCTCAATAACATCAGAACTAAAACTTAACTATCGTATATAAAATATTTGACTTTTTTGTATTTTTATGATAGTAATTATACCTAGACAAGGTATGTTCCTTGACGTCTTTCAAATTAACCACAAAGTCTAAAAAACCAAGGAGTTTCCACATGAGCGTCAAACAAAAGTTTTCGTTGGTAGTTGTTATTGTTTACGGAGTACTTCTGCTTGTAGCAGCAGGACTAAGCGGTACCGAGACCGTCGGAGTTAATGGAGGTATAGTTGTCTTGATATTGATAGCAATCTACACTGCTGCTTCGATAAAAAAAATTGGACCAACAGACCTGGGACGAATTGATTTCTTTGGAAGACCTTTATTCCAAGTCGAATCTGGCCCAATCTTCGTGCCTTTTCTGTTCTGCACAAAGGAAAGAGAAACAAAGAACGCAGTGCAACTCGTGCTGTTTACTCAAATGACAGCAGAGGAAAGGGGTCAAAAATTAGATACAGAAAAGACCTCAGTAATTCACGGCAAAGTTGAAGATCTTTCGATCATGACCTCGCCAGCAAGTTCAGCTCAGTATGATGATTCGGCAGAAAAATTATTACTTAAGGATGACGTGCTTCACAACACTCGACTGACCCTCAAACCTAAATCTGTCGTTAGGTTGAAGATTGCAGACTTTCTTCGATTTACTAGTGAGGTCGGCGACCTTGCAGAAGGACTTAATCAGATTGAGGAACTTGTTGGAAAAGTCCTTCAGGCACAACTCAGCCGAAGAACTGCTGCACAGATTTTGAGGAACTATGACAAACTCAGTACTCTTCTTCAGATGGAAGTTGAAAAGCTGACAGGTGAAGAACCTTACGAACCAGAGCTGGACCAACAAGGCAATTTTGTTTTTGACCCTGATACTGGAAAAAAGGAAGGTTTGTACAAACCTTCCTGGGGTGTTGATGTGCTCAGTGTAACCCTCAGCGAAACCACGCTCGACGCACTTGTTGAACAAAGTACCAATGAGGCAACAGCTGCGATTAACAAGAAGCGCAAAACTATCACCGAGGCCGAAGCAGAAGCAGCTTCAGTGCGAGAAAAAGGCTTTGCTCAAGCGGACGTAGACAAACGCAACGCTCGGATTGCAGCTCGAGCAAAACAGCTGCTTGGTGTGGCAGAAGCTATGAGTTTGAAAGCTCTTGCAAAACAAATGGACAAAGAGCCAGGAATCCTTGCGGCTCAACTCCAAGCAATGCGTGAAGCTCTCTCCAAAGGCAATAACAATTTGTTCATGGCCGGCGGAAGCTTTGCCGATATTCTCTCAGCGCTTACAAAAACACTGACAAAGAATACTGGCATTATCAAACCCTGATTTGAAAGACGAAACTTAGCCGCGCCAAGGTACTTCCTTGGCGCGGCTTTTCACATACAACAATAATTGACTTTTATAAAAAAATATGCTAAGGTCTCATCCAGAGTAATCGGCGTTCTTCGTAAACTAAACCAACAAAATCCCCACCACAGAAAGGCTCTACCATGGGAAACGGCAACGGAACATTAGAAAAACATGTCTCAGAATGGAAAGAAACGGCTTTTTTTGAACTTGGAGCATTAGCAAAACAGCTTGTGGAAAAACAGACCCAGTTTCCTACAGGGTCTCATTTCTACAAAGAGGTTAGTGAACTGCTCCAAGCAGCACGACAACTGTCAGAAGATGTGCGAGAAGAAAAGATTGACGACAATTCGTACCTTCTCCGGTACGAAATCATCGTTGAAAGACTCGAAGAGATCAAGGCTGGTGAAACCGGAGTGATGACTAAAGAATCACTTCTTGTCACATCTCGAGAGTCTCAAAAAATCTCCGAGCAGGAAGTTCCTGCGAATGCTCTTTGTGCCACTTTGAGAGATCCAGTTGTCATCGTAGAAACATTAATCACGAAAAAGGTTGTTGATGAACTCTACGATCCACTCGTACGTCTTGAAGATGTACGACCTTGGAAATGGCGTCTTGTTGAAACTCTGGCAAAACCAAAGAATCAACAAAGGATCAGTGCGGCAATTCTCATCGCAATCGGCTTCGTGATTCGCGCACTTATTAACGCCTCCAGCTGGAGCGGAACCTCAACAGGTGTTCCTGTGTTTGGAAAATTCTTCATGTGGACATTTATTGCTTTGGCAGCCCTCATTGGGCTCGGTGTTGGACTCGTAGTCTCGCATCGCCGACAACAATACACCCTGAAGAAGATCATACTACTCGCACCGTTCATCGGAGCACTAGGAGGATTTTTCCTCTTTGAAGAGCTTTGGATTAAGGCTATCTGTGGATTTGTTGCAATCAGCATCTTTGGATTCTGGACCGCAGGTCCGGTCTACACAAAGATCAGATCCGCAGGTGAAAAGTTGAAAGGCAAAAAAATGCCCGTAAACACCCTTGTCAAAGGTCTTGGCGCAATTGCCTTATTTGGACTTGTGGCAGGTCTTGCATTTCTCGTTCATCGAGGAGATATTCAAATCCCCTCTTTTGATGAAAAAATGTTGAGTCTTGTTGCCACAGGAATTGTGACAACGCTCGCCACTTTGTGGGCACTCCGATCAAAACGCAAAAGCGTACTAATTGTCGGATCGCTCACCTCCACTCTTAGCGTCCTTGGGCTGGTATATGGAAGCCTCTATCTCTTTGACTGGGAATGGTTCTGGTCAAGTCAAAACGCTCTCATGACCGCCGGAATTGCAGGGGCAGTTGTTATTGCAGGATTCTTGTTGTGGTTTTTCCTAAAAAAGCCACAACCTTCAAATCAGCAGGTGCAACCGTCCCAAATCCCTGTGTTTGAAAAAGGGAAAAGTCTCGGCTGGAACTTGGTACTGATAGTGGCTGGGTTTCTGATTGCACATTTTGTTTTTGGAAACCAGACACTTCCAACCCTTGTTTCAAAGCCAACCTTTGTTTCAGAACTGGGAGAGAAGACAATCTTCCTCCAGCCAGGAGAAAGTTTTGAACAGGACCTTCCCACAGAAGGTTACAGGATTGAGTATGAAATCTCCTCAGGTGGCTGGATCGAAGAGGTTACCAACAAGGAAGGTAAGCCCTTCAAGTGGGATACTTCAAACGGGAAACGTTTTTGGGAAAAAGGTGTATTTCACATCAAACTGACCAACACATCCCCGTCTGAGACAGTCCTCAAGAAGAAGTTTGAAAAACTGAAGACAGAGTAATAAAAACCAAATAGTCTCCGACCGCGTTCACAACATGAACGCGGTCTTTTTTTATCCAAAAAAGCATTGACTTTTGTAAAAAAAGATGCTATTATAGTACCAGTAGTTCCCTGACAACAAAATCACCAACACAACCAATAGAAAGGGTTAATATGACTCAGATTCCTGAAAACGACAGGCAGAGGGCCTTACGACTCTTTAACGAGCTTCGTAAGCTCATCACTCGGATCGAAAGACTTCTAGGATTAGTCCCAGAAGTCACACATCAAAAACTGCTCGATGGAGCAGAATTCATCGCACTCAATGCAAAAACGCTGGGACTCGACGAAACTGAGAAGGAAATCAAACTTCTCGAAATCGAAGTGAGTGGAGCAGAGGCTGACGTTGTGGCACGACGTAAGACAACACAACAACAAAAACAGGTACCTGTAGCACAAATCGTGACTACCAGAAAAAACTGGGTTGGAAAAATTCTAACTTCTTTGTCGATGTTATGTGCGGGCCTGTTTTTCTCTTCTGTGTGGGATTCGTCCACACAATTGAGCGAAATAGGAACAATTTCGATTGCAGATTTTGATCCAGGAATCAAATTTTGGATCGGACTTGTGATCACCACAATCGTCACGTTTGCAATGTTGTGGCGAAAACGTCCCGCAACAAAACAGCCGTCGGCGACACTTGCCACCTCCAAATGGAATCCGACTTGGATTATTGTCGGAGTAGCAATTGGATTCGTAGTTGCAGCTGGCATTCTCTTGTACTTCAAACTTACCTCTAAGGTGGTTGAAGTAGCTGAAACACCAACCAAAACCGACGGACCAGTGTCACCCGAATGGTGGCACTCAGTAAATTGGTGGATCGTTGGGGGTTGTGTGCTCGTTGTCCTTTTGTGGAAAAATTGGAAAAAAATTTCCTGGAGCAAAATTCCAAAACCAAATGTCACCACCCCTTCTTGGCTAAATTGGAAATCTACTGTCCAGTGGATAGCCACTGCAGGAGTAGTCCTCCTCATCGCCTATTGGGTCACCACCAGCGGCAAGGAAGCTGTTGTGGCGTATTCAAATAGGCCTGTCGTGACACAACCACAAAATCAAGGGCATGAATTTGTAGTTATTGCCCCAACAGGCAAATGGAGTCCGGAAGTAAACCTCAAAGGAAAAGTCTTCGGAACAAGACCTTCTGGAAAGGTCAAAACTCTCTTTGTTCTCATAGATAAAGAGAGTGGAAAAAGAACCGAGAAAGAAATAATTGAAGGTAGTGGCGAATCAGTTCCTGTAGGGATTGGGAGCTACGCTTCAATGAAGTTTCAAAGTCTCGAAGGAAAAGATATTCCTGTCGAGGTTAGACTACGATAAAGTTCAGACGCCTAAAGTAGAAATACTTCAGGCGTCTTTTTTTATATAAAAATTTATTACTTTATTTATACGGAATTTATACACAAAACAAAAAACCACCCGTAGGGTGGTTTTTTGTTTTGTGTAGTAGATAATTCCCTATCTTAGAATATCTCCTAAGTAACCAGAACTTCCTACCGAATCTAAACCAAACGTCGAAAGAATAAGCTGAATGATACCGTAGACTCCAATCATTATGAAGAAACCAAATATACCATATATCATTGTTTGCTTTCCCTTTTCTCGAGCCTCATCACTCTCACTATTGGCAATCATTTGAAAGATGCCTATAAAGAAAACGAGGAGGGCTACTGCGAACATGAGAAGTATCAGGGGATTTATAATCACCCGATTTATAACACTCAACTTATCAGCAACGATTGGTGACATTTAGATTTTAAAAAAACTTAAAACTAGTCGAGGTCTTGAATTTCAGGAACATCAATTGCTGTATTAGTTAAACCAAACTGAGCTGAAACAAAGTTGATTATACCGAACACGGCTGACATAACAAACAAAGCAATAATACCCCAAACCATTCTGCTTTTTGCTTCCTTTTGAGCGTCTTCATTGCCCGCATTCATTACAAACTGAGCAAGACCAATAAAGAAGTAGAGAAGAGCAAGAGCAAATACAATCGGAGTAATTATTCCGATAAGACGATCGATCGCACCTAAAAATCCCTCAATACCTAAAAACTTATCCGCTCCTCCTGCTGCTTGTTGAGCAAAAGCTAAGAAAGGAGCAAAAGCCAACCCTGCGCCAATAATTTTTTTCATTGTTAAATTAAATTACGATTAAATCTTATAATTATTTTAAACGACCTACTTTTTTTATAAAGCTATACATATATAATACGAGACAATAAGTCCTAATTCAATCAAGGGTGTGGACAAAAAAAGATGTGTTCTACACATCTTTTTTCGAATTAAGAATTCGGAATTATGAATTATGGATTAAGAGAAGGGAGTTCCACCTGAGGAGAGCGGGTTGTGCCCCCTTGATCAATAAGGAGATTTTTACCAATAAAAGCAATGATTCCCCAGATAGAACTCATAATGAAGAGTGTTACAACTCCCCAGACCATCACCTGTTGACCTCTCTTTCGTTCAATTTCACTATCTGAATACGCAATAAAACGTACTAACCCTATGAAAAATATAAGGAGAGCTATTGCGAATACAATA
>JBJOQC010000049.1:0-16517 GCA_046050145.1 Candidatus Parcubacteria bacterium | reverse complement strand
ACCTTTGCACCAACAGTTAGTGCAATATCCTGAAGAAATTCTTTTTTGCGATCACCGAAGCCTGGTGCCTTCACAGCAAGAACATTAAACCCTCCACGGAGTTTGTTCACAATAAACGTTGCGAGAGCTTCACCATCAACATCTTCAGCAATAATCACAAGCTCTTTCTTCCCTGTTTGAGCAACTTTTTCAAGGAGTGGCAAAATTTCTTTTATTCCTGAAATCTTCTTATCTGTAATAAGAATAAAAGGATCGTTGTATTCTGCTTCCATTCGGTCGGAGTTAGTCACCATATATGGAGAGACGTATCCTTTATCAAACTCAAGTCCTTGTGAAATCTCTTTTGTAATCTCTGCTGTTTGAGACTCTTCTACCGTTACCACACCATCTTTACCAATAACATCTATAGTCTCCGCAATAATAGAACCAATCTCTTCTGATTCAGCAGAAATAGTTGCCACCTGCTTTATTTCCTCCTTATTTTTTATAGGTTTTGCAATTGAAGCGAGTATTTTTATAGCCTCCGCACTTGCAGATTCAATACCGCTTCGCACTGCCATAGCATTCACACCCAAGGTCGTATGCTTCATACCCTCCGCAATAATAGCCTGTGTTAGCACAACAGATGTTGTCGTACCGTCTCCAGCAATATCATTTGTTTTTGTAGCAACCTCCTTCACAATCTCTGCACCCATATTTTCAAACTTATCCTTCAGAGTTATTTCTTTAGCAATAGAAACACCGTCATTTGTGATCGTTGGACTTCCATACCCTTTATCAAGCACAACATTTCTTCCTCGAGGACCAATAGTGATCTTTACCGCATCAGCAACAACATCAACACCTCGCTTAAGTGCCTTTCGTGCCTCTTCATTAAACAGAATTTTTTTACTCATATGTGTTGAAGTTATTTGATAATCGCCAAAAGACCCTCTTCTTTAATGACATAATATTCTGTACCGTCTATTTTTAATTCATCATATATATAAGAAAACATTACCTTATCACCGACTTGTACCTGCAGAGGAATAAGTTTTCCATCAACCATCTTTCCATGACCCACCGCAACCACCTCTCCTTGTCGTGGTTTTTCTTTGTCTATAGTTTCAGGGATAATAATTCCTGAAGCAGTTTTTGTGTGCACTTCATCGAGAGAGAATGGGCGAATGAGAACTCTATCGCCGAGAGGTACTACAGAAATCTTCTTTGAATCAACTTTAGTAACTGTTTTTTTCATAGAAAGTTATATAGAAATTAAACTAATAATATTTGAGTGGACTGTATTATAGTTTTACAAAAAATGGCTGTCAATGAAAAATAAAATACCTAAATTGCTATTTAAAATAAGTCTGTTATAATGCTCTCCAATGAGTATCGTAAGCCTATTACCATATATACAGATAGCACTTGGCGTCCTTCTTATTGGACTCATTCTACTTCAACGATCTGAAGCTGGTCTTGGAAGTGCTTTTGGTGAAAGCGGTTTCGGTGGAAATGTACACACACGTCGTGGTGCTGAAAAAACTTTTTTCAACCTTACTGTAGTAATAGCAATCCTGTTTGTGGCTTCAACAGTAGTTGCCCTCGTACTCTAAACATACATTTGTTTCAAATCTCCTCCTTGTATTATAAGGAGGAATCATTCTCTTGCTATTGTGAAAAATTTTATTACAGATTTTATTACAAGACGCTATTCAGTGCGTCCACTTGAAGATAAAAGCCACACCTTGTGGGGTGCGTTTTCATTTGGTGAAAAGTGGATTGTCGCCATCCTTATCATTCTTTTCGTAGGGTCAGGTATAGGACTCCTTTTTAAGGTAAGTAATGCATTCCTTATTGAGGTGCCTGAATATGGTGGAACAATAACAGAAGGAATTGTGGGTGTTCCACGTTTTATCAACCCTCTCCTTGCTATATCAGACGCAGACAAAGACCTCACCTATCTCACGTATTCAGGACTCCTCAAGGCAACCCCTGAAGGAGGTTTAACAACTGACCTCGCAAAAGAATGGCATATTTCAGAAAATGGTCTTACGTATACCTTTATACTCAAAGACAATATCTTTTTTCATGACGGCACACCGATCACGACCGACGACATTGAGTTTACTATTCAAAAAGCAATTGACCCCCTTCTCAAGAGTCCTCGACGAAGTAACTGGGAAGGTGTCACTGTGAACAAAATAAGTCCAACAGAAATTAGTTTTTCACTTAAACAACCTTACTCACCTTTTACAGAAAACCTTACTCTCGGCATTCTTCCAAAACACATTTGGAAAAATGCGAGTTCGGATGAATTTGCATTTAGTGAATACAACATAAGTCCTATAGGTTCAGGACCGTACAAAATACAAGATGTAAAACGAAACAGTGCAGGTCTCCCTACAAGTTTTACCCTAACTTCATTTGCAGACTATAGTCTTGGAAAACCTTTTGTAAAAGAGATCTCTATTAAGATATTTCAAAACGAACAAGAGGTGGTACAAGCTTGGGAAAATGAAACTGTCGAATCAATATCGGGTATTTCAGCAGAAAAAATAGCAGAACTTAATACAGAATACTTTACTCTCTACAACGCATCACTCCCACGTATTTTTGGTGTCTTTTTTAACCAAAACCAAGCGCAAGTATTTTTACATAAAGAAGTACGTGAAGCTCTCGAACTTGCAACACACAAAGAAGAAATTGTTCGTTCAACCCTCCTTGGGTACGGCACAGTTATAGACAGTCCATTACCTTACTTCATTACAAGTAAAACTCCAGAGATCACAACAAGTACATCGTCTATAGAGAAGGCACTTGCCCTTCTCGACAAGAATGGCTGGAAGAAAAATGCCGAAGGTATTATGCAGAAAAAAAATGAGGTACTTTCATTTTCTCTTTCAACAGGAGATGCTCCAGAACTCAAAAAAACAGCAGGACTTCTACAGAATATGTGGAAAGAAATTGGCGTATCTCTCGAAATAAAGGTATTTGAAAGCGGAGACTTAAACCAAAACATTATTCGACCACGAAAATTTGATTCACTCCTTTTTGGTATGGTTGTAGGACGAGACGCCGACCTTTTCCCTTTTTGGCACTCATCCCAGAGAAATGATCCAGGCCTCAACATTGCACTCTATACCAATATTACAACCGACAAAATACTTGAAAATATTCGCATTACAAGCTCTGAAGATAAGAAAAAAGAACTCTATAAAAACTTTGAAATAGAAATAGCAAAAGATACTCCTGCTATATTTTTGTATTCTCCTGATTTTATGTATATACTTCCCGAACATATTCAAAACGTAGAGCTAGGACACGTCCAAAACCCAAGCGAACGATTCCTCAACGTTCATTCGTGGTTTATCGAAACGAATAAAGTCTGGAAGATATTTACATCACAAGAACAATAGATATATTAAAAAAATAAAGAATTATTATGAACCCTCAAGAAATAAAAATAGAACCAGTAAAAGCTCTCGAGCCAAAACCACCGACAACTACTACCCCACCTCGATTCAACTCGCGAGGAGTGCGTGTTTTTAACAACCCTACAACACCAAAGACAGGAACTAAAACATTTACACCTCACCGATCAGGCCCTCGCCCTTTCAATAAAACAACTTCAAAACCTTCTTTTTCTCGAGACCCGAGAAGTGCAGCTCCGCTTGAAAAAAGAAAACCTCTCGCTGTTATTCCACCTATAGGTGAAAACATTCGTATTATTCCTTTGGGAGGTGTAGAAGAAATCGGTAGAAACATGACAGTTATCGAATGTGGAAACGATATTATCGTTATTGATATGGGTTTTCAATTTAGAGAAGAAGATACCCCAGGAGTTGATTACATTCTTCCAAATACAACATACCTTGAGGAACGAAAGGATAAGATTCGAGCTGTTATCATCACTCACGGTCACCTCGACCACATCGGAGGTATTCCATATCTTATGAGTCGTATTGGCAACCCGCCACTCTATTCACGTGCCCTCACAACAGTGATGGTAAAAAAGCGACAAGAAGAGTTTCCTCATGTACCAAAACTCAATATCGTTGTGGTTGAAAAAGACGAAATCATCCGCCTTGGAGATCTTCGTGTTCGATTCTTTGCCGTAACACACACAATCCCTGATTCAATGGGTCTTATTATTGATACACCATACGGATCAATTGTTGCTCCAGGTGACATTAAGCTCGACCACGTAGACGGTATTCCAACAGATGCAGAACAAAAAGAGTATGCTCGTTTTGAAAAAGAAAAAGTAATCCTTCTTATGATGGACTCAACAAACGTTGATAACCCAGGATTCTCAACACCAGAAAGAGTTGTTCATAAAAACCTCGAGGAAATAATTAAAAATATTAAAGGCCGTCTTATTATCGGCACATTCGCATCTCAAATCGAGCGTATGCTTGCAATCATTGATGCAGCAGAACGTTGTGGCAAAAAAGTAGTCGTTGAAGGTAGAAGCATGAAGGGTAATATTGAGATCGTTCGTGCAACTGGCATGCTAAAAGCCAAGAAAGAAACAATCATCAGTGTTGAGGAAATGGACAACTTCCCTCCTGATCGTATTGTAATCCTCGCAACAGGAGCTCAAGGAGACGAATTCGCAGCTCTTATGCGTATGGCTGTAAAAACTCATAAGCAAATCAAGATTACAAAAAGAGACACAGTTCTTCTTTCTTCATCTGTTGTTCCAGGAAATGAACGTGCTGTACAGAAGCTCAAAGACAATCTTGCTCGCCAAGGAGCACACATCATTCACTATCGCTCTTCAGATGTCTATATTCACTCAACAGGACACGGAAACCGAGGAGAGCTTGAATGGCTTCACAAGAAGATAAACCCTCGCTTCTTTATACCAGTACACGGCTCGCACTACATGCTTCGTGTACACGCTGATCTTGCAAAACAAATCGGAATGGCAGAAGACCACATTGTTGTGCCTGATAACGGAACAATTATTGAACTTCAAAACAAAGGTGAGAAAATGGTAGTTCTCAAAGAAAAAGCACCTTCAAACTCAATGGTTGTGGACGGATTCTTTATTGGAAATATTCAAGAAGCAGTTATCCGAGACAGAAAAACTCTTGCGGAAGACGGTATCGTGGTTATTATCGCAAGTATCAACCTCAAGACAGGAAAGCTCAAAAAATCTCCTGACATTATTTCTCGTGGTTTCGTCTACCTACGTGAATCACAAGAACTTTTGAGTCAAACTCGAATCATTACCAAGAAAAGTATTGAGGACAGTACAAAAGGTATGAATCCAATCAACTTTGATTTCGTAAAATCAAATGTGAGTGATGCAATCAGTCACTTTCTCTTCCAGAAAACCGCTAAGAAACCTTTAGTGATTTCAGTGGTGCTTGGAGTCTAACAGCTTTGAGCCATTAGGTTTTAGAAAAAAGAAAACCCCGAAGCGTAAAGCTTCGGGGTTTTTCATGCAATTTTACCCAAACACAAAAACAATTTTCGTGTAAAATACTCATATGACAATCACACCACGTAGATCATTAGGACTCGGAGCAGTCTACCTCGGCAACCTACTCCTTGCCTTTCACTGGTACACAATCCTTTACGTAAACTCTTCTTTCATCTCAACACTTGTTGGTGAAGAGAAGGTAGGTCTTATATACACTATCGGCTCATTCCTAAATCTCCTTCTTCTTTTACTTACCCCACGAATTTTAAAACGTTTTGGAAATTACAAATTTATTGTCTCTGTTATTGTTATCGAAGCACTAGCAACACTCGGTCTTGCCCTCATTGGGTACACCACACTTGCCCTTATACTCTTCATCATCCACCAAGCCCTTGTACCTCTTATTCTTTTTGGTTTAGACGTCTTCCTCGAAGAGTATAGCCCTAACGAAAGCACCACAGGGAGTACTCGGGGAGTATTTTTGACCCTTGCAAACCTTGCCCTTGTGATCTCACCTGCACTTGCAGGTCTTGTACTTACAAACGGTGATTATTGGAAAATATACCTCCTTTCAACAATATTCCTCGTACCAATTCTTGGTATTAGTTCAGTCTGGCGATCAAATAAGAAAACCATCATTGAAAACACAAGTATTTTAAACACCTTTAGACGACTCAGAAAAAACAAAGATATATTTCTTATCTGGAAAGCGAATTTTATCCTTCAAATGTTTTATGCCTTTATGGTTATATATCTTCCGATTTACCTCCATGAATACATTGGCTTTGAATGGTCTCATATAGGATCAATCCTCACTATCATGTTCCTACCTTTTCTTCTTTTTGAATTCCCTATTGGCAGACTTGCAGATAAAAAACTTGGTGAAAAAGAAATACTTGGAACAGGATTTGTAATAGCGGGACTTTCTACTGCACTTATTGCTTTTATTGAAGTTCCTCTCTTTGCTTTATGGGCACTCATACTCTTCACCACTCGTGTTGGTGCAAGTTTTATTGAGATAACTAGCGAAAGCTACTTCTTTAAGCATGTAAAAACAACTGACACTGATCTTGTAAGCTTCTTCCGTATCACAAGACCACTTTCTTTTATCATCGCTCCACTCATTGCAAGCTTATTACTTCCCTACATCACCTACGGAACACTGTTTGGGATTGTGGGAGTTATGATGCTCTTTGGACTTCAGTACTCTCTCCGCATACAAGACACTAAATAGGCTGTGTATAAAGAATTGACGGGCTTTTTGAGAGGCGTATACTTATCTACAGATTGCTCCTCCCGATTCTCTTTCTCCTTCTCCTCCGCCCCGTCCGACTGTTTACAGCCGGTCGGGGTTTTTCTTTGCACATACACAACAAAAAACCACCGATAGGTGGTTTTTTTTATTATCTCTTTTCCTCCTGATTCTTTTTTGAAGAAACTTTTTTAAACAATGAAACCAAAAAAACAGTACTCAAAACTTTCAGAACAGATCTAAAAACTGGTAGAGCCTCCTCTCCTGCCTTTTTAGTACCACCCTTCACCTGCTTTGTAACACTCTTTACATCGCGCAAGATCCCAATAACATATGATGCAACAATAATCACCAGAACCGCAATAATGATTATTGAACCGAGCGATACAAAAAAGAATATATCTGACTGAAGAAATGATTCCATATTATTTTTTAATACTACTTATACATGCCTTAAACTCACTTGTTTCTGTCCAACCACACACACCACTAGTCTGCCTTTCACAAAGAGCTTTTTTATAGCAGGCATACTCTTCTTTAAAGATACAGTTTGAAGCAACATCCTGATCAGAACATATTTCACTACTACACCCTGTTGGACGACATGAGGAAACCTCTACTTTCTTAGTAAACGAAACAGGTATTACAAGACTATCATCAAACTCCGGAAGCCCTGAAGGGTTATCTTTTTGGAAAACCAGTGTTCCAAGTTCCGTTTCAGGCTTTGTAAAAGTAAGTGTTGTCTTAAAAGGAACAAAGTCCGTTGTCATCCAATCACTTTCTGCTTGTGCAATTCCCACTGCAACCTCTACACCATTATTATCAAGAAGACGTATTGGAAAAGAAGCTTCAAAAAACCACTGACCGCGAGCTTGACCTGAGATAGTCAGAGGACTTGTAATGAAATCACCAGCCTTAAGATCTGAGACACGAATTAAATCCTCCTTATTGTTCGAAATATCTTCTACAAACGATCGGCCGTCAGGAGTTCTACACTGTCGCGGATATGACTCAAGCACAGGATATCCTGCATCAGCACAAGCTGTAAATGTATCTACCTTAGAGACGAGAGTCGATTTGTAGTAAATCAAAACACCTAGAGCGAGGAGTACAAGAACTAATAGAGCGATACTAATTTTTTTCATACGTTAATAATACACTAAAAGATGCTCTGTACTATGATTATAGAAATAATCTATACTTAATTTATGGAACTATCTACTTTAATCACCATATTTCATCTCTTAGGTATTGCTATCGGTATGGGAGGTGCATTTGCAAGTGATCTTATTTTTCTTACAAGTATTCGCGATAAAAAAATAACATCTACAGAATTTAGATTTATTACACTTGGAGGAAGAATGGTTTGGACAGGACTCCTTATTTTATTTATATCCGGATCAATTCTCTTTTCATTTGATCCAGACCGTTTTATACATTCACCAAAATTTCAAACTAAAATAACAATACTCTCTATTATCGTCTTAAATGGTCTTGTTTTTCATTCGGTACATATTCCACGTATCAAAAGACATAGAGAAGAACATCTTCCCTCATCAGATGAATTTATGCGTAACAGAACACTTCTTACAGCGAGTGGCGCACTTTCAATCACCTCATGGATTTCAGTACTTGTACTTGGTGCATGGCGCGGTTTTCCCTTTTCTTACATTCAAGGAGTACTTGGATATGTAGCACTTGCAATCTGTGCGGTGACTATTTCTTACATAACAAAACACCTTGTACTTCCACACCACAAAAAATAGTTATTTAACCTCTGAGGCAGTCGCTTCTTTGATAATGGGATTTTCGAGAGGGACAATAAGAGTTGCTATAAAATAAGCAACGAGACCAGGAATAACTGCGGCGAAAAAAGTGAGAATAACCCACAAAAGTCTCAGAACAACAGGGTCAATATTGAGATACTCACCAAGCCCACCACACACTCCACTAAATACTCTATTTGTTTTACTTCTATATAATCTTTTCATGATTCTAGTATAGTTTTTAATACATATAAAAGAAAGCTCTTATCTTTATAGAATTTTATTTGACAATAGTACTTAAATATGCTAATTTATGTAGTACTGGTCGTGCGATCAGCATTTTTGTACCTTATACCATCTTTCAAGGAGGTTACGATGGAAGGAATTCTTCATTTCGTTATTCTCATACTACTTGTGATTCTTCCGGCGGCAGGATTCTGCTTTCTTTACAGCAGCAAGAATATTATCAAGAGGCGACATCGAAAAAGTCGTTAACAAACAGCCATGGCGTGTCTAGGGATCGGAGCCTCTAGACACACCTGCCCCGAGGTGCGCATGCGCGCCTCGGGTTTTTTATTTCACTCGTACAGTTTTTAATACTTCTTCAAAATCTTTTCGTATTTGATCTTCGGGAGCCATATAGGTCACAGAGCTTGCAATAATGTTGTCACCAGAAAGAAAAGCAATAGTGTCACCTTGATACAAACCATCCCATGTATATTTCACCGCCTCCTTTCCTGAAACCGTTACCAAAGAATGGGTTCCGTCACTCAATTTAAAATTAGAAGCACTCGAATTATTCATCCAGCCCAAAAGGGATTGCTTGTCGAGATTGTTTTGATACACATCAAAGGTTATTGCCACAGGACCTTCTGTTGGTTCTTTAATTTCTCCTGCCAATAACTTTCGATTAAACTCGGTATCCTCTACAAGCATTACAGTATAGTGATACCTCTCTCCACTTCCCACTTGAAGTTTTTCTGTTAGGAAATATGTCTTTGGATATTTAAAAGAAATACCGTATGTATCAGATGAATACGTTTTTAAACCCTCAAGGTCTCCGTACTCTGTCACGTAATACCCAATACCCGCCAAAGTCCCTGCAACAATAAGCGCCAATGTTATAAGTGTTTTCATGAAAAATATTAATTACAAATCTTTAGACGTATAAACCTATATTTTCTTACATTATACCAATCCTTTCATATAAAGCTGTCTTTCTGTCGCAGGAAATTTTTCAAGAGCATACCGCAGAGCTGTACGAGGCATTTTTTTATAGTGTTTTTTTAGAAAAGATACGAGTACTTCTTTGTCTTTTTTACCAACCTCTCTCAAACTCCATCCCACAGCTTTATGAATCAAGTCTTTAGTATCACTAAGCAAGATCTCTGAGATTTTTAATGTATGTTCTAAATCTTTCTTGCCAATAAAATAATGTGTTGCAATTATCGCAATACGTCTTTCCCACATATTTTTTGATACTGCGAACTTATATAAAATATCTTTGTTTTTATCAAAAAGAAAATTACCTGCGATATACGCCGCCGAAGTATCTACCAGATCCCAATTATTAATTCGAGAAGTGTGTGAAAGGTAGAAATCAAAAATTTCTTTTTTATTTTTGTCATCGGCTCGCTCGTACTGGAAAACTAGATTCTCAAGAGCGGTAAAACGATACTCATGAATATTACTGTTAAGTAAGATTTCAATATCTTTTAGAGAAAGTTTAGGGAAAGAGTGAGCAATTTTTCTTTGGACAGGAACTGTTATCCCTAGAAAAACATCTCCTACACCATACTCCCCTTCTCCTGTCTTAAAATAACCTTGTAGAAAGTCTTTTTTCTTTTTATCTCCTGCCAGTTCTAGCTTTTGTGTAATATCTTTGAGTTGGGACATACCACCAACTATAACTTTTTTACATTTTTTTAGAACATACAAATCATTGAAACTAAATTTATTATGTGGTATAATCTTTTTTGGAAGGATCATTGAAATTGGAACATTCTCTTGTGTGCAGAAAGGACACACGTATGAAAATCACCTTTTGGGGAACGCGCGGGTCAGTGCCCATCTTCAACATTGCAGCTGCAAAGACAGGGGGAAACACAACCTGCGTAGAGGTTGAAAGTGACTTCCTGCCGAAACACACTGCACTAGCGATAGATGCAGGTACTGGCTACTTGCCGTTTTCCACAAACGCACTCCAGCATGGTGTGAAAGAGGTGCACACGATTTTTTCGCACCACCACCATGACCACACTCAAGGTTTCCTGCTGTCACCGATAACCTTCAACAAGGCTATTCCGGTAACATGCTGGGGACCTGTGGAAGCAGGAATGGGTCCAAGAGATGTTTTCGAACGTCTTATGGCGCCACCATTCTTCCCAGTCGACTTCAGTCAGGTTGCGTCGCACCTCACGATGAAGCCGATCAAATCGCCTAACACCGCTGTCATTGTCACCCACCCAACCGGAGGGGTGACAATGCTCGGAGTTGAGCAGTTTGAGAGAGCGCAAAATGGAAACGCCGTCTTACCCTTCGGTCAAAAAGGAAGGTTTCCAAAGTCGGAGTGTATGGTTATCCGGATGTTTTACAGTAACCATCCAGAACGAACCATCTGCTACCGATTCGAAGAGCCAACCGGAAAAGTCTTCGTTTTTCTGACTGATCATGAGAACCAGGATGCAATGTCACAGGCCTTCAAACGCCACATCGGCAAGGCAGACCTCTTGGTAATGGACAGTCAGTATCTTCGCAAGACCTACGACACAGTCACTGCGGGCTTCGGTCATGGTACAGCTGATTTTTGCGTCAGGACAGCTTTTGATACTGGCGCAAAAAAACTTGGCCTCACTCACCATGACCCAATGTCAACAGACGAGACTGTTGAGAAAATTCTCGAGGAAGGTCTAGCCTTCCTCGAGAAAGTCAGAGGAAGCCCCTCAGATAAAGGTGGGGTTATCCCTCTTTCACTCTCAAAGAACAACGTTTTCCTCTGTCGGGACTACCAGAGCATCGAGCTCTAACCCAATAGCACACGAGATGTTCCTAACCCAATCGATCTTTCCACCCCCCTGCTCGTTGCAGGGGTTTTTTATTTGACTTAATTAGCTTAATTTGGTATAATATATATAGAAAGTTCGAAAACCTCAAACTCAGGAGTCTACAATGAAAATCTTCCTGTTCGCTTTCCTCTTCATCCTCGTCGGGTGCGGAGAACATGGCACCGAGTCTCAGAAATCGACGGTTGTTTCTGAGACCCCAGCAAACCCTAACGATCCTAGGAAGGAGTCGCATCAAATCCCCGAAGATGCAATTGATCTCGACCAAGGCCGGTACATCAAACTGATCGAAAAGGAAGGGATCATATATGCAGGAGTGGTGATCCCAGAAGGAGTTTCTCCAAGTGAGAAATCAGAACGTCTGAAACCAGGAAATCGAAGGTTTTGGGCAAAAGCTCATCTAATGAAACATTTCCCTGGAAAGTGGATTGACGAGAAGACGGAACACAAAGACGGATACACTGTCGTCATGTTCCGGGAGGCAAACCCAGAAGAAATCAAAAAGGCACAAGAGTTTTTTGAAGATATGGAGAAATCAACCATTCTTCAATAGACAAACCAAAAGCCCGAGGCGCATATGCGCGCCTCGGGCTTTTTTCTTTTCCTGAAAGCTGATTTTTATATTAAAAAAATCACGTCAAAAATATCGGATAACGTAGTTATCTGATATTTTTGACGCAAAAGCCAACACTTGAAAGCTCCATACTATTCCCTCACCTTTGATTCAAACATTTTTACCACCTCTCCCTCTGACATATTCATACCTCCTATCTTGTCTGCATGCTCCATCTTCGCATGATCAAACATTTTACCAGCAACTTCTGTCTTGGTATTTCCATGTGCTTCAAAATCACAAGCTGTTGTAGGATCCAAATCTTTACAAGCTAATTTCATATATTAAAAATTACATACTAATCTTGTACATATATTATCGACCTTAAGAAACATCTATCTCTAGTATACTCTTTTTAGGCTTCAACTTTTGAAAACTGATACACACCAAAAGCAGTTACCACAAAAAGTACAACCATCAAAACAATAAAATCAATTCCGAGAGAGAAATAACTTGATCCAGTAAGAGCTCCTCGAATACCGTCAATACCGTACGAAAGAGGGTTAATCTTTGTTATAAAAAGCAAAGCTTGAGGCAAGTCCTTAATCGGAAAAAGTGCACCTGACAAAAAGAATAACGGCATAATAAGAAAGTTCATAATCAGAGGAAAACCTTGCATATCATTCATGCGAGCAGCGATAGCGGTACCCAAAGCACTAAAGAGAAGAGCTACAAGAATCATAAAAAATACTCCCAAAGGTACCAAACCCCAATTTTCTATTCTAAAACCTGCAATAAAAGTAATACCAAAAATAATTAACCCTTGTACAAAAGCAACAGTTGCTCCTCCAGCAATTTTACCTGCCACAATTTGAAATCGTGACACCGGAGCAACAAGAGTTTCTTTAAGAAAACCAAACTGTTTATCCCAAATAATCTCAAGACCTGAGAAAACAGAATTAAAAAGAATAGTCATTGCAATAATACCTGGTGCAATAAACTGTATATAATCTCCTCCTCCAGCTTTTGCATAAATAGGACTTAGACCAAAACCGAAAGCGAACAAAAAGAGAAGTGGCTGACCGAGAGATGCAACCATACGCGCCTTTGATCGCGAATATCGTATAAGCTGACGTAACCACAAAATATAAATTGTTCTCATATTATTTCATCAATCTACTAGTAACCCTCATCTGATTAAGGCCGACATTACCATCCTCATTTCGAACAGCACTCCCTGTAAGTGAAATAAAAGCTTCTTCAAGAGTTTGTTTTCCTGCTTGCTTTCGAATCTCTTCTGGAGAACCTGTGGTAATTATTTTTCCATGATCAATGATAGCAATACGCTGTGCCATACGATCTACCTCTTCCATGTGGTGCGTTGTAAAAAATACCGTGATCCCCTCTTTTTTATTAAGCTCTTTTATATAGTTCCACATCAAATTTCTTGTTTGTGGATCAAGGCCAAGTGTCGGCTCATCAAGAAAAAGTACTTTTGGATGATGTAGAAAACCTCGAGCAATCTCAAGTCGGCGCTTCATACCTCCAGAAAAATTTTTAACGTACTGATCTTTTTTGTCATATAACTCAACGAGTTTTAAGAGTTCAGGTATACGTGTTTCGTATTGAGCCTTTGAAAGTCCGTACAAAATTGCATGAAATTTCATATTTTCATACGGAGTAAGTTCATTATCTAGACTTGGGTCTTGAAACACGATTCCAAAAGAGCGTCGAGTCTCTTTAGGGTTTTCTGTAACATTGTGACTATTAAGAAAAACTTCTCCTGATGTAGGACGGAGGATTGTTGTAAGCATTTTTATCGTCGTTGTTTTTCCAGCACCATTTGGACCAAGAAAAGCAAAGATCTCTCCTTTCTTCACATCAAAAGAAACATTGTCTACCGCCGTAAATTTTCCAAATTTTTTTGTAAGATTTTTAACAGAAATCATAAGATAGCAAGTATAGCATATTGATTTTTTTGCATAAAAAAGCCCCGCGCACTTCGTGCGCGGGGCTATGAAACCTTTTCTCTCTTTCCTCACCAGCATTCAGGCATAGCGCCGCCTTCGAAGACCGAAACCGACCATTCCTGCCATGAGCAGGGTGGCGCTTGCCGGCTCGGGAATTACGGGTGCCGACTCGAAATCATAAACTGCCGAGAAACCATTGGTCGGAGCATTATTGAATGGAGCGATTGGTGCTTCAATGAACACATTGTCGAAGTATCCAACTTGGTTGTTATTGAATGAACCAAGCCCAACCCCGATACCAACCACCCGTGCGGTTGTGAAATCAGGATCAGAAGCGAACAGTGTTGTCCATTCCGAAAGTGATTTGATCGGAACACCTCCACTACCACTTGGCTGATCGAAGCCTCCGTTCCACCACCAACCACCCGTGGAATCATCACCTGTGCCAGTAGTACTGATAATGGACAGGTGTTGCCAACCACCAGTCGGTGGAGGTTGCGAACCAGGACCAGGTTGATTCCAGTTGGGCTCATAAATGAGCGCGCCGAAATTGTCTCCTGTTCCACCCGCCGAAAAGATTTCAATCTTTAGCGACGGCGCGGGAGCAGGATCACCAACAGCCTCCTTGAAATAGGAGTACCCGAAGGTGTGAGTGTTCAAGATGTTACTTGCCAGACCGAAGTCTTGACGAAGAAACACGTTGGCACGATCATTGTTGTCAGCGCCCGTCGTGAGCTTGACCGCACTTGGGCCTGCAGGTTGATTCGCCTCCAGATTGCCACCAACACCACTGAGGTTGACGATCGAGCCACTGCCAGGGGTTGCCCCAGTAGTTTCGATCGTCCACACGCCAGTTGCCGGTGCGGGAGCCAAGCTTGTGACCGTGACGGTCACAGCATGAACTTCCACAGACAACACGCACAGAACACAAAATGCAACGATGCGATTCATAACAAATCTCCTAAAAACAGAATCGGTACAGACAACTCCCAGAACATCCGGGAACAAATCTAACAACAAACCGGATTAGTCTATACGTCCACTCCTTTCCGGAACCTACAGTAAGAGGAAAAAGTCAAAGAACAACGAATCGACAAACTAGCACATACTATATATAGAGTCAATGGTTTAATTGACATTGATTATAAATATGATACAATATTATTAGTGCTCTTTCTACACATCTTTACAGGAGAAATAAAGTGGCAACAGTCACCCTCAAGATTCATACCTGCAGACAGATAGCAACGCTGTGGTTTAACGATCGAGGAATAGAGTCTTCTGTTCCGATCTGTTCGAAAGACGAAGGGTATAAAAACATCCTTTTTCTTTTGAGACAAGGAGCAATCAGTCAAAAAGAGCATGACCGGGTCGAACGTGAAATTTCCGAGTCACCTCTTCCTGATTTTGATGAAGAAGATGAAGTTGAGATCAAGAATTGTTACGAAGAAGAGGACAACACCGAAGTCCCCCTCCTCTTTGTCTCACCCGAAGCAGGCAAGAGATTTGTAATCAACCCAGAATTTTCCTTTCCTTGTCCGGTATACGAAATTTTTCGTACCGAACGACAAACACCTCTCTGCTTGCTTCTGGTGGTCAAAAAGAACTAAATGCTGAAAAACAAAACACGACAACCCGCGCACAACTGTACGCGGGTTTTTACTTGAATAAAAGCTAAATTTTAAGTATCGTTTAGAAGCTGTTGGCTTTTAGATGTTAGCTGTTAGTTTTAAAACTAGAAGCTGATAACTAATAGCTCAAAGCTATTATATTGCTGGATCGTCTAATGGTAGGACTTCGCCCTCTGGAGGCGAGTATCTTGGTTCGAGTCCAAGTCCAGCAGCAAACGAAATTTTTAATAAAACCCTTTATTAAAAATTATGTTCGGTTACTTGTCAGGACTTGGACGAGAAAGACGGAGCCGGTACACAAGACGAACCAAGTGAGGACTTGTCGGCGAGTTAGGGTCGTGAAAAAATTATGAAATAATTTTATTCCTGACCGAGTCCAAGTCCAGCAGTTGAATTTAAGTTTTTTATAAAAGCGCAGCTTTGTACTAAAAAAGCTGAAATTCACTTCGCGGACGCGCCCACAAGCGCACCAAGAAGAGAATTTTTTCCTAAATATATAATTACACATGTCGCTCTATCCGGAATATAAAATTAAATCAACTTCACTTGATAATTACCACCATCAGCAATCCATCTTAAATAAAATTCCCCATCTGGAAAATATCGATGGATGGCTATTATCAATTGAGGCTATTGAGCTATTCGATCTTTCAAATAATATTAAATCTTCCCGACCTATTATTTGTGAAATAGGATCCTGGAAGGGTAAGTCATCATACGTTCTTGCTTCTGCTATAAAGGATAAGGAGGGTATACTATATTCTATTGACCCCTTCAACGGTGACGGAGATATTGCCTCAAAGGATACTTATCATAGAGAGATGGAAAAATTAGAAGTTAGCCTTCTCGAAAATTTCAAAAATACAATAA
>JBJOQC010000048.1:0-22486 GCA_046050145.1 Candidatus Parcubacteria bacterium | reverse complement strand
TGAATGGTGATGGACGAGAGGATGTTGTGTTTCTTGCAACACAAGAAACTGGCGGTACAGGATTTTTCTATTATGTTCTTCCTGCTCTCAATACTGAAAAGGGTTATGTTGGAGGGGAAGCATTATTTTTGGGAGACCGTATTGCCCCTCAGACTACTGAAAAAGGCAAAGGTAGTATTGTTGTCGTAAATTATGCAGATAGAAAGCCTGGAGAAGCTTTAAGTACACAGCCTTCAGTTGGAAAAAGTATATGGCTTAAGCTTGATCCTCAATCATTACAGTTTGGAGAAGTTCAACAGAATTTTGAAGGAGAAGCAGATCCGGCAAAAATGTCACTTGGTATGAAAAAATGGGTATGGGTTTCTGCAGACTATAATGATGGCCGAGTAATTACACCTAAAAAAACAGAGGCATTTACTCTCACTTTCAATTCGAATGGAACTTTTTCTGCTTCAACTGACTGTAATGGTGTCGGTGGAAATTACACTGTAAAAGGAAATCAGATCACTTTTGGACAAATGATTTCAACGAAAATGTTTTGTGAGGGGTCACAAGAGACTGATTTTAATCAATTACTTGCGAATACCTCAAGTTTCTTTTTTACTTCACGAGGACAGCTTATTCTTGAGTTGAAATTTGATAGTGGAACGGTCACTTTCAGGTAATAAATAAAAAAATAGAGCCTTAAAGGCTCTATTTTTTTATAAAATGCACCATGATAGACTTTATGTGTACCAAATAATACATACTCACATATGAATATTGGAGAACATCTAAAAAGAGATAGGCTTATTGCATATAGTTTTTTGTGGTCTGAAGCCCGTCTTGTTATTGCTGCCGGCGCCTTGTTTCTTAATGGTGTACCGCCAATAAGTCTTATTTTCGGACTCTATGGTTTTATGGGCACTCTTCTTACTTTCGCGTGGATTATTTCAGGTGTAGCTTCAGGGTACCTTCTCTATCAGTGGCATAAAGAGGGAGGTCAACTTTTCGGTAAAAAAGAACTGTCTGATAGAGTTTATTTTTTTGTGCTCATTGTTTCTGGTTTTAATTTAGGTTTTGCTGGTTTGTTTAAAACGAATATAGGCATGTCTATTTCTTCAAATTATGTTTTGTTTTTAATTGTAGGTCTTCTGTATATTTTTTCTGCTTATTATTTATTTACACAATGGAAGAAAAATAATAAGAAAATTCTATAAGTTATATGAAAAACCCACTTGTTTTTGTAGATAAATTTTTGAACTCGGTTACGATGTATGCTTTGTTGCTAATCGGGCTTCCTCTCATCTCTCTTTTTGCTTTTGTTTTAAGTTTTTTTGATCTTATCTCTCTTCAGCCACTTTCTCTTCTTATTTCTCTTGTTACCCTGGTGCTTGTTTCGATGGTTTCAAGTACTCTTTTTTCAAAGATCTGGAATGTTCCTTCAAATAAGGAGTCGGCTGTTATTACAGCTTTTATTTTATTTTTGATTGTTTCTCCTGCTAACACAGCATTTGATCTGTATGTACTTCTCGGTATTGCAGTTGTGGCACAGCTTTCAAAGTATGTTCTGGGTTTTAAAGGAAAACATTTTTTTAATCCGGTAGCAATTTCCGCAGTTCTGTTAGGTCTTTTTGGTATAGGAAATGTTGTGTGGTGGGTTGGAAGTATATACTTACTTCCTGTTGTTGCTGTTGTTGGTTTTTTGATTGTTCGTAAAATTCGCCGCTTCAATTTATTTATTTCTTTTTTTACAGGTTCAGTCTTGAGTTTGTTTCTGGTGCAGATAGCTCAAGGCTCTGCACCACAGTTTGGAGAAGTCTTATGGCAAAATATTGCTTCATGGCCACTTATATTCTTTGGAACAATAATGCTTACTGAGCCTATCACCATGCCTCCAACAAAGAAGAAGCAGATGGTGTATGGATTTATTGTAGGTCTCATGTTCAGTATTCCTTTTCACATAGGACCTCTTTATGGAACCCCTGAACTTGCTTTGATTATTGGAAATATCTTTTCATACTGTGTTAGTTTCAAAACACGACTACGACTTGTGTTAAAGGAGAAGGTGGAGATTGCTCAAGGTATTTTTAAGTTCGTATTTAACACTTCACCTATTCCATCGTTTTCAGCTGGACAGTATTTCGAAATAACACTTTCTGATTCTAAACCTGATAATCGAGGAAATCGAAGGTATTTCACAATTGCTTCGTCTCCTACAGAATCTGAGGTTGCTATTGGTATCAAAGTAATACCACAAGGAAGTACTTTTAAACAAAGATTACACGCTCTTCCTCTTGGTGGTGTTGTTTATGCAGGGCAAATTTCAGGTGACTTTGTATTACCTCGAGATGAGCACAAAAAACTTGTTTTTATTGCTGGTGGAATCGGTATCACCCCATTTCGAAGTATGGTTAAGTACATGCTTGATACCTCAAGTAAACATAAGAGTGTTTTATTTTATGCAGTAAAAGACGCTAAAGAGCTTGCGTATACAGATATCTTTACTGAGGCAGTACAAAAAAATATGCTTACGTATGTACCAGTTCTTAATCCGAAGATAGAAGGTTGGCAAGGCGAGAGTGGATATATAAATAAAGATATGGTTGTTCGTCATGTCGGAGATTTTAAAGACTGCCTTTATTACATTTCTGGTCCTTCAGCTATGGTTGATTCATATAAAAAATTACTTCTTTCTATGGGTATTGCTAAAAAATCTATAAAAACAGATTACTTCCCGGGATTATAGACCTCCATGAATCCACATGTTTTTTCATACCCTTCAATGGGTACAGAATGGAAAATAACTATTTGGGATGATATTTCTAAGGATAGGTTTTTAGATCTCATAAAAGAGATAGTAAAAAAATCAGAAAAATTTGATTTAACGTATTCTCGATTTAAGCCCGAATCCTTCGTATCAAAAATTTCTCAAAAGAAAGGAGAATTTTCTGTGGAGAAAGATTTTATGAATATGCTTGTGTGGTACAGAAAGTTTTACCTTCTTTCTGAAAAGAAGTTAAATCCACTTATTGGTTTTACTATAAGCGATTTGGGGTACGATGCAGAGTATTCTCTTATTCCTAAGAAAGAAATTCGGAAAACTCCAGATTTATTTGATACGGTTGAGATAGTGGGTGAGGACATGATCCGTACCAAAGAACCTGTCTTATTTGATTTTGGTGCCTTGGGTAAGGGTTATTTTGTTGATGTGATTGCAAATTTTTTGAGAGAGAACGGTGTAGAACGATTCCTTGTTGATGGGAGTGGTGATGTTTTTTACGAAGGTGGTGGTATTTCTATAGTTATGGGTTTAGAGCATCCTTATGACCCTACAAAGGTGATAGGGAGTGTTTCTCTAAAAAGAGGTGCTATGTGCAGTTCAGGAACTAATCGACGTCGTTGGGCAAATCTTACTCATGTGATTGATCCTCATAAAAATACTTCGGTTGAAGAATTTATTATTGCCTCATGGGTTACTGGAGACACTGCTGTTTTTACTGATGGTCTTGCTACATGTTTATTCTTCTGTAGCCCGGAGTCATTTTCTAGTATGGGTAATTTTGAGTACTGTTTGGCTCGAAAAGATTTGAAAATAAAAAAATCACCAGGGTTTGAAGTTGAGTTATTTGTATAAAAAAATCGCACGACATGTGCGATTTTTTTTCTTAACAAAAGAAGAAGTTCCTAAAGTTTTTTATGATTGTACAGCTGTCTCCAATGCTTGAGTTTTTATTTTACTAAGTGCATCCATAAAACCTTTTGGAGTAAGAGATGAACCATTTACAACAGTAAGTGAAAGGCTGTCGATTGATTTACCTACAACTGCTTGTGAAAAGCCTTCACTAAACTGACCTTGGAGTTTTTTACTTGTTGGGTGAGTTGCTTTTCCTTCAAAAGTTCCACTAGAAACTGTGTCGTTTTTTATTACGAGGGTTACAAAAATCTCTTCTGTTCCAGCTGGTGATGTGTAAATTCCTGTTGAACTATAGGTACCATCAATATATTTCTTACGAGTAGTAACTGGCTCTGTGACAGTTTCATTATTTCCTGATGTTTCAACTGGAGCTATTTCATCTCCTTTGAATTTCCAAAAAAGGAGGGCAATAAGGGCAACAATAAGAATGCCTATAATTACCTTAAAACCAGAATTTTTTGTTTTATATGTTGTGTCCATACGATATGTAATTCTTTTTATGTGACTTTTAAAATAGGTACGATGTACATCATACCATAATGGGTTTTCATTCATAGTATATGTAATTTAAGATTTTACGACTCCAATAACCTTGCCATTGATCATGAATTCATCGTCAGGATGAAGAAAGATAGGTTTATGTTTGGAATTTTTTGATTCTGATATAAGGACATATTGTCCTGTTTTTTCTTCTATTTTAAATCGTTTTATATTTGCAAAGCCATTAATGATAGAAAGAACATAGTCTCCATTAAGAGGTGTGCGGTCATTTCCATCAATAAGGACCAGGTCTCCATCATCGATATGTTTTCCTTGTATGTTGGCACGATTCATTGAGTCTCCCTCAGCACGAATTACAAAGAATCCTGGGACTCGAGGTAGTAGTGTTCGAGGAACCTTGAGGTAACCTTCTATTTGTTCATCAGCAAATACGTTCGCTGAACCGCAGTTTGCAGCACCAATGATAGGGAGAGATACCGAATCAATATCTTGAGTTTTTAGTGTTGGTATTGCACTAAAATTATTGTTTCGAACAGAAAATGCTCGAGGTACACCACTGTCTTTTTTATTTTTTTCTATATAACCCTTTTTCTCTAGAACAGAGAGGTAGTAATGGGCTGTTGAGACAGATGCAAGTTTAAAATGTGTGCATATTTCTTCAAGAGAAGGGCATATGCTGTTTTTTTCTTTGAATTGAGTTACAAAGTCCAAGACTTGTTTTTGTTGTTTTGTAAGAATTTTCATATTCTAAATTATGTTCTATAAAATATAGTATATATAGAAACAGTTTAGAAACATAGCATCTTATCCACAGATCAACACCTGTTGATATCTCTATAGAGCATTAAAAGAAAACGATAGTATAATTATATAGTCAAGGTTTTTATTAATAAATAAGGGATATCTATAATGAAACAAATTGCTTTAATTTTAACAATTGTTGGAGGTTTGAATTGGGGTTTGGTAGGAGCTTTTAAATTTAACTTAGTTGACTCACTTTTGGGTGTGGAAAGTACACTTTCTATGATTGTGTACATCCTTGTGGGTGTTAGTGCTGTTGTTACACTTCTTACAGCCTTCAAGAAGCCAAGCATGTCACAACCAATGATGTAAATCTCTTTTTTTGAGATTAGAAAACCACTCTGTAAGGAGTGGTTTTCTTTTTTTTATTTTTTCTAAAAATCTTAATATTTGCTATACTACTAACTCTGTTTTAATAAGCTAAGATTTATTATGAAAAGAATTATTACATGGGTTTCTGGTTTAAAAATTACAACTCTGATTGTGGGTATTGTTCTTCTCGGTCTCGGCTTCTATTTTGTGTTTGGAGGAGAAGGAAAAAACGGTGAAGATCTCCTCACTATTCAGTCTGGTGATTTTGTAAAACAAGTTTTTGTGTCAGGTACTGTAAAGGCAACACAGAGTGTTGAACTTGGTTTCGCTCAAGGAGGTAGGGTATCTCGTGTATATGCAAAAGTGGGTGACAAGGTTGTGCAAGGTTCTGTGTTGGCTGAGGTTGAAAATGGTGATATTCGTGCGTTGATTCTTCAAAAACAAGCAGCTCTCGAAAGTGCGCAAGCCGAACTTGCTTCATTGAAGGAGGGGAATCGACCTGAAGAAATTGCTGTAAGTCAGTCTCAAGTTCTTAAGGATGAAGCTGCGCTTGAGCAGACAGAACAGGAGCTTGTGAATACAATTCGTGATGCTTACGACGTGTCAGATGATTCAGTTCGAAATATTGTTGATCAATTTGTAAATAATCCAAGAACGACAAGTCCACAAATTGCTTTTTCAGTACTCGATAGTAATACAAAAAATACTGTTGAAACTGCACGAGTTTCAATTGAAGCAATCCTTAATTCTTGGCAAGAATCTCTTATTTCTTTTTCGGTTGAAAGTGATTTAGTAAAAGCAGAAACTGTTGCAAAGCAAAACTTGATAGCAGTCTCTTCTTTACTCGCACAAGCAAGTACTGTACTTAGTCGTGCTGTAACAAGTCAGTCCGTCTCTGCCTCAACAATAAGTACATGGACAGCTGATGTGTCTCTCGCACGTACAGCAGTAAACAATTCAATTTCTGGTTTGACTAATGCTGTAACAGCTCGAAGAAACGCTCAATCAAATCTTGATATTTCACGAAAGAATTTAGCTCTCGATATTGCAGGTGCAACTGAAGCAGATATAAATGCTGAGACTGCTCGTGTAAAAGCTGCTGAAGCAGATGTTTCAAATGCTCGATCTCAACTCTTGAAAACTCTTATTGTGGCTCCCTTTACTGGTGTCGTTACAAAAATGGAAAGTAAGGTGGGTGCGGTTGCTTCTTCAAATGTTTCAGATATTGGTCTTATTAGTGAAGGTGCTTTTGTTATAGAAAGTTTTATTCCAGAAGTTGATATTGCAGAAATCGAAATAGGAGATATGGCGGATGTGACACTCGATGCCTATGGTTCTGATGTGATGTTTCCTACAAAGGTTATTGCAATAGAACCTGCTGAGACTGTACGTGACGGAGTTTCGACCTACAAAACAGTGTTGGAATTTATAAATCAAGATGTTCGTATAAAGTCGGGTATGACCGCGAATGTGATTATCACCACAGAAAGAAAGACTGGTGTTATATCTGTGCCTCAAAAAATTGTCGGAATGCGTGATGGTGTTAGATTTGTGTCAGTAAAAGAAAATGGAGAAATAAAGGAGCGGATTGTTACTGTAGGAAAAGTATCTTCTGTCGGACAGATAGAAATTCTTTCAGGTTTGGACGTGGGTGATGTTGTGGTGCTCACATCTCTCGAATAATATTGTATGTTTACGACTCTTAAACATAATATACGAATAGGTTTTTTTCTTGCGATTCGTCAGATTAGACGAGCAAGTTTGTGGACCACAGGTCTTATTATTTTTGTCATGGTTTTGACCTTTCTAAATCTCGTTGTGGTTTCGGGTATTTTGGTGGGACTTATACAGGGCTCTGTAGATGCGGCACGTACAAAATATACAAGTGATGTGATCCTTTCATCTCTTAATGACAAAAAATACATAGAGAATAGCCAGAACATTATTGCTCTTCTCAACACTCTCTCAGAAGTTTTAAAGATAAGTGCTCGCTACCAAGAGGGTGCAATACTTGAGGCAAATTATAAAACTCGTAAAGCAACTGATAAGCCAAATACCGCTTCAGCTCAGGTAGTAGGAATTTCGCCTGGTGATGAAGATTCTGTTACAGGTCTTTCCACTTCAATCGCTGAAGGTTCATATCTTGAATCGAGTGATTATGACAAGATAGTTATTGGTCAGTATCTTTTAAAACAGTACGTTCCTGTAGATTCACCAGGGTTTAGTGCTCTCGATAATGTTGGTATTGGTACAAAAATTCGTATGAGTGTGGGTGATGTAACAAGAGAGGTTACTGTAAAAGGAATACTCAAAAGTAAGGTAGATGAGATCACTCGAAGTGCATATATGGTTGATTCTCAGTTTAGAAGTATGATTGGTCGTAATGACGGAAACGTTGATCAAATAGCGGTTCAACTTAAAAAAGGTATTGATCCTATAAAGGTTCGTGAGTCTCTTGTACTTAGTGGTATTGATGATTACGCAAAGGTACAAACATATGCCGATGCCCAGCCACAATTTCTGAAAGATATTATTACTACTTTTAATATGTTGGGAAATGTATTTAGTTCTGTTGGACTTGTCGTTTCTTCGATTACGATTTTTATCGTGATCTTTATTAATGCTATTACTCGAAAGAAATTTATCGGAATTCTTAAGGGTATTGGTATCAATGGGCAAGTGATTGAAATATCGTATATGTTCCAGTCTATCTTTTATGCGGTGTGTGGGTCCCTTATTGGACTCATACTTCTCTATGGTCTGCTCCAGCCATTTATTGCTGCACATCCAATCGACTTTCCTTTTAGTGATGGAATTTTAGTTGCTCCTCTCTCAGGTACCCTATTTCGTATAAGTCTTTTGATTACCTCGACACTTATTGCAGGTTACATTCCTGCTCGTATGATTGTGCGTAGAAATACTCTCGACTCGATTTTAGGTAGAAATTAATACTATATGATTGAAACAAAAAACTTAGTTAAGGCATTTAGAAATGGAAGTGTAGAAACACGGGTTCTTAAAGGTGTAAATTTTAAAGCAGAAAATGGAAATTTTATTGCAATCATGGGGCGATCAGGAGCGGGAAAGAGTACTTTTATGTATCAGATGAGTTTACTAGACGAGCCAACGAGTGGTGAGATTATTATTGATGGGCGAGAGGCACATACAATGTCTTCTGAATAAAAAACAGTTTTTCGTTTAAATCAGTTTGGATATGTATTTCAAGACTATGCACTTCTCCCAGAATTAACTGCTCTTGAAAATGTTGCATTACCTTTATTGATGCAAGATGGAAATAAGACTCGAGCATATAAAAAGGCAGAAGAGGCGTTGATTCGTGTGAAGCTTGGGACACGTCTTCAAAATCTCCCAAGTCAACTTTCAGGAGGAGAGCAACAGCGGGTGAGTATTGCTCGTGCGGTTGCACACGATCCAAAAATTTTATTTGCTGATGAGCCTACTGCAAACCTTGATAATGAATCTGCTCAGATCGTAATGGGTATTTTTATAGAGCTCCACAAGCAGGGACAGACTATCATTATGGTGACCCACGAAGAGGAATATGCAAAAATGGCTGAAAAAATTGTACGTCTAGATGACGGTAAGATTGTGGCTATTGAGAGAAATTAAAACCTGTGAACCAAGAAGCTTTTTCTGATAGAGTTGAGATATGACTCACGATGAAGCTTTTGCTATTTTAAAGACTGGTGCAAACTGTGTTATTACAGGCCCTGCGGGGAGTGGAAAAACTCATCTCTTAAATCGTTATATTGAGTATCTAAAAGAATATTCTGTTCCTGTGGCAGTAACAGCATCTACAGGTATTGCCGCAACACATCTCGGTGGGCAAACTATTCATTCATGGTCTGGTATCGGTATACATGAAGCTTTAAGTGAGTATGAGCTTGAAGAGTTTGAGGATAAAAAATCTCTTGTAAAAAGAATTGAAAACACAGCGGTGCTTGTGATAGATGAGATTTCAATGCTCCATCATTTTCAACTCGACATGGTAGATCAAGTGCTTCGAAGGTTTAAAAAAAATACAAAACCTTTTGGTGGAATACAGGTTGTGCTTTGTGGAGATTTTTTTCAGCTTCCTCCTGTAGGGAGGAGTTTTGGAAACTCTCAACCTCGTTTTGCTTATCACGCAAAGGTGTGGAATGAGGCAAAGTTTTCTATGTTATATCTCACAACTCAGTATCGTCAGGAAGATAAGGTTTTTCTCGATATTCTTTCTGCGATACGAGAAAACCGTGTCACACAGGAAATAAAAGATTTACTTCTTTCTCGTCAGGACAGAAAACATGGTCTTGATATTGAGCCAACACGTCTTCATACGCACAATGTCTCTGTTGACGATGTTAATGCACAAGAACTAGAGAAAATTTCAGGTAAACAATTTAAATTTACTATGAGTACAAAGGGTCGCAAGACTCTTGTTGATCAGTTGATAAAAAATTGTCTTGCTCCCTTTGAACTTCTTTTAAAACCAGGTGCTCGTGTCATGTGTGTAAAGAATAATTTTGAAGCAGGCTATGCCAATGGCTCGCTCGGTATTGTGGAAACAGTGAGTGAGGACGGTCCTGTTGTGCGACTCAAAGGCGGAAGAAAGATTGTGTTTGAACCGACTTCATGGGCAATTGAGGAAGATGGTAAAACAAAAGCAGAGATTGTGCAGTTTCCACTGCGTCTCGCGTGGGCAATTACAGTTCATAAAAGTCAGGGTATGAGTTTGGATGCTGTAGAAGCTGATCTTTCTAAAGCTTTTGAAAAAGGTATGGGATATGTTGCACTGTCGCGAGTAAAGACTTTTGATGGTTTAGTTCTCCGTGGTTTTAATGATATGGCTCTTCAGGTTCATGACGAGGCTATTCGAGCAGATAAAAGGCTCCAAGAACTTTCTCTTGAAGTGGAGAATGTCTATGCAAAGATGAGTGAAGATGAACTTTCTCGTAAAGCAATTGATTTTATTACTGTATATGGTGGAAAAATTGCTGAAAAGCTTTCAACCTATGATGTAACTAAAAAATTAATTGAAGAAAAATATTCACTTGCTGAAATAGCTAAGGAACGTGGGATGACAAAAGAAACAATCATAAGTCATATTGAAAAAATTGCAGAGGAAGATACTGCATGTAATATTTCATATTTGTCTAAAGAGATATCTCCTACAAAATTGAAAAAAATCAATGAAGCTATGAAAGAGCTTGATGTGGGTATGGGAGATATTTTGCTTTCTCCAATAAAGAATAAGGTTGGGGCAAATGTATCTTTTAATGATATTCGTCTTGCTCGTGTTTTTTACATGAGAGATAGGGAGTGGTAGTTATATTGGTATTCCTTTCTATTTTGACGATATTCTGTTAATGTTCTGTAAATGTCTTCTGGAGATGTAATAGTTCGATTTGAAAAGGTGTCTTTTGAATTTGGACACAATAAACCCATTCTAGATGAGGTTGATTTTCCTATTCGCCGAGGTTCAAAAATTACATTAATGGGTCAAAATGGTGCTGGAAAAAGTACTATTTTTGGTTTGATTACAGGTACACATCAGCCAGAGGAAGGAAAGATTCATATTGTAAACGGACTTTCTATCGCTATCTCTCGTCAGGTTATTCCTCGTGCCGACCTTGATCTCACAATTCGAGAATTTTTTGAGAAATGTTTTGAAGGTAAAAAGGTATATGACATTGATCCAAAAATAGACGCTGTACTTGAAGTTGTTCATCTTAATGCTCCTCATGACAGAATTATACGATCGTTTTCAGGTGGTCAGCAGGCGCGACTTCTTTTAGCTTCAGCACTTATTGTTGATCCAGACCTTTTACTTTTAGATGAGCCGACAAACAATCTTGATAAGGCGGGGATTGCCCACCTCCGTCAGTTTTTAATCAATTACAAAAAGACTTTTATTGTTATTTCTCACGATGCAGACTTTTTGAATGCGTTTACCGATGGGGTTTTGTATCTCGATGTATTCACACGAAAAATAGAACAGTATGTTGGTAACTATCTCGATGTGGTTGAGCAGATCGCTATTCGTATTGAAAAAGAAAATAGAAAAAATGCTCAGTTGGGCAAAACTATTCAGGAGAAAAAAGATAAGGCAAACTTCTTTGCTATGAAAGGAGGTCAGATGCGTATGGTTGCTAAGCGTATGCGTCTTCTTGCAGAAGAGCTTGAAGAAGAAAAGGTTGATGTACGAAGAGAGGATAAAACAATCAGACCTTTTACTATTCCACACCAGCCTGATTTCACAGCAGATATTCTAAAAATATCTTCTTTCTCTGTTATGAATCCAAAGACTCATAAGCCTGTTACCAGAAAGGCAAATATCTCACTTAAGCGAAATAAGCACCTTTTACTCCAGGGTCCTAATGGTATTGGTAAAAGTACACTCTTAGAGTCTTTGGCTAAAGGTGAAGCAAAAGGTATGGAAATTGCTCTAGGAATTCGTGTTGGTTATTACCGTCAAGATTTTTCAACACTTAATTTTGAAGATACTGTACTCGAGTCACTAAAATCAGTGATGGAAAAACCTATTGAACAAGAGCTTCGTACTGTTGCTGCAGGTTTTCTTATAACGAGTGAAATTATAAATACAAAGATTGGAAGTCTTTCAGAAGGACAGAAAGGACTTGTTGCCTTTGCTCGCCTTGTTCTCCAAAAACCAGGACTTCTTATTTTAGATGAGCCAACAAATCATATGAACTTTAGACATTTACCTGTAATTGCAAAGGCGCTTGATAGTTATGAAGGGGCTATGATTCTTGTAAGTCACGTTCCAGAATTCGTGAGTCAAATTCGTATTGATGAAACTTTAGATCTGGAGAAGTAGAATAGAGAAATGCAATATTTTGTTTATATGCTTCGGTGTGCTGACCAGAGTTTTTATATTGGTTCAACTCTCGATCTCGAAAAGAGACTTCATGCGCACAATAATTTAAAATCTGGTGCGCATTACACAAAAATTAGGCGGCCTGTTTCTTTGGTTTACTCTGAAAAGTGTGGTTCGTATGCTGTTGCTCGAAAAAGAGAGGGGGAATTAAAAAGGTTAAGTCGGCAAGAAAAACTTTCCTTGATACAATAAGACACATGAAAGATCTTATATTTTTAGATACCGAAACAACAGGTAACGATGTTAAGAAAGACCGTCTTTCCCAGATCTGCTACCAAGTAGATGGCGCCATGCATGTAGAATATTTCAAACCGCCACTTCCTATGTCGGTGAAATCAATGAGTATTACGCATATCACTAATAAGTTTCTTGAAGATAAAAAGCCTTTTGAAGGAAGTGGTATGAAAAAAGATTTGGAAAAACTTTTTTCTACAGGTATTTTAGTTGCTCATAATGCACGGTTTGATAAAGCTATACTTGAAGCAGAAGGCCTGAAGATTCCAAAAACAATTTGCACACTTCGTGTTGCTCGATCACTCGATGAGAAAAATGCTATTCCTGAATATAACCTTCAATATCTTCGGTATTACCTCGACTTAGATGTTCCAGGCAGTGCTCATGATGCAGAAGGGGATGTAAATGTTCTTATCGGGCTTTTTGATCGGCTTTTTTCAAAAATGAAAGAGAAAGTAGGTGACGAAAAAAAGGTGATTGATGAAATGCTTGATATTTCAAGTAAGCCTTCACTCTTTAGTGTGTTTAATTTTGGTAAACATAAAGATAAAAAACTTGAAGATGTGGCGCGGGAAGATAAGGGTTATCTTGAATGGCTCTTAAAACAAAAACTCTCTGCAGAAGCGGATGATGAGGATTGGATCTATACGTTACAGTATTATTTGAAGAAATAAAAATAGGTTTTTTTATAAACAAAAACCGCCTGATTGGCGGTAAGGTGTTGTTTTTATGACCTGACAATTTTGTAAGGAACTTCTTTGGTGTCTACATAACCAGGTGCTTTCCATGTTCCGATACAGTCACAGAACATTTCAGCACAACATCGACCACCAAGAGGTTGGTTGTCTGTGTAGAAAAAAGCATGTGGAGGTATCTTGAAATCAGACGCTTTCTTTTCTTCTGTTAAAACATATCCTGTTACAGGTTGGTCCGGGAAAATTGGTCTCCCGCACCAAGCACATTGGATTGCCATTTTCGCTAGGCATGTAGGGCAGTACTCATCATTCTTCTTTTGAAGATCTGATTCAACCCTAACTCCAAATACGGTCATTTTTACTCGACGTGGAGATCTGTGACCACACTTGAATTCATGCTTTATGTTTCGTTCAGGTATAGCTAAAAGCCATGCAAAAAAATGTTTTATCATCTTCAGCATACGATTTTCCTTATGAAAGAGCTTTGAGACTTACTTCAATATACTTATTATTCTAAAATAGTAAACTTATTCAGTTTTAGGAATAGAATTTCCAGCAACGTAACCAGTGGTCCAACAAAGTTGAAGACTGTATCCTCCTGATGGACGATCAATATCTAAAACATCTCCGACAAGGTAGAGATTTGGAAGTTTGCGTGACTGCATTGTTTTGAAATCAACTTCAGGAAGCGCCACTCCGCCAGAAGTAATAATTGCTTTTTCAATACCTAAGAGATGAAATACTTTCATACGCATATCTTTAAGTACTTTCACAAGTCGCAAGCGCTCTTCTCGAGTAATACTATTGTTTTGTGTATCGCCATTGATTTGAGATAGTTCTACTACAACAGGAGCAAAAGCTGCAGGTACAAGATCTCCTAAACCATTTTTAAATTTTTTATTGCTGTGTTCTTTGAAAACTTCTTGAAGTTTTGTATTGAGTTGTCCGTAGTCATACTGAGGAAGAATATCAACCGAAAGATATACATCTCCATATTTAAGAAGCTCACCTACATCCTTACTCAAATTGAGGACTGTTGGACCACTTACTCCGAAGTGGGTGAAGAGGATCTTTCCTTTAACAGACGCTTGTTTTTCATTATTTTGAAGAACGGTAATTTTAACCTGAGGAAGGGTAATGCCTTGAAGGCGTTTTACCCAACTATCGTAAACAGCAATCGGTACAAGAGCGGCTGTTGGTTCCTCCACTCTATGGCCAAGTTCTTTCATCCATTTAAAACCGTCACCAGTAGAACCTGTCTCAGGGCGTGATTTTCCTCCGGTTCCCAATACATATGAATGAGCTTTTATTTTCTTTTTGTTTTTGAGCAATACAGAAGTGATTTTTTTACCATCACTTTCAAGACCTACGACAGGGGAGTTTGAAAGTACGGTTACTCCGCCTTCTTTCATGTATGCAACAAGTACGTCCCAGACAGATTGAGCTTTTTCGCTTCTTGGAAATACACGTCTTTCGTTTTCAACTTTTGTATCCATGCGTCGAGAATGGAAAAAGTTGAGTGTTTCGGTCACACTCCACTGTGAAAATGCAGAGAAAAGAAATTTGTCATTTTCTTTGAAGCGTTCGAGGAGTTTTCGAACATCTGGTTGGTTGTTTGTGACATTACATCTACCTCCTCCAGTAATAAGAAGCTTTTTGCCAAGAGTGTCGTTCTTTTCAATGAGTAAAACCTTAAGTCCACGCTCTGCTGCGCGTCCTGCGGTCATCATGCCAGCCGGTCCTCCACCTATGACCGCCACATCCCATGTTGTATCGAGTATCTTTTCCATAAAGAGCTATCCTAGCACAGTATTGACAAATAAGCATTTTAGGTATACACTGACAGAGTAAGTTAATTATATATCTCTCCGGTTTTGCCCAAGGCTTGTCCTTAGGGTTACATAGAGACCTTGTAGTCTTTTTTTAAAACTCATAGAGAACAAGGTTTCTTACATTTATTATTTAGGGAATATTCCCGTTTATGACAGGCATTTTTATGTGCTGTTTAACTATTACTTATGTATACATCAAAATTTAGTGGCAAAAGAACATTTACCAAAAAACCTCCTTTCAAGAGTGGTTTTAGAGGTGGAAGCGGAGGTCAAAACAGATCTCGTGGTGGAAGTCGAGGTTTCGGTATGGGTCAGAGAATTGATCCTTCACGATTTGTGAATAAGGCTGTAATTACCGAAGAGGTTGCTGTGTTTAAACCAGAACATCTTTTTACAGATTTTAAAATTGAACAAGATTTAAAAACAAGTATTACTACTAAGGGTTATAAAGAGCCAACTCCGATTCAAGATCGAGCTATTCCTCATGTACTCAATGGTTCTGACTTGGTAGGTATTGCGAACACAGGAACAGGAAAGACAGCTGCTTTTCTTATTCCTCTTATCAATAAGGTGCTTCTTAATCGAAAACAAAAGATCTTGATTATGGTTCCAACGCGCGAACTTGCAATTCAGATCGAAGATGAACTTCGAGGCTTTACAAAAGGTCTTAAGATTTTCTCTGTGTGCTGTGTAGGAGGTGCTCCGATCGGCAAGCAAATCTTCGGTCTTAGAAATTTCAATAACTTTATTATTGGAACTCCAGGACGTCTCAAGGATTTGATTGAACGAAAGTGTATTAAGCTTACTGAGTTTAATACTGTTGTTTTGGACGAAGCTGATCGAATGCTCGATATGGGTTTTGTGAATGACATGCGAACTATTATGGCGGGTATGCCAAAAGAACGTCATACACTTTTCTTTTCAGCGACACTTTCGTCTGATATTGAAAAGCTCATTGGTGAATTCTTGAAAAATCCTGTACGTATATCTGTGAAGACTCAAGATACGTCTAAAAACGTTGATCAGGATGTTGTGAAGGTGGGAAGTCAGGATAAGATGGTCATCCTCCACGATCTTCTTTCTCAAAAAGAATTTAGTAAGGTACTTATTTTCGGTAGAACAAAGCATGGTGTAGAAAAGCTTTCAAAGGTTCTTGCTCAAAAAGGCTTTAAGGCTGAATCAATCCATGGTAATAAAAACCATTCAAAACGACAGCAAGCACTTGGTGCATTCAAGAAGAATCATATCCAGATTCTCGTAGCAACAGACGTTGCTGCTCGAGGTCTTGATATTTCTGACATCACACACGTTATCAACTACGACATTCCTGCAACATATGATGACTATGTTCACCGTATCGGCCGAACAGGTCGTGGCGGTAAGAAAGGAAAGGCTCTTACATTCGTTGAATAATATTTAGATAAAAAACACCCACAAAAGGGTGTTTTTTGTTAACAGGCCTACATCTTGACAATTCTTTACATTTTTTATATAGTATACCTCTCAATTATGAAACAAGTAGAAAAGAAAATAACTCCAAAAAAGCACCAGAATCAGCCGGGTAAGTGGGTAGAACGCCCACGTCGGATGGAGATTTTGGTGTGTGCTTGTGGAAATAAATACATTAAAACTCGAGATCGTCAAAAGACGTGCATCCGTTGTATTAATGATGTTGTATTAGAAGCAAAATAAAACCCCAGATTATCTGGGGTTTTATTTTGACATTAACTACTAATTATGTTAATATAATATTAGATAGTTATTGCATTGTGCGTAACTTACAAACCCCTATGGAGGCTTTGAAATGGATCTTTGTCATTTGGAAAAACTCGAATCCCGTTTGTTTTTTTCAGGTACGCCTGTAGCGTACCTCGACGCCTTGGGTGTTCTCACTGTTGAGGGCACCGACCAGAAAGATGTGATCCGGGTTGATGTTGATGGAAAAAACGCACGTGTCTCTTTCGGAAGTAAAGGAAGGGACAGTACGGTTTTCTCTAACATCAAAGGTTTGACTATTCGGGGCAACGGCGGTGATGATAACATTACCGCTAACGTCAAAAATGTTTCAAACCTTGTCCCTTATGGAGAAAAAGGGCACGCCGTGTTTTCTACTCGTGTAGATGGTGATTCTGGAAAAGACACCATCACTGTGAAGGTCTCTCGTCAAGAACAAGGATATCTTGTCGTTACTGGGGGAGATGACGCGGACAGGATTACGCTTGTTTCGACAAGTGTCGAATCATTTGTTAATGGTGGTAAAGGAGACGATGTGATTCTGTGTCTCGGGGGGTATGTGTCTCCTGAGAGCTCCGTTCATTTCGGTGCAATTGTTCTTCTGGGTTCTGAAGGTGATGACAGAATTATCTCTTTTGTTGACGCTTTTTTAAGCGGTGCTGAAGGAGATGATTATCTTCATGCTATTGGTGGAACACAAGGAAGTGTTTTTTATGGTGGAGGTGGTCATAACTACGCTCGAGGAGGTAGCGGAGATGATTCTTACTTGGTCTTCGGTGGATCAAGTGATCGTTTCTATGGTGGTCGTGGAGATGATCTTATGACCATACACCATTCTTCAGGCTCTGAAGGACAGGTCTTCTTTGATGGTGGTTTAGGGCAAGACTATGCTGAATATGTCTCAGGGTCACCTGATCCAAACCATGTTTTACGGAGTGTCGAGAAGATCGTTGGTACTCCTTTGGTTTTGATCCAATCTTCATCGGAAAATCACGCTTTGAAGATTGTTAAAGCCGGTTCAAGTAATGTTGTTGTTAATGTTGCCAGCTTTCGAGCTGCACATGATGACGTCAGGGTTGAACAGGTTTTTCTTTCGCTTAGCTCCGGTTCAGCTAATGACTTGATTGATGTTGAGCTTTGGGATGGTGATAGATTGGTTGGTGTAGGTGTATTTATTGGCACCTCGACCACTTCTACCATCACTCTTCGTGAAGACGTGGTTGTTTCTCGGGATGTCGTTAAAGACCTCACTGTCAAAGCAAGGTTTTCACCTCAGGGTGTAAATCAAAACGGTACTTCAGGTACATTGGTTGCTATCGATGTGACCGGTATGCGTGGCATAGGCCTATCGACTGGCACAAAGGCAACGGTTCAGGGTGAATCAAAAGCAGGTGGTGTGAAAGTGTATAAAGCTTTCCCAACATTTGTTCTCGAACAATTACCATATGTTGGTGTTGCCGATGGTCGCTTGATGCGATTTAAGGTAACAGCTGTTGGGGGCAATGTTGGTATCAGCAAATTTACGCTGAAACTTGAATCTATTGGTATGAATATTGAGGCTGTGAACGTTTATGCGTTTACTGATTCTGCTTATTCAATGCCAATTTCAGGGCTCAGTGTTGACGGAACTTTGCATCGTAAAGAGCTTTCTCCTGACGTGCAGGGTTTTGTCGAGGTGTATGTGGAAAACCAAGCTGGTCAATCCACAGCACTACAGATTCCTGAAGGTTCCACGATGTATTTCGAAGTTCGGGCAGGCATTTTCCCAACGAGCGCATTTGCCTCGATTGTTACTACTCTACTTGGAGATAATCAGTTTCCGGTATTTGAAGGTAAGTTTGTGGGAACAGTGGCGGGTGTTGATGCACAAATGTCCAACAACTTCATTTGGTCTCCGAACACTTTCCAGACATCACAGGTGTCCACTCCTGATTGGACAAACGGATTTGCGATTCTAGGTCTATCTTCGGGTGGGCTCAGTTTCGGTCGAAGGAACTTCGATATCGTTTGATTTTTCGAAACAATTTTAACAAACCCGAGGCGCAAGCGCCTCGGGTTTTTTTGTTATACTAATCTTATGAGAAAAGTTGTTGTAAATGATTTGATGCAAAAAGGGTATGTATATGAGTGTGTTGAACCAGTGGGTAAAAATTTTGATACAGAATTTAAACCAGACTTAAAGCCTCAGGAGATGCTCGAACTCGGGGTGTTTGGTGGAAAGTACATGACTGATTGTAGGGATGAGTTTCCAAAAGAGTGGTTTATTCATGCAAAGCTTTCTCCCGAAAAAAGAAATCCTGAAATTAATTTTTTTAAAGTAGACGCAAGTCAGTCTCTAAAGATTTGGCAGAAAAAAGGATGGATATATAAAGATGATCCACGAGGATGGTTCCAGTGGTATTGCAGATATTACATGGGTCGAAGGATCCCTGATGAAGATATACGTCAAATAAAACGCTGGAAAGCAATTCGTCGACATATTGGACAGATCTCAAAAAATTGTGAAGCAGGGGATGTCTTTTGTAGACCTCGTCAACGTCAGGCGCTTTTGCACTGGGCATATGACAGTCGAAAGATGTAGTTTTTATTGAATTGGTTTTTTTGAGGCTTGGCCAGGACGACGAGGATATTTTTCAGGAGTTGGTGCTACTTTTTCAATAATGACAAGTTGTCGATTTTCGAGCCCTTCTATGTTGATGGGTACTATATTTTTAATTTCACCACCCAGTGTTTTAATTGCTTTGTCTCCCTGCATTATTTCTTCTTGGCCGGTACTTTTCTGAGCAAGAAATAATCCTCCTACTTTTAAAAATGGAAGTGTATATTCAGCAAGGACGTTGAGTTCTGCAACAGCGCGTGCGGTTGCAATATCGAATTGTTCTCGAAAGCGAAGGTCTTGGCCAGCTTCTTCAGCTCGTGTGTGTATTGTTCGGCAGTTTTTTATAGAAAGTGTTGTGAGGACATGTTCAATAAAAGATATTTTTTTGATTGTTGCTTCAAGGAATGTAACTTTTATTTCTGGTCTAACTATTTTAATAGGAAGTCCTGGAAAACCAGCTCCTGTACCAATGTCTATGAGAGTTTCAGTATTTTTTGGTATGTGAGGCACAAGAGAAAGAGAGTCAATAAAATGTTTTAAGATAATATCTTTCTCTTCAGTAATTGCTGTGAGATTAAATTCCTTGTTTTTCTTTTGAAGCTCTTTAAGAAGAATTGCAAATTGTTTTATGTGCGCATCTTCGAGTGTAATACCTACTGTATGCGCGTACTGTATAAGTGGTTCCATAATATGTGTGTGATACAATCAGCCTATCATGAAAGAGATACCTCGCACAGAAGAAGGTTGGAAAAAAACTCTTACGTCCGAAGAATATAAGGTGATGCGTGAAAAAGAAACAGAAGCTCCGTTTACAGGTAAGTATGTTGATACAAAAACTTCAGGAACATATGTGTGTAAAGCATGTGGTAATGAACTTTTTTCTTCAGATACAAAATTTGATTCTGGTACAGGCTGGCCTTCATTCGATAGTGTGATTTCAAATAAAAATATTAAGACAGTAAAAGATACTGCACATGGAATGGATCGAGTAGAAGTGCTCTGTGCTAACTGTGATGCTCATCTCGGGCATGTTTTTCCTGATGGTCCGACAAAAACAGGTGAAAGGTATTGTATCAACTCAGTGTGTCTAGAACTTAAAGAAGAAAATAAATAAAAATTTTTACAGGTCGAGGAGGTTGTCTGAAGATTTATTTTAGCCGAGGCGCTTGCGCCTCGGCTTTTTGCTATACTAAAAGCCTTATGGAAGTCACTTCAAAAAAACCTCTCACTATAGTTGTATTCGGTGCAACAGGAGATTTGTTTCAAAAAAAGTTAGCTCTCGCTGTATTTGATTTGTTCACGGGAGGATTTTTGCCAGAGCAGTTCAATCTTATTGGTTTTGCAAGACGTCCTCTTACTCACGATGATTTTAGAGAGGTAATACGAAGTATTTTAAAAACCAAAAACAAAGATGAAAAAATGGTGGAGCTCTTTTTGAACCATGCTTTTTATGAACAGGGAGACATGTCAGATGAAATGAGCTTTAGGAAACTTTCTTCCGCTTTTGAACAGTACGACTCTCATTTTGGTGTTTGTTCAAATAAACTTTTTTATCTTGCAGTACCCCCTGTTTTATACAGACCAATTCTTAATCATATTTCTACTTCAGGACTTACAATGCCTTGTATACCAGGAACTCCTGAAGAAAAAATAGCATGGACACGAGTTCTTATTGAAAAACCCTTCGGTAATAATTTACTTGAAGCACGAAAGCTCGACGCACTCTTGGGAAAATTATTTAATGAAGATCAGATTTTTCGTATCGATCACTATTTAGCAAAAGAAACCATTCAGAATATTTTGAGTTTTCGTTTTTCAAATGAAATCTTTGAGCCTCTTTGGAATAGAAAATTTATTGAGAAAATTGAAATTAGATTTTTAGAGTCAAATGTTGTTGGTGATAGAGGTTCTTCATATGATGATGTGGGAGCTTTGCGTGATGTGGGGCAGAATCATATTCTCCAGATGCTTGCTTTGATTGCAATGGAAAATCCAGACAGGATTGAATCAGAACTTATTCGTAGAGAACGTGCAAAAGTTCTGAAGAAAGTTCGTGTTTTTACGAAAGATGGTTTTACTCGTGGACAATATGAAGGCTATAGGCAAGAAAAAGGTGTTGCTTCTAATTCTCAAACAGAAACTTATTTTCGTTTAGCTCTTGAAGTTAATAATAAGAGATTTAATGGAGTTCCTTTTTATATTGAAAGCGGTAAGGCTTTAGGTGAATCAAAGGTTGAAGTTATTGTGTACTTTAAAGCTTCAAAAGAGTTTTGTGTTTGTCCTGTTGAACATAAAGAAGGACATCAAAATGTGTTGACCTTTACTATTCAACCAAATGAAGCAATATCACTTTTGTTTTGGGCAAAAAGTCCTGGGTTTACATTTGGACTTGAACCACAAAAACTTTCTTTCCTTCAGGCCCGGGACACTCTCCATAGAAAAATACCCGACGCTTATGAGAGAGTGCTTTATGACGCTCTGATTGGAGATCAAACATTGTTTACAAACACGGAAGAGGTTTTGGCTGAATGGGGTATTATAATGCCAATTCTTAAAGAGTGGACAAATGCACCTCTGAAATACTACCAAAAGGGCTCTATGCCAGGAGATTTTATATAGCAAAAGAGTTGCAAACTCTCGATATGTCCCGAGTAGATACGTGCAATTTTGCTCTCTTAATGCTTGTATATAGAGAATGAAAATAAATACATCATGGAATGAGGTTGCAGAGTGGTATGACGATACGGTTAGAGATCCGGATTCATACCAACAGCAAGTTGTTTTACCAAATCTTTTACGTATTGCTGATGTAAAGAAAGGTGAAGCTCTTCTTGATCTTGCCTGCGGACAAGGTTTTTTTAGTAATGCACTTGCAAAAGCAGGTGCCAAAGTGACTGGTATTGATATTTCGCCAAAACTTATAGAGATAGCACAAAAGAATACTTCAAAAGATATTTCATATATCGTATCTTCTGCAGAAGATCTTACGAAAATAACTGATAAATCAATTGATACAGTAGTGTGTGTTTTGGCGCTTCAAAATATTGAAAATGTGAGTAAGGTTTTTAAAGAGTGTAAAAGAGTTTTAAGAGATAATGGAAAGTGTGTATTTGTTTTGAATCATCCTATACTTCGTATTCCACGGAGTTCAAGTTGGAGTTTTGATGAGGTTAAGAAAATTCAGTATAGGAGACTCGACTCGTA
>JBJOQC010000047.1:0-16282 GCA_046050145.1 Candidatus Parcubacteria bacterium | reverse complement strand
ATAATTTTTAAGTAATAATTTAATACGAGAAGTACCCTTTGGTGAATACAAAAAATTTGGACTTCGCCACTGCAATACATGATCCGCCCCTTCAGCAAGAATGCCTTTGAAGCCCATATCTTCTACCTCCTTACCAATCTCATTATTGTAAATAAGCTCAGTATTACGAAAAATCTCCGGAGTAACCCCAAACAACTTGTGGATTTTTTGCTTATGAAGATCTACTTGATGTCGAAATTCTTTTCGTGAATATAAAAATGAAAGCGAGTGGTAATATGTTTCTGACAACAGCTCCACTCGACCAGTTGCAACCAGTCGTTTAAAAGAATCAAGAACTTCTGGTAAAAATAATTCAATCTGCTCCAGAACTGTTCCTGTAATAGAAAAGCTCGCTTTAAACTCTGGGTTCTCCTGAAGCATTTTCAAAAGCATTGCATTTGCAGGCAAATAACATTTACGAGCAACTTTTTCTAAAATTTTACGATTATTAAGTGACGTATCACTCATATCGTTAAAATAATTTTCATCACCCACATCAAAAACCCGATAGCGTTTTGCGCGCCACGGTTGATGTACTTGAAAATAAAAGCAGACTGATGACATGTATTTTAAAAACTTTAACAGAACTAACTTTATTATCTAATAAAAACTATTAATTTGGATGTAGTTCGAGGAGTAAGCAATTTTATAACTAAGCTGTAGTAAACCTACTGCGCAGGAATAAAATTGCGAAACGACAAAGAAATACGCCAAATTTATAGTTTTTTACAATTTACTGTATAGAAGTATACATTTTTGCGCAGCCTTCTTCCAATCAACCTTTCTCACCTCTTCCTTACCTTGCTTACTCAAAGTAAATTTAAGGGCATCATTTTCTAATACAGATATCACCTTGTCTGCCATATCATCAATATCCCAAAAATCAGCTCGAAGAACGTGTGACACTGCCTCGCTGACACCTGACTGCTTCGAAATAAGTGCAGGGGTACCGTGCATAAGGGACTCAAGAGGAGTAATACCAAAAGGCTCAGATACCGAAGGCATAATGTACAAGTCTGAAATTTGATAGACAGAGTCAAGATCTTTTCCTCGCAAAAATCCTGCAAACATAAACTTATCTGCAATACCCTGATATGCAACTTCTTGTATCATCTTCCACTCCATATCACCTGAACCCGCCACCACAAAAACAACATCTGGATAGTATTGCAAAACCTTACGAGCAACACGCACAAAATAATCAGGACCTTTTTGAAGAGTGATACGCCCAACAAATAAAACAATTTTTTTACCCTGATCTTTTATTTTTTTAAGTGCCTGTAAAGACACATCTCCGCGAATATAGTCAACCTCATCAATACCATTATGTACTACAGCTACCTTTTCTGGAGAAATACCATATTTTTCTGTGATGATTTTTTTAGTAAATTCAGACACCGCAACGATCGCATCAGCCTGTTCCATACCCCTTTTTTCTATCTTATATACAGCTTCATTTACACCTGTACCACCTGTCCTATCAAACTCAGTTGCATGAACATGGGAAATCAAGGGTTTACCTGAGATTTTTTTTGCTTCAATGCCCGCAAGAAAAGAAAGCCAATCGTGAGCATGAATTACATCAAATGTTTCTGTACGTGCAATCTCTCGAGCCTTACGTGCATAACGAAGCACCTCTCGAATGAGAGAATGACTATATCGCGATGTGTCCCCAAGCATTTTTCGTGCCTCAGCATATTCTTCAGAGGTAAGGTATGGAGTGAGGATAGAATCAACAAGAGAGAGAGTTACCTCGCCAGGTTCTTCCGCAAACAAAACTCTACAATGATTACTTTCTATTTTTACCTTACGGGGAAGCACGAATAAAACATCGACACCTTGGTGTGCCAGAGCTCGCGTCAAACCAAAACAAGCAACGCCGAGCCCTCCACTGTTATGGGGAGGAAACTCCCATCCAAACATCAAAACTTTCATTACCTTTATTATACTTATTGTGCGTGAGTATGCGCTGTAGAATTGTGAGTAGCCTTATATACAAGCAAAGGATATATATCTAGAAGAGCAAAAAGAAGGGCGAGCACTACAGGTCCTGCAATAAAACCAATAATACCGAAGAGTTGTATACCACCAAGAACAGAAATAAGAATCATGAATGGATGAATCTTTATACCACGCTCTATAAGAAGTGGGCCGAGCAAGTTATCCACCATTCCAACAAGGACAGCAGCCCAGATCACAAGACCTATAGCTTGTGGCACATGCCCACTCAAGAAAAGATATCCTACAGCTGGAGCAGTCACAAATGCTGTACCAATACTTGGAATAAATGAAGCAATGGCCGCAATAAATCCCCAGATAATTGCACTTGGTACACCAAAGATAAACAAACCGAGACCTGTCAGGATTCCCTGCACAAGAGCAATCACCAAATGCCCCTTGATCACAGAATTTACCGCAAGGGCTATCTTATGAAAAATCTGCTCGTCGTAGGTATTAATAAGTGGACTTACATTTTTTGCAGTTTCAATAAATCGGTCACCGTCTCTAAAGAAGTAAAAGAGACCTAAAACCAAAAGAAACATGAGAAGAAATACTCTAAAGATACTTGAAAAAACTGATCCAAAATTACCAACTGTCCATTCCAAAACCTGATCGGCATACTGTCGAACATCAATATAGGCCAAAAATTCAAAAGAGAAACCTGGAATAAAACGAGAAACGAATGTATCTACTTGGAGCGCCACATCATTAAGCACCGAAGCGTTACTTACGTCATTTATTCTGTCATAAAGATTAATAAGTTCATCAAACAGGAGTGCTCCAAGAAATATGAGGGGTAAAACAATAAGAACACACACAGCAAGAACAGAAATAAATGAGGCTATATTTTTCCTTCCTTTTAAAGCTTTCAGTATTTTTTGATAGAAAGGATTAAAAATAATTGCAAAAACCAACCCAACAAAAAGCATAGCGAGAAATGGCCTAAACACAAAAAACGTTAATATAGAAATTGCCGACATTAATACAATAAAGAAACCTACTTGGAGTTTATGTACATTCATAGATCTATTATAGCTTAAAATTTAAAACTAAAAACTAATTTCTATATTCTGTCTCCTGTTTTCTGCCCTTACTCATACCTCAACGCCTCAATCGGATTCTTTTGCGCCGCTTTTCGAGCTGGATATATTCCAAAAAGTAGTCCTGTGAGGGCCGCAACTGTAAACGAAATAAATACACCTGAAACTGGAATAGAGAAAAACCATCCTGTATTTAAAAACTGTGTCAATACAATATATATAATGAATGTAATGCCTATACCCCCAATAATTCCAATGATTCCACCAACGCACGTAAGTACAACTGACTCAATTAAAAATTGAAGTACAATATCCCGATTACGAGCACCAAGCGCCTTACGAAGACCTATTTCACGTGTTCGCTCCACCACTGACACAAGCATAATGTTCATAATACCTATACCTCCAACCACCAGTGATATACTCGCAACCGCTGTCAAAAAAACCGTTAGAATCCCTGTTACATTTCCCAAGATAGCAATAAAATCTTCTTGAGTTTGTACAGTAAAGTCATCCTTATTTGGATCAGTAATTCTATGATTAAAACGGAGAGTTGATTCAATTCTTCCTTTTGCAAAAGTTATATCATATGAATCTTTTACCTGAGTTGTTACTGCATTGTAATAATTAATCCCAAGCATCACCTTTTGAGCAACAGACACCGGGACCATAATTAAATTATCCTGATCGATTCCAAAAGGACCCACCCCTTCACCCGCAAGCACCCCAACTACCCGGAAACTTAAATCCTTGAGACGAATATTCTTCCCGATTGGATCCGTATTTCCAAAAAGTGTTTTTGCAATCTCAGAACCTAAAACAGCAACACGATTAAACGAACTCACATCTGTTGCTGACAGAGGACCTCCTGCATCAAATTTAAAATTGCGAATTGCAAAATATTCTTGGTCATTACCTGTAAATGTAATTGTAACGTCATTACTTTCATACACTACCTTTGCCTGACCACGCACCTCTGCAGTCACACGTTCAATCGAAGCTTCTCGACGAAGAGATTCAAGATCTTTGTCTTGAAGAGTCTTAATCGTAATACCTAAAAAAGCAGCTGGTGATGCAAACTTAGAACCTTTTGTTGCTCCTGGAGTAATAAAAACAAGATTTGAGCCAATACCTTCAATTTCACTTAAGATAAGTTTTTCCGCAGATGATCCAATAGACATAAGCACGATCACAGAACCTATACCGATCACAATACCAAGCATGGTAAGAAATGAACGCGCCTTCGCATTCATGATTCCCCGCCACGCTGTTTTTGTTGCATCACTAATTCTCATACTATTTAAAATAGGTTTCTTCTGAAACACGTTCGATGGGAGTATCAGACTCAAGCTGTCCATCTCGAAGCTTTAAGAGACGTTTTCCATAATTTGCAGTATAGGTCTCGTGAGTAACTAGTATGATAGTACGTCCCAAATTATTGAGTTCTCGTAAAATTTCCATCACCTGCTCACCTGAAGCTGAATCAAGGTTTCCTGTTGGTTCATCCGCAAAAATGATAGCAGGCTCATTTACCAAAGCACGAGCAATAGCAACACGTTGTTTTTGACCTCCTGATAAATTACCTGCAGGTGTATTAAGCTTGTCTTGTAGCCCTACCGAGTACACAGCCTGCTCTATTGCTTCTTTACGTTTTGAAACTGGCATCGGCGAATAAAAAAGTGGAAGTTCAACATTTTCATATACCGTTGATCTTCCAAGTAAATTAAAAGACTGAAAAATAAAACCCATTTCTTGATTTCGAACTTGTGCCAATTCAGAGTCCGAAAGATGGTTAATATTTTTTCCTAAAAAAGTATATGTTCCGTCTGTAGGTCTATCTAAAAAAGAAAGGACATGGAGTAGTGTCGACTTACCTGAGCCTGATGGACCCATAATCGACACAAAATCACCTTCTCCAATCGTAAAATTAACACCAAGCAAGGCATTTGTTTGAGCATCCCCCTCAATATACGATTTACTGAGATTTGAAACTTCTATCATTATTATTTTTTAAGACCTACGTTAATGACCTTATCTCCTTCCACAAGACCTGACAAAACCTCAACCACACCCGACCTGTCACGAGCACCAAGTACAATAGGAATTTCTACAAGATTATTATTTACAAGCTTTTGAACAAAAGCACCTCTATCATTTTCGAGAACTGCAAGCTGAGGAACAACAAGAACATTGTCCTTGCGCGCTGTTTGTATATCAAGATTTACAGTTAGACCACTTTTAAGCCGTGGATCGTTACGTGCAAACTGAATTTTTGATTTAAAATTTACAACACCATCAATAATAGTTTCAGCAGGGTCAATATATGAAACTGTTCCATCAAATGACTCTCCGGTGAATGCATCGACAGTTATTTTTACAGTGTTCCCCAATGCAATTCGTCCAATATCAACCTCAGGAATATAAGCCTCGATTTCAAGACCTGTATCAGAAATGATAGAAGCAACAACAACCTGAGGAGACATGACAGCACCTATCTTTGCATCTTGTTTTGTAACCACGCCCGCTATTGGAGCTTTTAGGGTCATTTTTTCAAGCAATACTCGGAGACGTGCAATACGTGCCTGAGATTGACGTATCTTTGCTTCTTGAGAAGAGATCTGCTCAGAAGTTGCCCCTGCTTTTTTAAGAGCTAATTCTTTTTCAGAAAGACTTACAGCAGAGAGCGAGGCTTTTGTTTTTTCTTCTGCTGTCAAAATAGCAGAAATTGAAGTATTAACTGTTGTACGTGCACTTGAAACAGCAGCCTTATATGCATCAACAGTAGACTGACTTAATGAAGAACTTGAAGAAAGTGCATTCACTGCAAGGGCCACATTATCTAAGAATTTTTTAAGTGTAGTAAGAGAAACAACAACATCAGTAGACTGACCAAAAAGAACCTTAGTATTTTCTGGAGAAATATTCCCTGTGACATCACGAAGAGAAGATAGTATAGCTTCAGTAGAAATACGACCTTGTTCAATATTTGTTTTTAACTGACTATCAGGCACAGAAATATTAATCTGCGGATTATTACTTCGTGGGTTACTAAAAAGCTGATCTATATTGTTACGAATAGCATCATCTGTCTTAGTGAAAGAGTCTCGCAATTTATCAGCAAGAGCGCTTGCACTCGAAGAAAGATCTACTCGAGCATTCGACAATTTTGTTTCGTACACCAAAACTTCTTCTGGTCGTGCACCCTTTTTAAGCTCACGAAGTGCAGAGAGTTCAACATCAAGAGATGCTTGAGCTTCATTAAGCTCCAAAGACTGCTCAGTCCCATCAAGGAGCACAAGACTATCTCCTACAAGAACAGTGTCACCCACATCTTTATTAATTGTCTTTACTTTTCCACCAGTTTCAAATGAGAGATCTACCGACTGTAGCGACTGAGTCTTCCCTGTTAGAGTCACCCCTTGTGTGATAGACATTCGAGACACAGTAAAAAATTCATACTGAGGTTTTTCTGATGCGGAAAAAAAACGGTATCCTGCTATTGAGGCCCCGGCAATAAACACAAGTATTGCAATATTAAGAATTATTTTCATATAGAAACCTCTTCTAATTTTAGAACAAAAAAGAACCTTCAGTAACCAAAGACCTGTGTTTAACTTCTGTTATAAACAAAACGAATAGTAGCAATAAGGGTCATTAAGATAAAAGCTGAGAGAGCCATTAAAGGAATCGTGATGTATCCGTAAGACATTACAAAAATATCACTACAATTTGCGCCATATCCTACAGCAGAACATGGTGCTGTTTCAACAATTCCACGTTGAAGAAGATAATGATAAAAAGCAATAAGTCCTCCAGCAAGAGACAGGGCGAAACTGTATGCAACAATCGAAGTTTCTTTTCTCCAGAGCGCAAGCGGTAGGAGTATTACCTGCGGATACATAAATATTCTCTGGAACCAACATAGCTTACAAGGTTCATACCCAACAACATCTGAATAGAGAAGACTACCTACAGTTGCAAATAAAGCTATAAGAAAAATAAAAATAATAGCTCTCTTTCCTACAATAAGAATAATATTTTTACCCCATGTCTTTCGAAAAATAAGAGCGAGCAATAAGAACCCCGAAATAACTTGAGCAACAATAGAAAGTATTGAAAAAATAAGAGTTACATCTGAAGCAAGTGTTTGCATGGTATTTTTATTGTTGTACTAAAGTAGCCTCACATGAAGTTTTGGTCGCCAAATCTTCACGAGAGAGAGCTCCCTCTACCCGTTCACCACTTGCAAATTCCCATGTAGGATATCGAACAACATTCTTATCTTTACAGATCTGAAGCTGACCTTTTTGATCTGGTGTTGAACATTCTTCGTATGGAAGAAGAGATGATGACTTTCCAAACTCAGTTTTTTGTCTCTGGCAAGTTGGACACCAAAAAGCCCCATAAAACACTGCTCCACTATCAGCAACACACTGAGCAAGAGCATCGTATTTACCAGACTTATCAGGAAGAGAAACTAAAAATCCCAGAGAACCTACTGCCAAAATAAGCAAAAGAATTATTGTCCATTTATTCATAGTGGTTTAATCGTATCAGAAGGAATAGGTGTTTTCAATCCCATTAGATAGAGACAGGTTGCAATCTATTTTTTATGATCTGAAGTAAGAGGAGTACCTTCTTTTTGCTGAAGAGTAACTGCAGCCTCTAACGGGACCAACAAACGTTTCATTTGATATCGACGATATACAACAAAAATCACAACTCCACCTAACGGTATCCAGAACAATATCGCTTCTAAATAACTTCCCGCATTTGCATATGTCGCATACACTTCTCCTGCATACCAACCCAAAAGAGCAAGTATGATTGAACGTATTAAAACACCTATAAATGTGATTTGTGTGTAAAGCCACAGAGGCTGCCTTATGAAACCACAGAAGAAAGCGATTGTTGTACTTGGTACGAAAGGTGTTGCTCGAGCAACCAAAAGAGCTATTGTTTCAGTTTTCCTTACAATTCTTTTTTCCTGAAAGTGCTCAACACTCTCCCACGAAACACCAAAAAATTTTCCCCATTTTTGAATAGCAGGTTTCCCTCCAAAATATCCTATTGCGTAAATTACATAAGAGCCGAGCGTTACACCAATTGTTGCTGGGATCACTACGGTAAAAATAAGTGTGTATAGGAGAGATAAAGAAAATGTACCCTTAAGAAAAATAAAACCTGCACTCATCATAATAAGAGCAGATGGAATTGGAGTGATAATCTCTTCAATCATACAAGCCCAAAAAACTCCCCACGCCCCAAGCGGGATAATATGTGCCTGCAAATATTCAAAAATTTCCATCATATGAGTGATATGATACCAAATAAAAATAGGTACTGCTTAGACCACCTTATTCGATTGATCTTCAGCCTTTTGAACAGGATTTGTATTTTCTGAAACGGCATGTTCAGAATGATGCACATCTTCTTCAGAAGCAATCTTAAATGCACGTCGCAAACGTCTCAAAATATGATGACCAAAAAGATAATGTATCAAAAGCATACAGAGAGCAATCAAAATAATACCTGACAATATATATACGAGATACTCTTTAATAAACTGAGTAAGAGCAAAAGGCATATCCACATCAACAGAAGAATCCCTCACGTTACCTGCTGCGTCTGTCGCTCGCACAATTACTCGTGAACCTTCCTTACTTGTAACGGGGACCTGAAACGGACTTTGAGATTCAACAAACACTGGAGACTGAGTTGTAGGTTGTGACTTATCAATCACACCAACCTCATACTTCACAACTCCTGACAAATTATCTGTTGTGAAAAATGAAACAAGAGCTCTTTCAACAATAGCAAGTGCTGCAACTATATAATTTATTTCAGGGGTAAACTCTGCAGGAGGTGTTGTATCTATTCGAAGAAGGAAATGTCCCGTACTGCCCCATACACCATTTTTGTATGCCTTCACGTGAAAATACCACAGTCCATCCACAAGAGATTCATATGCAATAGTTGTTTCTGCGGATGTTATTTCATTAGGAGGAACTGTATTTGGTTTATCATCAAGCACATAACTAAAACCTGTTACACCTGAATCTTTTTCCCAGAGCAAAACAGGACTATTGTTGTTGTACCATTCACTTGAAAAAGGATGTGTCTCAGAAAAAATCTTAACTCCTTCTGGGGCTTTTGGAATAATAGTGTATTCAGCTCTTCCTGTTTCAACCTGAGCTTCTGTACCAAAGCCATCATTAAGAAGAATGTTTGAATTTGAACGCACTGTTACTGTTACCTTTCCAGGCTTTAGTGCCTTAAAAGTAATAGTTCCAATAAGTCCTGAGTCTGTAATTATTCCATTTGGAATAACTCCTACATAACGAACTATTCCCCGAGTATTATCATATGAAGGAGGCTCAACCCAAACCCCGACAATTGACTGTCCTCCTGAAGGTTTAATAACTGAAATAATGTTCTTATCAAACCCAACCTCAACCTCAACACCATTTGCGGCGAGTTTTTTCGTATTTAAGATAAGAGGAACTTCAAAGGTTGAACCTTCCACAAAAGAACCACTTCGTGGAGAGACTGATACCGAGACACGAGGAGTAAGTGTCGAAGCATCGATCGTTGTATTTTGTGCAAGTGCTACAGGAAAAACCTGAGTACAGAGCATCACAAAAAACAAAAATTTATAGATGTACTTTATGTTTTTTTTAAAAAAACTATTTTGAATCATCGATTGGGATAGAATTAATATCTTCAATCTCTTTCTGAATGATCTTCTCTGCAACCTTTAAATCTTTCGTGAGAGTACCCATCACCCTAGCGTCAGAAGAATTTGATCGGACAGCATCAACATCTTCACGAACAATAGTAAAAGATTTTTGTAACATGTCTTTTGCTTGAGCAACCTCTCTTTTAATAGCCGCTCGAGTTTTTGCTAAAGAACTTGTACGCCTTCTCCAAATAACAAGGAGTACATACCATACAAGAATACCCGTCATCACAAACAATGCATACGTACTTGTTTGCCATGAAATATCACCATAAAATACACCTCCAACTTCAACGGTTAGCGTATTTGAAGGTTCACTTCGAGAACCGTTAGGCTCTACCATAATCGCTGTCACTGAGTAAGGACCATTTTTCAAAGCCTGAGGGACAGTAAGTGAGAAATTACCTTCACTATTTGAAAGACCTGTTATAAAAACCTTAGAGCCACTTGAAGAAACAAAAGTCAAAATAACATCTGTTTTTGTATAACGTGAACTACCTCGTATAGCAACAAGACCATCTTGTTCTCCAAGGAATATCTCAGGAGCATTAAGATCCTTTTTTACCTCAACAACCTCAGGTTCTGGCTCTGGTTCTTTTTCTATTACTTTATTTGGTTCTGGCTGAGGTTTTACTGAAGCCGCCTCAACAACATACACACCTCCTTGAAGACCTGAAGTAATATCTGTCCCCTGTCCATCATTTGCCAAGACTTGACCTGCTTTAAACGTGACATTACCTGAACCTGCTTTTATTGCCTTTAGATAGACAGTAAGCACAGTGCCTGACCCACCTTGGAAACCAGAGAGTGCAACCCCTTCAAATTGAACCACTCCTGTTTGGTTTGAAAAAGAAGGCTCAGCAATCCAAAAATTTAAAACTGAACCAGCCTTTGAAACTGATTCTATAGAAAAAAGAGAGGTCGGAAAAGAAAGAGTTCCTGTAAGCGCATTAAGTGGCACTTCCCCCGAAACAGCCACACGAATAACAACTCGTTCCCCTACAGCATATGTCCCACTGGAAGGAGTAACAGAAAGCGTTGCGGCATTCACAAAAAATGGCGCACAGAAAAACAACGTCCATATAATAATACTTATAATGCGAGACGTTTTCTTTTCCATATGAAATAAAATAAAAATAGTACTCCTCCAATAATAAGCCAATATGAGATGTTTTGATACCACACTCTATCTGGATAGGAAATAGAGATTTGCTCATTTAAATTACGATCGAGCGCCTTTACAAAAATAACACTCTTCAAGGTCTGATCTTGAAGAACATACGGACTTTCTGCTGGTATCCATTTTTTTCCAAATGTAAACCATGAAAATCGAGATTCTCTCACCTGATATTCCTTAACACCTGAATCTTTGTCTGTCGTAGAAAAGGCAATAAACCATTGTCCATCAAACAAACTTTCATCACGACCAATTTCTGGAGTAAATGTTTCGGGAGGAATACTATCAACAAAAGGCACTGATTCAACTTGAGACACTTCATTTCCTCCAATACGTGTTTGCGTTGTCTTTACTACAAGTCGAGTCCCAGTCTCATTATTACCCAAAAGAGTAACGTTTCTAAAAGATATGTCTCCTGTTCCTTGACGGACCTGTTTTGCTATTATAGAAAAGACAAGCTTACGCTCACCACTGAAACCTCCTGGAGTAATACCTCCAAAAAATACTGAATTACCTTCCAAACGAGGTTTTTCAATCCAGAAATGTAATACAGAATTACCTTCACTTATCTTCTCTAAAGCCATAAACTCTGGAATAACCAATTCTCCCTGAAGGGCATTTGCCACCTCTTCCGTATCAACAAAAACAGAAACATGGTATATCCCTTGAGACTCTTGAGGGACTACTTCTGTATAGATATTTGCCGCATACAAGAAACAGGGACTTATACATATTCCAAAAAAAATTATTCCTTGAGTTATTTTTTTTATATAAAACATACTATTATCCTGTCCAATTAAAGGCCATTATAGAAAAATCAACAAGATCAATTTTGCCATCTCCCGTCAGTTTCTCTAATTCAGTTATTTTAAAACCGGCACTTAAGGTTTTCTTATACCAAAATGCTGCAATAGAAAAATCAACAAGATTAACACGGCAATCTCCATTCAAATCTCCCTTTGCTGGACATTTTTTTGTTTCAGCAAAAACATTTTTCGTCCCAACCTTAAATGAAACAGTTTGACTCGAAGGACTCACGAGACCTGCAGTAAGAGCTGTTTTTGATTTTGTTGAGTGGTTTCCGATCTCGAGTGGTGAAGTATCAAATCCATACAGATATATACCACCTTTATCTGTGGGGGCTTTCACAAAAAATTCTGTCTCAGAATTAACCTGAATCACAACTTCTGATTCTGGTGCTGTTTGTCCAAAAATTAGAATATTATCACCTCTTTTAACTTCACTTTTATCAACAGCAATTGTTGGCGCAATAAAAATATTTCCCACAGTAACCGTTGCCCCGACACCGAGAGTTACTGGGAAAGTAAGAAGTGGAGGTTTTCTTCCTTGAGCGTCCTCTGAAGATACTCCGAATACAAAGTTTCCTGCGGACAAACCTGTGAGTGTCACATTGAAATTTGCTCCTGGATCAGAAATTGTTTGCGCAGCTATCTGACCATCTTTGAGAATGGTAACTTTTGTTCCTGGATACGCTCGACCCAAAAATATCACCCCTGTTTGAGGACCTGTTGTGGGAGGTGGAGCCCCTCCACCGCCTCCACCCCCACCCCCGCCACCACCACCGCCTGAAGGAGGAGGTGTTGATGCAGCTTCTGGCGTAGCAGAGACCTGACTTGAAGTTGCAATAAAATTACCAAATGCATCCTGAACACGAATAACAAAATAGTATGTCGTACCGTTTGAAAGACTTGATCTGGTTGAGGAAGTTACATTACCAAGGGATGTATATGTGTACGGTCCACCAGAGACTGTTGACTGCCCTACAGAATATCCAGACGCTGTCCAACCACTAAATCCTGTTGACGCTGTCCATGAAAGAGAGACACTCGCATCACCAGCAGAAGCAGAGACTACTGGAGAGGAAGCGAAAGGAAAATACAAAAACCCTCCAAGACCACCAAAAGAAATAGAGGAAGAAGTGCCTACGGACAGCTGTCCAATCAAACCATTCAAACGAAAACTCGAGGAACTTCCAAACCCACCAGAAAACAAAACAGGTTCGAGAACCTTATAGTTTGAAGATGAAAACTGTTGAGCAAAACCAAAAAGTGGAAAAAAGAACAGTAAAAATACGAAGAGAGAATATCGCATTAGAGTATTATACGACACATAGATATCTTAAAAAAGATTACTGTTGTGTCTCTACCTCCGAACCAAGATTTATAGGAGCAACTTCAAGAATTTTCTTATTAATCGGATCGTACAAATATGCTTTCTTAGCATTTGCATATAAAAGAACCTTATCTCCTGCTTTTGCTTTTGCGAAAAAAGGTTGATCTTTAAGACGTTCAGGATCACTCACAGTTGCGATCGTAGGGTCTTCATCTTGAGGAAGAAGAATGATACGACTAACCTCAGCAACCAGAGAATCAACCTCTTCCTGTGTCTGAGCCTGAGGGTTATTTTTAAACTTCTGTGCCTCTGAATAATAGTAATAGGCAAAACCTGCAACTAAAAAAATAAGCCCTATAAGAATTGGTACGAAAAACTTTCTTAGTATAATCATATCTTTATTATTATAACAAAAAATAAGCAATAAACTCCATTGATTCCTCTTCGTAATATGTGTATAGTTTTTGTAATGAGGTTTAAATCTTACATATACCCTCTTTCTCTTATCTGTATCGGTTTTAGTATTGGCGTACTTCTTCCACATCCTCATTTAGACCTACTCTCTTCTTATCTTTCATACTCAAAACAAGTACGCTCTAATGAGGGACGATTTACTAACCCACTTCTTGAATGTGAGATTGCCGAAGGAACTATTAATGCTGAAAAAATAAACTTTAAAAAAGACCTCGAATTATTTGTTAAAAAAATTGAAGCAACAACCTCGACAAATGAAATAGCTGTCTACTTTAGAGACCTTAACAACGGTCCTACATTTGGTATCAACCAAGAAGATCCATTTATTCCAGCAAGCCTCCTTAAGGTGCCAGTTATGATGACATACTACCGTGCAGCGGATAGTAATCCTGAGATATTAAATAAAAAAATTGTATTCCAAGGAGAGACAGCTTCTCCAGCCGAACAAACCATACTACCAACAAAGAGACTTACAAAAGGACAGTCTTATAGTATCGATGAACTAATCGAGCATATGATTATTTATTCTGATAATGATGCAGTACTTCTTTTATTTAAAGAAATTCCAATAAAAGAATTTACCTATTTGTACAATCTTCTAGGAGTAAACTCAAAAGTAATATCCGACTTCAGTGCTTCCCTTTCTGTAAAACAATACGCGGCTTTTTTTAGAATTCTTTTTAATTCGTCATTTTTATCCCAAGAACGATCTGAAAAAGCTCTTTCTCTTCTTTCGCAAATCGATTTCAAAAAAGGACTACGGGAAGGCACCCCTCAGAATGTACTACTTGCGCACAAGTTTGGAGAAAGACAGATAAATACAGGAGAACGCCATTTTCATGATTGTGGTATTGTCTACTACCCTAAGCATCCATACCTTCTTTGTGTCATGACTCGTGGAGCCGAAACACCGACACTAGAGCGTGCAATTAGTGAAATTTCAAGTTTTGTATATTCAAAAATAGACGCTCAATACAAATAAAAAACTATTCTGTTACCAAAGGATCAGAAACACCCTCTTCAACTGGAGACTGCACAACCGTCTCTAGGTCTTGAACTATTACATCTTGAGATATTGGAACACTTTCAACATTTTCTTCAACTGTCTCAACAGGAACATCTACCACTTCAAGCTCTTCAGGTGCTTCAGGAATATTATTTTCTACACTGTTTTGCCCAACAATAACTGTACGTGTTGCTGTAACAGAATTCCCTGCCTGATCAGTTGCTGTATAGGTCACTGTATAAGTTCCTGCAACAGAAGTGTCTATCTGATCTCCAGAAACTGTAATTCCTAAGTTAGTATTCACATTATCAGTCACTGTCGCACCGATATCATTGTAACTTGCACCAAGGTCAATAACAGCTGGATTATTTCCATTAATAGTAATTACCGGGGCTTCTGTATCCGAAGCAGTATCACTCACTTCTTGTGTATCCTCTTCAGGAACTGGTTCAGTTTGATCACTTTGAATCTCTTCAACTGAAGGTGTTGTTGTGCCTACTTGAGGTTGTACAACAGGATTACTTTCGATAAACAATGCTGGATCTGATTCAAAAGTACGAGCACCTTTCACAGCAATAGCCATCCAATTAAACATAATATCTTCATCAGCAACCTTGTTAAGGAAAATAGTAAAACCTGTAGTTGTCGCCTGACCAACTAAGAAACGAATATCCTTTCCAAGCAAAGCCCTGATAGCAAGGGCGCTCTCTGGACTTGATTCAATTCCATCAGATGTTGCCATACTTGCATTTATAATTGGCTTTTCAAGATACGCTCTGTCGAATGACACAAATACACTATCAGAACCTTTTTTCACAACAGCGAACCCTGCAGTATCAGTCGTAAAGTATGGTCGACCAAAAAATACAACATCAGGATTTATACGAATCTGTTCTCCAAGGGCATCTAGAGTCTCCACACGTAAACCGTTCGCAACTATACGTGGACTAAATATTTCTATTCCAGCATTAATACGATCAGTAAATATTTCAGAACTGAGAGCAGAGTCAGCATCTACAGAAATCTTATATTCACGGAGAAACTCAAGAATCTCTAAGTCAGTATCAATCACCACTGGTGCAGAAGTTGTTGTCTGTGTACTTGTAGCCAGAGCAAGTTCATTTACTGACTGAACGCAAGGATTATCAAGGATCAGTTCAGTAGAAGTCGCAAATTCATCAGTTGTTGTCGCCACTCCAGAAAGAGCGTCACATGGAGAGACTGTTTCAGAAAGAGTAACAACCTCCTCTTGAAGTCCTGAAGCGAGAGCAATCTCCTTCTTTTCATTCATCAATACTGAAAGAGATACGCCTGAGTAATCAACAAGATTCACAAAAACAAGAACCTCACCACAACGTCTTGAAGTTTTACCTTCTGTGTCATCAGGACAGAACCCAAGACCCTCTACATTCATATCTTCAAGAGCAGTACCGAGTACACGACCAGCTTTTGTTGCACGCATTCCATATCCTCCAAGTGGAGATGCGGTAATCCTATCACCTGCTTTAATAACACCATTTTCATTTGTAACTTTTACCGGCACCCGACCAACGAGAGCAACTGGGTATGCATTTTCACTTCGTGGTCCGAGAATGATACCAGGACGTGTTGCAACAACACCCAACACATCTTTCTGATATGCCTTTGTTGATTTTTTGACACCTTGAGAAAGA
>JBJOQC010000046.1:0-7158 GCA_046050145.1 Candidatus Parcubacteria bacterium | reverse complement strand
AAGCTGGTTTTTTCTTTTATTTACCTAAGGCCTTATATATAATGTAGATATGGTTAATATTCACATTGTAAAATCAGACGGAACAAAGGAACTTTTTGAAGCTCAAAAGCTACACGATTCGTTGACTCGTGCTGGTGCAGATAGCTCTCTTTCAAAAAACATTATTCAGCATATAGAAAATGAATTGCAGGACGGTATGAGTACAGAAGAAATCTACCGTCGAGCTTTTTTTCTTCTCAAAAAAAGAAATCGTCGTATTGCGGTTAAATACTCTCTTCGTACTGCGGTGATGGATCTGGGACCTTCTGGTTTTCCTTTTGAAAAATTTGTTGCTGAAATTTTTAAATCTCGAGGATTTGAGACAAAGACAGGTGAGATTGTGATGGGTGGATGTGTTGCTCACGAGGTTGATGTTGTGGCATGGAATGAGAATAAATTAATTATGGTTGAAGCAAAATTTCACAACCAGATTGGGTTCAAGTCTGACCTCAAGGTTGCTTTATACATAAAAGCTCGCTATGAAGATCTTAAAGAGGCGAAACATATGTACGGATTTGCTCGCCCTCTCGATGAGATGTGGCTTGTAACTAATACAAAGTTTACTCAGACCGCAATTCATTATGCTGAATGCAAGGGTTTGAAGCTTGTTGGATGGAACCATCCTGTAAAAGGCAATCTTCAGGATCTTATTGACGATGGAGGAGTACATCCTATTACCTGTCTTTCCACACTTACAAAAGTCCAAAGAAAAGCTCTTCTCGAACAAGATGTTATTCTCTGTCGTCAACTTATAGACCGCACAGATATTTTGAAATCCTTTGGTTTTTCTGATGAGAAAATAAATAAAGTTCTTGAAGAGATAGCTCTCCTGAATCAGTAATTTGAAAAAGGTCTTAAAATTGCTACTATTCTACGTATGCAACATTTTGAAGTTCGAAAAAAGTTTTTAGAATTTTTCCGTAAGCGAGGGCATGCAATTATTCCTTCGTCTTCTCTTGTACCTGAAAATGATCCTTCGGTGCTTTTTACAACTGCCGGTATGCAACCCCTTGTGCCGTACCTCTTAGGACAGGCCCATCCTGAAGGAAAACGTCTCGCAAACCTTCAAAAGTGCGTTCGTACGGGTGATATTGATGACATTGGAGATAATACTCATGCGACATTTTTTGAAATGATGGGTAACTGGTCCCTCGGTGACTATTTTAAAAAGGAAGCAATTGAATGGAGTTTCGAACTCCTTACTTCAAAGACTGAAGGTTTTGGTCTTGATCCGCAAAGGTTGTATGTAACCTGTTTTGAAGGTGATGAAAATGCACCTCGAGACGAGGAGTCATCTGGTATCTGGAAAGAAATTTTTGAGAAAAATAGCGTGACTGGTGAGCGTATATATTTTATGCCTGCCAACAAAAATTGGTGGAGTCCGGGGGACAATGGTCCTTGCGGACCTGATACAGAAATGTTTTACGACCTTACTGGCACACTCACATCTGGAATGACAAAGGATGAGTACAAAAAAGCTGATGACGAACAGAAAGTGGTTGAAATCTGGAATGATGTATTTATGGAGTATGAGAAGAAAGATGGCAAGGTTGTTGGAAAATTAAAAAATAAAAATGTAGATACCGGCTCTGGTTTTGAGCGTGTCTGTGCTGTACTCCAAGGAAAAAATAATATTTTTGATACAGATGTGTTTAGAGATTTGATGGCTGTTTCAAAAATTCTTGCAGGAAATACAAAATCTCAAAGAATCATAGCTGACCATATGCGCACAGCTGTATTTATGGTTTCTGACGGAGTAACTCCAGGAAATACCGATCAGGGATATATTCTACGTCGTCTTATTCGTCGAGCAGTTTTTAATACTGACTCACGGTCACTTTCTCGAATTAAAGTTACTGAGTGTGTTGATGCTCTTATCTGTACCTATGAAGATGTGTACAAAAATTTGAAACTAAAGAGGGATACTATTATTGATGAAATAACCCTTGAAGCAGAACGTTTTGCAAAAACTCTTGAACAAGCTATTTCTGAAGAAAAAAAGCAGGTTGTCCGTAATGGGAACCAGCTTACTGGTGATATTGCACATATTCTTTTAACATCACATGGACTGCCTCTTGATATTGCAATCGAAATTGGAAACAGAGAGAAATATGTTATTTCTAAAGACATACATTCAGTTTTTGCGAGTCAGATGAAAAAACACCAAGAACTTTCTCGCACAGGTGCAGAAAAGAAATTCAAGGGTGGACTGGGGGATACAAGTGAAATGTCGGTGAAATACCACACAGCAACACATCTTCTTCATCAGGCACTTCGTGATGTACTAGGAAAACATGTAGAACAGAAGGGAAGTAATATTACTCCTGAACGTCTCCGTTTTGATTTTGTGCATCCACAAAAAATGACAGACGAAGAAAAAAAGAAAGTAGAAGAGATTGTAAATCAAAAAATAGAAGCTAAACTCCCTGTTCACAAGGTTGTATTACCAAAAGAAGAGGCCGAAAAAACTGGGGCACTTCACTTCTTTGGAGAAAAATATGGTGACCAAGTAACTGTCCACTATGTGGGCGACTCTATCGAAAATGCATACTCAAAAGAGTATTGCGGTGGCCCTCACGTAGAAAATACTGGCACTCTCGGGACATTTAAAATACAAAAAGAAGAAGCTGTATCTGCTGGAGTTCGTAGAATCAAAGCTGTTCTTGTATAAGAAGTTTAAATATCGTAGTGTTATTTTTAGATTTCTTTATCCTTTTCTAGGAGGTGTGCCATGCTTGATTCGCAACCGTTTGGTATTGTTTGTTTTTTTGAAGACAAGGAGGGGCATTTGGGTTTTGTATGGCACTATGGTTTTTGTCAAACCGCCGGTTGTCATATTGTTCTCACCAAAGATCGAAAAGTTTTTGTAGAGAACTCGAATGTGGCAAACGCTCTTGATTCAGTGAGAAAAGATGAGTCTGAGCTCTGTCTTGACCCTACAGATGACGAACAGATCGAGAGGTTCATTCCTCCAAATGTTCGTGTCTTGGATGATGTTGAAGTCACTACTCTGATTAAAGAATTGAAATCTTGAATAGAAATCCTCAAATACTGTCTAAAACCCACCGTACGTCGGTGGGTTTTTCTTTTAGGTGGAAAACTTCAGAGTATCTTTAAGAGTCTGTTGGTATACTGGATTCTATACATGGCATTATTTTCTCTTTTTAAAAAAAGAAAAAAGGTTTCTTTGATTATTGATGTTGGAAGCGCAAGTGTGGGTGGTGCTTTTGTGTCCAAGGTCTCTCACGAGACAGAAATATTATATTCTTTTCGTATACCGATAGCTCTTTCAAAAGAAATATCACATTCAAAACTGACACAACTAATTCTTTCTACAATAGAAATAGTCGTAAAAAGTCTTATAGAAGAAGCTCGTAAGCGCCTCTATGTTTTTGAGGAAGCGCACTATTTTCTATCAACCCCATGGACTACTTCACATGTTCACACAACTAACATTGTGAGAGAAAATCCTGTACAGGTGACAGAGCACTTTGTATCTGATGTTGTAAAGAATGAAATTACCCAATTTACACCAACACTTGGAGTTTCATTTCTTGAAGATGAAAATATATTAGTTGAGCAGGTGGTTACACAAGTAATGCTTAATGGATATGAGGTCATAAATCCATACGGAAAAAAGGCTCGTCATATTGAAATTAATTCACGAGTAAGTTATGTGTCAAAAAAAATGAAAGATGTGCTGAGTCTCATTATTGAACGTTACGCACACATAAAAGCTTCTTTTAAGCCCTTTACTTCAGTCCTTTACTCCTTTATTACAAAAAATTTCTCAAATGAAAAAAACTATATTGCATGTGATGTAACAGGTGAGTCGACCGATATGACTTTTGTATATCATGGCGTTCCTTTGTATGTGGGCACTCTACCTCTAGGTCGTAATGGTCTTGTGCGTGCCGTCTCAAAGGCTTTTGATGTTGGTCCTGATCTCGCGCTCTCGTATATGAATTTGTACTCAGATGCTGTTCTTGAGCCAGCAATTTCTGAAAGAATAAGTACTCTAATTACTGATGTTAAGAATGAATGGGCTGCACTTTTCAAGAATTTTTGTATTACAAATTCTATTCCTAAAAATTTTGAAAAAGTGTTTATTACTGCAGATGAGGGAGTTGCAAAAATATGGAGTTCTTTCTTTGTTACTGCGAGTGCAGTCCGTGATGAAGCTTCTGTGATCGCTTTAAGTTTTTCATCACTCCAGGTTATGAAATTTATTGGAAATACTTCAGGAGATCCTTTTTTGGCTCTCGAAGCTCTTGATATACACAGGTAGGAGTGGTTTGAAACACTCGGTCTTTCGTTGTAATATATACACCATGGTAAGAAACCTTGTACAAGATGTAGTTCCTCCTTCAAAACGTTCAATACGTAATATTACTGTCCCTTCTCACAAACAAAAAGAGATCGTTGCGCCTGTTATTCCTAAAGTTATAACCCCAAAAGAACCTGTTCGCCCTAGAAGAAAAACTCCTGATGTTGTTGAAGAGTTTAAACAAAGAATAGAAGCTGAGGGTGAAATAGAAGAGAAGAGTTCAAAAAAGAAGTACATTTTTTTGTTTCTACTTGTCCTTATTATCGGCGTATGTCTTTTTATATTTACGAAATATTTTGCTTCAGCAACTATTACAATCACTCCTCGACAGGAAAAAGTTACTCTTGATGAAACATTATTTGCAGGGGATAAGGTGAAGGGAATTCCGTACGAAGTGGTAACTCTTTCGAGAGTGCATGGAGTGGTAATACCAGCAACTGAAAATGAATCTGCAGAAGAAAGGGCTTTTGGTACCATTATTATCTACAATAAACACAGTACGGCATCACAAAGACTTGTAAAAAATACTCGTTTCGAGACTGTTGAAGGTCTTGTGTACCGTATTCGTGATTCTGTAAACGTACCAGGTACAACTGTAAAAAATGGAGAATTAATTCCTGGAAGTGCTGAGGCTGTGGTCTACGCAGATTCACCAGGTGAAAAATACAATATAGGACTCACAGATTTTAGTATTCCTGGATTCAAGGGTGATCCACGATATGCTAACTTTTACGCACGATCAAAAACTCCAATGGAAGGTGGTTTTGTTGGTATACGAAAAAAGGTAGCCGAAGCTGATAAGCAAAAAGCGATTGTTGATATAAAACAGCAGCTTACAGACCTCCTGACTCCCGAGCTCCAGGCTCAAGTACCTCAGGGCTTCATCACATTCAAAGATCTCTTCTTCTTTGGTTTTGAAGATGCTCCTCAGACAGAAGTTACAGCAAGTTCTGTAAAGGTAAATGTGAAAGCAACTTTGCGTGCTGCAATTTTTGAAAAAAACCTTCTTGAGGAATTTATTGCACGTGAGGCAGCTCCTGCACTTAGTGGTTTAGGAGATGTTGAGTTTATTGGTCTCGAAAATATTTCTCTTACAGTTCCTAACAAAGATGCTTCTCTTATAGAGAAACAGGGTGTAATTGAAACAAAAATCCAAGGTTCAGGTATTGTTGCTTTGGTCTTTCCTGAGGACACAATCCGAGGAAGTCTTATTGGGATACCAAAGAAAAATTTCAATTCTATTCTTGAGCAGTACGAATCCTCAATACAAGAAGCTTCAGCATTTGTTTCACCTTTTTGGAAGACCTCTTTCCCAACAGAAGCAGATAAGCTCAATATAACAAAGGTATTAATGCAGTAATTTTATACAGCACAGAGAGTCCTGTTGACTAAATAGGGCTTTGTTTGCTACTATATCCTCCATTGCCCATAAGGTAGATGTCGAAAGATAATTCACAAAAAGTCATAGTTACAGGAAGAGTTACTGAGGCTTTGCCTAACACCTTCTTTCGTGTAACAAGAGAAGATACTGGTGAAGAAATCATGACATATTTATCTGGCAAAATGCGTCTTCACAGAATACGAGTTCTTGTGGGAGATCGTGTAGAAGTGGAGATAGATCCTTACGGAGGTAAGGGTAGGGTTGGAAAACGCTTGTAGATTTTTATAAAAGAGTGTAGTGTATTCACTTACGGAATCTTTACACAGTTAATGTTTAGATTTCTTCAAAATAATTAAGCAATGAAGGTAAAAGCGTCAGTAAAGAAAATATGTCCAAAATGCCAGGTTATTCGACGAAGAGGTCGGGTTTTTATTGTTTGCAAAGCTAATCTTCGCCATAAACAGCGACAAGGATAATTTATATATTGTATGAGAATTTTAGGAATCACCATCCCAGAAGAAAAGCGTCTTGATATCGGTCTTACCGTATTGTTCGGTATTGGCCGCTCTCTTGCTCGTGTTATTCTCGACGACGCAAAGATTCCTTATGAAAAAAGATCAAAAGAGATTTCTCCTGAGGACGAGAACAATATTCGTCGAGCTATTGAAAAGTATCAAATTGAAGGAGACCTTAAGCGAGAAGTAAGTTCAAACATTAAGCGCCTCAAGGACATCAAAGCATATAGAGGAATACGACATATGCGCGTTCTTCCAGTACGAGGACAGCGAACAAAGACAAACTCACGTACTCGTCGAGGAAATACTCGAAAGACTATGGGTACCGGACGTAAGGCTGCTGATAAGAAATAATATATTACCATGGGAAAGAAACGAATCGTAAAAAAAGCAGAGACAGGAGCAGAGGGTGTAGAAAAAACTACAGCTCAGGCTCTTTCTAAAAAGCGAATAGACTCAGCTGTTTTGTATGTACAATCTACATACAACAACACTAAGGTTCTTCTTACTGATACAAAAGGAAATGCTTTGGTTTGGTCTTCAAGTGGTTCTCTTGGTTTCAAGGGTGCAAAAAAGGGTACTCCTTTCGCAGCTGCAAAGATTGGTGAAGTGGTAGGGGACAAAGCAAAGCTCATTGGTGTTAAAGAAGTTGCTGTGATAGTAAAAGGTGTAGGTTCTGGACGAGAATCTTCTATCCGAGGCTTTATTTCTCGAGGTATCAATATCAGCTCTATCAAAGATGTAACACCTGTGCCACATAACGGCCCACGTCCACCTCGACCACGCCGAGTATAATTTTTTATATATTTTATTATGATCATAGGACCAAAATACAAAATTGCCCGACGCTTACGCGCTCCAATCTTTGAGAAAACTCAAACTCAAAAGTATGCTTT
>JBJOQC010000045.1:0-2705 GCA_046050145.1 Candidatus Parcubacteria bacterium | reverse complement strand
TTATCAGACGATATAGCATTTAGGTTCGGTTCTCGTGATTGGGCTGAATTTCCACTCCGTGCAGACAAGTTTGCTTCATGGGTTTCGTCACATAATGGTTCGGGAGATATTATCAACCTATTTATGGACTACGAGACCTTTGGAGAACATCAGTGGGAAGATACAGGAATTTTTAAATTTATGGAAGCACTTCCTCGAGAGATTTTAAAGCACTCTGATAATTCTTTTGTAACACCAAGTGAAGCGGTGTCTCTCTATTCTCCAGTTGCTGAACTTGATGTACATAATTTTATGTCGTGGGCAGATATTGAGCGTGATCTTTCTGCATGGCGTTCAAATGAGATACAGCATGAAGCCCTCCGGGTTATTTATTCTCTTGAAGATGAGGTCTTAAAAACAAATGATCATGATCTCATAGAAGACTGGCGTAAACTTCAAACTTCAGACCACTTCTATTACATGTGTACAAAATGGTTTGCTGATGGGGATGTGCATAAATATTTTAATCCATATGAATCACCTTATGATGCTTTTGTGTCGTATATGAATGTAATTCAGGACGTGAAGCGACGGATTATTCATGGACAAAATAAGAGAAAGACTCGAAAAATAAAGGTTTTATCGTTTGCACGATAGAGTGTTTTTGCCTCATAATATAAAGATATGGTTTCTAAAAAGAAGACAGCTCGAAAAGGAATACTGAAACATATTTTTTCTAAGGATATTGAAAAAGAAATTGAAGCCCCAGAAGGGAAGTATTTTAATCGTTCAAATGGACAGTCTCTTAAGACAGTAACTGAGCTTATCTCAGTGCTTATGACAATGCCGGAGGTTGAGTTTAACCATCATACAAAAGAGGGAAGAAACGATTTTGCAAACTGGCTTTGGTTTGTATTTGATGAAAAGGATGTTGCGGATAAAATTTTTAAGGCAAAAACAAAAGAGGAGACGGTGAAGATTTTAGAGAAGCACTATAGTTAAAGTTCAAAGTTTAAAACGCAAAGTGCAGAGATACAAAACCCCACTTGGAAACAAGATTTCCAAGTGGGGTTTTGTATGGCTTAAATACGATTTAGAAATATTTGCAAAATATGTATAAATATGATATAATTTAAATGGAACTTAAGAACCTTGAAATTGTGCTTGTTTGCCGATGAGACAGAAAAAAGTAGTCATAGCTATAAGTTCTTAAACAATTGAGATTTTATAGCTATGACTACCAATGTGGAGGTCTGGCATCAATTCACCGGACGAGTTCTTCGGAACATGTCCATAATAAAAAGGAGTAGACCATGTCTACGCTTTATTCGGTAGGTCAGATGAATCAGTTGGCTGACGCTCTTGAAAAGGCTGGGTACTCGCCCGAGGATGTGACGGCGCTTCGCTCCTCACCTGCTTTACTTATGAAGTTGAGAAGGGAGCTCTGTGAGGAGTTCGCCAAAGGGAGGAAAGGTATTCTTCTCTCCCTCTGCAACACCATCACCCTTCCTGCCATCACTCGTTTTGTCACTTCCGATCACTATAAAGTGGACATTTCGGAGACTGTGGTGGTCAAGATCGGATCGATCGGGGAGGATTTCCGGATGAACTTCCTCGGCAAAGTCGAGGAAAATATTCCAGAGATAAGACTTCGCACGGCAACCCTAGAGAAAGAGTCGTTCAATCCAGACATTATCGCCGAGCTCGGAAACCGCCACGAGATTTCTCTCGCTCACCACTTCTCCCTACTTCAAAAGCAAGGGAAAGGTGAGAAGGGGGGTTCTTCTCACGAACGGATGTACCAACATCGCATACGTTCGTGATGCTCATGATTTTCTTTGGGCTGTTGGCGTGTACTGGAATTGCGGTTGCTGGAATGTCGGGACCCGCAAGGTGTTGTCGAATCCGGTCAGGTGGGATCAGGGTTACTGTGTTCTTTCTTGTGATTAATGCTTGTGATTTTTTTTAGATTCGAATCCTTTGAATCTTAGGCTTCACGACTCTCACAACCAATTTCGCTTAGGCGGAGTTGGTTGTTTTTTTTTATTCCTCAAAGCCCACAGCTAAAAGCTCTAAGCTTTTGTACTTTACTGCTAAAATAAAGGGATGCGCTCTCTTGTCTTAGGAAATGGAAATACACTTGTCTGTTTAGATCAGGATGGTCTTGTTCGTGATTTTTATTTTCCATATGTTGGTCTTGAAAATCATGTAGGCAAAGAACGTGTTCATAAAATTGGTATATGGGTTGATGGGAGCTTTAGTTGGGTTTCTGATAGTGGTTGGGTTAAATATATTGATTATGAGAAAGAGACTCTGGTTTCAAGAATTACCATGAAGCATGAAGTTTTGGGTATTGAGATCTTATTTACCGATGTTGTTTATAATGAAAAAAATATTTTCATACGAAAGGCAACAGTTTCAAACCTTTTTAATCACGCTCGCTCTGTTAAACTTTTTTTCAATCAAGAGTTTCAAATAGGAGAAACGTCGCATGCTGAAACGGCGTATTACAATCCAAATTTACAAGGGATTGTTCACTATAAAGGAAGGCGTGTATTTCTTGTGTCAGGTCGGGTGAGAGATGAAGCTCCTCAAGAGTGGAGCATAGGTCTTTTTGGTATAGAAGGTCGGGAAGGAACATGGAAGGATGCTGAAGATGGAAATTTGTCTAAAAATCCTATTGAACATGGTGTGGTTGATTCTGTGATTGGTTTTTCTTTTAATCT
>JBJOQC010000044.1:0-22429 GCA_046050145.1 Candidatus Parcubacteria bacterium | reverse complement strand
CAATGGGTATAGCATTCCTTGTTCTTTGGCGATATCGAGGGCGAGAGTTTTGGAAAGAATTCTGGGATAGTTTCCGTGTTAAACATAAAAAAGCTTTAGGTGAAGAAGCTCTTGAAGAATTGGAAAAACGGTTTTAAAAGAAAAACCCCGCGCACGGAGTACGCGGGGTTTTTGATTTTTCAAATCATTGAGCGTTTCGAACGTCATGATTTCCAAGTCCTTCTTCTGGCCACATTCTTATTGTTTGGCGAGTGACACCGCTTATGATTTGAGCTTCCTCTTCACTAAAGCCAAAATATTCACCTGGTTTTCCGCAACCTTGTTCCTCCCAATATTGGGCGGCCTTATGCTGACCTGAACATTTTAAAATTTCCAGTGCTTTGTCTTGAGGTATGCTAAAGCCATATTGGTTTATCGGAAGTTCTTTTCCGCTCACAACTCCGCGATCCCTCTCATTTGAAAAACCACAAATGGGTAGGCAAGGTAGGGTAAGTCCAATCCATGCATTACGAACCCAGGCAGGCGCTTCGCCTGAAGGTCTTTCTGTTATCTCGATCCGGCCCGTCGCTTCTTCGGTTGTGTTCATAAAGGGCTCCTTTGTGTCTGATTCTGCAGCGAGAATAACTTGTTTTGCATGAGATTGTCAATTCCTATATACTTCTCTCATAATTAAATAATTAAAAAATATATGAAAAAGTGGGGAATTATAATAATCGTTGTTGTAGCCGTATTGGGTTTGTGGAGTCTGTCTGCATATAACGGACTTGTCGCTGCAAATGAGGCTGTCGATGGTCAATGGGCTCAGGTAGAGACTCAGTATCAGAGACGTTTTGATCTTATTCCAAACCTTGTTGAGTCAGTAAAGGGAATCATGAATCAAGAGCAAGAGATCTTTACAGCGATTGCGGATGCTCGTACTCGATATAGTGGTGCAACAAATACAAATGAAAAAGCTCTTGCGGCAGGACAAGTTGAAAGTGCTCTAGGACGTCTTCTTGTGATTACAGAAAATTATCCTCAACTTCAGTCGTCTCAAACAGTACAGACTTTGATGGCTCAGCTAGAAGGAACAGAAAATAGAGTGAGTACAGAGAGAGGACGGTTCAATGATGCTGTTCGTTCATACAACCTTAAAACAAAGCGAATCCCAGGAGTTTTCTTTGCAAAAGTTTTTGGGTTTGACGAGCGTGCATACTTTGAAGCTGTAGAAGGAAGTGAGGTTGTGCCAAAGGTAGAGCTTAACTAAATTGAGATGAAGAAATTTCTTATTTCTTCAGTGCTTGTTTTTGCTCCACTTTTTCTTCTTGCATATGTAAGTCCAGGAAGTCCTCAGGGTTTTGTAAATGACTACGCTAACCTTTTGGCTGTTGAAGAAAAAACAGAACTCGAGTCTGTCTTGACTCAGTTTGAGAAAGATTCGAGTAATGAAATTTCTGTTGTTACAATCAAGTCACTTCAGGGTGATACGATTGAAAATTATGCTGAAAAATTGTTTCAGGAATGGGGAATTGGAAAAGCAAAAGATGATAATGGAGTTCTGCTTCTCATAGCTCTCGAGGATAGAGAAATGAGAATAGAAGTTGGGTACGGACTCGAAGGTGCTCTGCCCGACGCAACTGCTTCAAGTATTATTCGTAATACTCTTACTCCTGCATTTCAAGAAGAGAATTATTATGAAGGAATTTCTTCTGCGGTTGTCGAAATGATTTCTGCAACGAAAGGTGAGTATACGCCTGTATCTAGTTCTATAGATTACGAGTCGATACCTATCGAGTTTTTTGGTTTTCTCATTTTTGTTGTTCCTATGTGGTTTGCAAGTATTTTGGGAAGATCAAAGAGTTGGTGGGCAGGAGGAGTGATTGGAGGAGTTGGTGGAATTGTACTCACTACAATCTTTGGTTTTTTGTACGTAGGAATATTTGCAATTCCATTTCTAGTTTTTCTAGGACTTCTTTTTGATTATATGGTTTCAAAAGGCTATCAGCGAGGACTTCAAAGTGGGCACATTCCTTGGTGGACTGGCGGTGGAAAGGGTGGAGGATTTGGAGGAGGTGGCTTTGGAGGGTTCGGTGGTGGAATGTCTGGAGGGGGTGGGTCTTCGGGTAGATGGTGATACAATTAAAAAGCCGCGAGAGACGGGCAAACGACTCACCGCCATGGTGCGTTGCGTGACGGCCGTTTCTCGCGGCTTTTTAATGAGCTACAGTAAAGGCAATCACTTCTTTTGGTTTTCCTTTTAAAATTTCTTTCCGAGCTTCGGAGAGGGTTGCTCCTGTGGTGGTAACATCATCTAAGAGAATGACATATTTATTATGAACATAATTTTTATCTTTCAACGAAAAAGAATTTTTAATAGCAGAAAGTCTTTCGGTTCGTGATCGTGTTTTTGTTTGGGAGACTCCTTGCTTTGTACGAATGAGTGCACCTGTTTCGATTCTTACAAGTTTTGTGTGCGCGCATATAGCATGTGCAATATTTTTAGATTGATTATATCCACGTTCGCGTAGTCTTGTGGATGAGAGTGGTATCGGTATAAGAATATATTCACACTTTGTATCAAGTTCTTTTCGGTCTTCTATAATACTTTCGATTTCTTCAGCGAGCAGCAGTCCAACCCTTTCTGTCAGTATTTTGTTTTGTTTGTATTTTATTTGCCATACAAGTTCTCTAATGAGAGGTTCTTTATATGAAAAAAGGGAATAGATCCAAGGGTGAGGAGTTTCATGAGGTTTTCCTAAAGACACAAACTCCTCAGTCGGCATACTTTGAAGCCTTGAAACCTCCTCTGAAGGAGGGAAAATAAGATCACAAAAAGAGTATAAATAACGTTTAAGGTACGAAAGGAGAATCATGTCTATGGTATAATATCATGCATATGGTTAGCTTTTTTGGTGGTTTATTTGCAAAAAAAGGAGAAAGTGTTATCGGTATTGATATCGGTTCTTCTTCGGTAAAGGTTGTTCAACTTAAGAAAAGAGGGGGACGAGCTGTGCTTGAAACCTATGGTGCTTTAGCGCTCGGCCCTTATGCAAACCTTGAAATTGGTAGAGCTACTCGCTTGCCTATAGAAAAGGTAATGGAAGCCTTGAGAGATATTTTGCGTGAAGCAAAGACAACTACAGTAAATGCTGGTGTCGCTATTCCGTTTGCTTCAAGTCTTATGACTCTTATTGAAATGCCTTTGGTTGGACCTCGTGAACTTGCTCAGATGATACCGATCGAAGCACGTAAATATATTCCTGTGCCAATCACAGAAGTAACTCTCGACTGGTCTATTATTCCTCGTAATGAGGAAGTGCCTTTGGGTGAAGAGAGAACTTCACCAAATCCTCAGAAAACAGATGTACTTTTAGTTGCGATTCATAATGATATTTTGCTTAATTATCAAGATATTGTTACAAAGGTAAAGATTGACGCTAGTTTTTTTGAAATTGAAATATTTAGTACGATGCGAAGTGTGCTTGATCAGGAGGTTTTGCCGGTTCTTATTTTTGATATGGGTGCTGCCTCAACAAAGCTTTATATTATTGAGCGCGGTGCAGTACGAGTATCACACACTATAAATAGAGGCTCTCAAGATCTCACACTTGCTTTGGCACGATCTCTCGCTATGTCTGTTGCAGCCGCTGAGGAGCTCAAGAGGTCTATTAATCTCGAGGATCCAAAGGCAGATACTCAAGCAAAGAGTGTTATTGTCTCCAGTCTCGAGTATGTCTTTTCTGAAGCAAACAGAGTTATACTTAACTATCAGAGAAAGTATAATAAAGCTTTAAGTAAGATTGTCCTCGTTGGCGGAGGTTCAGCCCTCAAGGGTTTACGAAAGATCGCTCAAGATAATTTCAAGGCTGACACAGTTGCAGGAGATCCTTTTAGTAAGGTTGAAACTCCAGCGTTTCTATCTCAAATGCTTAAAACAACAGGTCCAGAATTTACAGTAGCTCTGGGACTTGCCCTCCGAAAGTTGCAGGAATCAGATTGATGAGCTTTTAAAAAAATACCTAGTTTGATAGAATTTAAATACGTATATGGTTGAAACACGATTCCAAACCTCATTTATTCCAAAGAAGCCTGTGGCTTCTGGTGTTTCGTATCGAAGTGAATCGTCAGGAATGGGTGCCCTTACTCTCATCGGTGTCCTTCTTATTGTTATTGCAGGACTTACTTCGGGTGGATTATTTCTGTACGAACAATCTTTAGAGAAAAACATAGCATCTATTGATGCCGAACTTGTTGAGAAACGAGATCTTTTGGATAAAGACGCACTTACTACTTTTATTGACCTTGGAAAAAAGACAGGAAATGCAGAAATGCTTTTGAATAGGCATGTTTCTTTTTCAAAAGTCACAGATTTTTTTGAGGGTATTGTCTTAAGAAATGTAAGACTTGCTGATATTACAGCAGAAATTTCTCCTGGAAAATCAATGAAAGTTGCATTTAAAGGTGAAGCACAAGGTTACGCTGCTGTCGCAAGTCAGGTTGATGCTTTACGAAAAGCGAACCATGTTACTTCTGTTGAGGTTTCGAATATGACTCTCAATGAAAAAGGTAATGTAACTTTCTCTTCAATAGTAAATTTTGATACTAAAATCTTTGAAGGAAGTACTACAAGTTCTGAAGAAGTGTCTTTTGTAGGAACTATACAATAATATGAAAACAATTCTTCCTCTCATTCTCATAGCTCTTGCAGTAGGTACTTACTATACCTATATTGCACCTCAGTATGATGCTGTGATGGTTCTTCGTGCACAGGAGGTTGTCTATAAAGAAGCTCAAGAGAAAAGTGTTAAACTTGTGTCTGTATACGATAGGCTTGCGACCGAATACAACAATCTTTCTCAAGACAATCTCAATAAGCTCAATGCTTTCTTGCCAGACTCTTTTGATCAGACTCGTTTTGTTATGGATCTCGATGGTCTTGCTTCAAAATATGGAATTAAGATTCGAGACATAAGTGTTTCTACTCCAGACAGTGCAACAGCTCCTGAGTCGGTTCCGTTTCGTACACATCTTGTTACATTTAAATTTAAGTCGCCATACCAAAATTTTGCTCAGTTCACGGAAGATATTGGAAAGAGTTTGCGAATTATGGATCTAACACGTGTTAATTTTGTTTCAACTGAGACTGGTGTATACGAGTTTACAGCGACAGTACAAACTTATTCACTTTCAAAATAATATATGAATGAAGGCAGATACAATACACTCATAACTATCGTCATCCTTCTTTTGGTTATAGGATTTTTTGCCTACAGCTTTTTCTTTGTGGAGCCTGACCCAGCGCTCTCCACTGGTCTTGTGACTGAATCAACAAATATTACACAAGAAATTTCAACACTTCTTACAACACTTGAACCCATCTCTCTTTCTCAGGGTGTATTTACAAATCCATTATTTACAGGACTCTCTGATTTCGGTCTCTCGATTATTCCATTTCCGTCTGGAAGAACAAACCCGTTTGCTCCTTTAGGTCTATAAGTTTCTATGAGCATACTCGATATATTAGCCGAAAAAAAAATAATATCTCGGCAAGATGTTCCTTTGCTTGAGGAGCAGATTGCAGCAGAAGATGTAACACTTGAAAAATTGTTGCAGAAGAAAGGTGTGACCCCTCTCCAGATTTTAGAAGCAAAGAGTGAATATTTAGACATGCCAATGAGAAATCTTGGTACTGAAAATATTTCAACAAAAATTCTAGAATATATTCCAGAAGAATCAGCGTCTCATTACAAGTTTGCACCCCTCGGTCTGAAGGATGGGGTACTTGAGGTTGGTGTTGTAGATCCAGACAATATTGATGCTCGTGATGCGCTCAACTTTATTTCTTCAAAAGTAAATATTCCATTTAAACTTTTTTTAATTTCAGAAGCTGATTTTGAAAAGGTGATCAATTCATATAAAGGTTTGTCAGGCGAAGTAAATAAAGCTCTCTCAGAGCTTGAGACAGAACTTACAAATGAGATAGAACAATCTGCAAAAGAAGACAATTCAAAAAATATAAAACCAGAACAGAGTGAGGGCGAGAGTGAGAGTGACTCGGGTCAGGGTCCGAGTGTCGAAACTAAAATTATTGAAGATGCACCTGTTACAAAGATTGTTGCAACTATTTTACGGTATGCAACAGAAGGTGTTGCGTCTGATGTTCACATTGAACCTATGCGTGAAAATGTGCGTGTCCGTTTTCGAATTGATGGTGTGCTCCACACAAGTTTGGTGCTTCCACCAAAAGTGCACTCTGCTGTGATTGCTCGTATAAAGATTCTTTCAAATATGCGTCTCGACGAAAAGCGTAAACCTCAAGATGGTCGTTTTTCTGCAAAGATTGAAGGGCGAAAAATTGATTTTCGAGTTTCGACATTTCCAACATATTACGGAGAAAAGGTGGTGATGCGTATTCTCGACCAAGAAAAAGGTGTTCGAAAACTCGATGACATGGGAATCTCTCCTCGTAACCTTGAGATCATCAAAAAGGCAATACGAAGACCATACGGACTCATTCTTATTTCAGGACCAACTGGTTCTGGAAAAACTACAACACTGTATGCGATGCTCAACGAGCTCGATAGAGAAGAAAAAAATGTACTCTCTCTTGAAGATCCGGTGGAATATAGTATTGAAGGTATGATGCAGTCGCAGGTTCGTCCAGAGATCGGATATACATTTGCGAACGGACTTCGTACAACACTCCGTCAGGATCCAGACATTATTATGGTGGGAGAAATTAGAGATAAGGAAACTGCACAACTTGCTATTCAGGCGGCGCTTACGGGACACTTGGTACTTTCAACAATTCACACAAATACATCGATCGGTGTAATACCTCGTCTTATTGATATGGGTGTTGACCCTTACCTTATTGCACCAACATTGATTATCGCCATGGCTCAGCGACTCGTATCGACCTTGCCAAAAGATGGAGGAAAAGCAGTTCCTTTTGAGGGTAGTATGAAAGCGATGGTTGAAAAACAATTCTCTGATTTACCAGCCGAATTTAGAAAAGATATTCATTTTGGTAAGGAGTTATATAGCATTGAACCGACACCAGATTGTCCGACAGGTACTCGTGGACGAACAAATGTGATGGAGATCTTAGAGATGGATAAGGATATTGAGGCAATTGTTCTAAAGAGTCCAACAGAGCTTGATGTGTACAAGGTTGCCCGGGCGAAGGGTATGATTACTCTCAAAGAAGACGGTATAATGAAATCATTCAAGCGGATCATTCCTCTTGAGGAAGTTAACAGTTTATAACATGGCACATACATACAAAATCTTACTTATTGATGATGACAAATTCCTTTTGGATATGTATTCGCATAAATTTGCGAAGGATGGTTTTACTGTAGAGGTTGCGGTAGGAGGGGATGCTGCTTTTGAGAAGCTAAAAGACTATCATCCAGATATTATTTTGACTGATATTGTAATGCCAGGGAAAGATGGTCTCGAAGTTGTTGAAAAGATTCAAAATGAAAAGCTCGCACCTGACGCAATTATCATCATGCTTACAAATCAGGGTGATTCATATGATATTGAACGCGCAAAGAAACTTCATGTTCATGGGTATATAGTAAAAGCTACAAGTATTCCTTCAGAGGTCGTGGCTGAGGTATTAAAAATAACCGAATCTCATAAAAAATAATTTTGTATGTCTATGGATCATAAAAAAGAGCTTGAAGATTTGATAGAGACGGTTATCCGAGAGGATGGATCTGATATTCATATCTCGGAGGGAAGACACCCAACAATCCGTGTTGCAAGTTTTCTTGTGCCTCTTATCAAAAAGCCAATCCTCTCAAAGGATGATGTAAAAGGTATCTTTAATGCACTTTTGAATGATGAACATAAAGAAGTATTTGAAAAGAAGAAAGAAGTTGATTTTGCGTATGCATATGGAAGCAAGGCTCGTTTTCGAGGTAGTGCATTTCTCCAGCAGGGAATGATAAGTATAGCTCTTCGTCTTATTCCAAATAAAATTCGAACTGTGGAAGAGCTCAATCTTCCACCGGTGATTAAAACTTTTGCCGACAGACAACAAGGTTTTTTTCTTGTGGTGGGTCCGACAGGTCAGGGAAAATCAACAACCCTCGCTGCAATTATAGATCTTATTAACGAAAGTCGACTTGAACATATTATTACAATCGAAGATCCGATCGAATATGTATTTCCTCAAAAAAAATCCATTATCGATCAGCGTGAAATAAAAAGTGATACACCAGATTTTCATACAGCACTTCGTGGGGTATTTCGACAGGATGTTGATGTGGTGATGATCGGTGAAATGCGAGAACCAGAAACAATCTCAACAGCAGTGACCGCTGCTGAAACAGGACACTTTGTACTTTCAACACTTCACACAAACACAGCCTCTCAGACAGTCGATCGTATTATTGACTCATTTCCTGCTGAGCAACAAAACCAAATTAGACTTCAGCTTGCTGGATCGCTCGCAGGTATTTTCTCTCAGCGTTTGATCCCTCGTATTTCAGGGGGGCTTGTTCCTGCATATGAGCTTCTCATTGCAAATAGTGCGGTAATGAACTTGATTCGTGAAGGTAGAACTCATGAGATTAACACCGTAATTGAAACTTCATCAGAGGAAGGTATGATCGACCTTAACCGTTCTCTTGCAGAGCTTGTTCGGCAAGGTGAGATTACGGTAGAGAATGCCTACAGACACTCAGTAAATCAAAAGACATTGGAAAAGTTGATGTAATTTGAGGGTTTAGAAGATCTGTAAGGTAAGCGGGTAAAGAGAAATTCTGATAAAATATACATATGTTATTCAACTACAAGGCTATAGATACTACTGGCGAAAAGAATGAGGGCACGATTGATGCTATTAGTCTTGATGTTGCAATCAATGCAATTCAAAAACGTAATTTGGTGCTTTCTTCTATTTCTCCTGTTGATGACAACAAGTCTTTTAAAAGTAAGATAAAGTTCCTCAATCGAGTTTCAAATAAAGATGTGGTGATTCTCTCACGTCAGATGGCAACTTTGTTTGATGCTCAAGTTTCTGCACTCCAAATATTTAAATTACTTGCATCAGAAATGACGAGTCCTGTTTTAAGAAAGGCTTTAACTGAGGTGGCAGATGATCTTCAGGGTGGAAGTACTATATCAAAAGCACTTTCAAAGCACGGAGATATTTTCTCTGGTTTCTATGTAAACATGGTTCGTGCAGGTGAAGAGTCTGGAAAACTTAATGACACCTTTAATTATCTTGCAGATTATCTTGATCGTACTTATGAAGTAACTAGTAAGGCGCGTAATGCACTTATTTATCCCGCTTTCGTTATTATGACATTTATCGGGGTGATGGTTTTGATGTTTACTATTGTGATTCCAAAAATTAGTGTGATTCTTGTTGAGTCAGGACAAGAGATTCCTTTCTATACAAAAATTGTTCTTGGTATAAGTACCTTCTTTTTAAATTATGGTTTATTTCTTCTTATTGCCGTGATTGTGGGAGGTTTCTTTTTAATACGTTTTATAAATACTCCTCAAGGTAGTCTTTCATTTTCTGCTTTTAAACTCGGTGTTCCGTATGTGGGAGATCTCTACCGCAAGCTGTATCTTTCTCGTATTGCTGACAACATGAGTACGATGATTTCTTCAGGTATTTCTATGGTACGCTCAATAGAAATAACTTCAGCTGTGGTGGGTAATGACATTTACCAGAGAATTCTAGAGGATGCTCTTCAGGGAGTTAAGGGTGGTAGCTCATTTTCAGGAGCTCTTTCTCAGTATAAAGAGATTCCTACGATTATGACGACAATGATTAAGGTGGGTGAGGAGACAGGAGAGCTTGGTACCATTATGAATACAATGGCAAAGTTTTATCGACGCGAAGTTACGAATGCGGTCGATACTCTTGTTGATTTGATTGAACCGGTGATGATCGTAACTTTGGGAGTTGGAGTGGGAGTATTGCTTGCTGCAGTGCTTATGCCTATATACAACGTCGCTGGATCCATAAGTTAAAATTGCCTCGTCTACTTCGTTATTTCATAATTTTACGCCTGCACCGTACCCCTGTACGGTTTAGTTGTAAAATTACTTGCGCCTCGTACTCAAGGCAATTTTAACTTATGGATTAGTAGTTTTACTCGCAAACGCCTAGCATCTAAAATGGTTTTGGGGTTTTTGTAATAGTTTTTTCTTATATTCTATATATTAAATTCTATCTCTTGTGTTCTATATTCCACCTTCTGTTTTGTGTTTATATTCTTAATTCCTACTTCTTAACTCCTAATTCTTTATATTTTGCACAGTTTGTACACATATTATCCACATGAGAGGTTATTTTTATCTGTTTAAGCCCTGTTTTTTCTCGTATAATTAATCCATCGTTTGAAATAAACGACTTACTACCCGGGTAAGGGGTCGAATGTAAGAGATTTGTAAAAGGGTCATTCCCATTTACTCGATTATTAATTATTAGGTTTTAAATTATTACATTATGTCTTTTAGAAAAGGTTTTACATTGATTGAGCTCTTGGTGGTTATTGCCATCATCGGTATTCTTTCATCAGTTGTTCTTGCTTCTTTGAACACTGCTCGAGGAAAAGGAAACGATGCTAAAGTAAAGGCTCAACTTTCTGGTTTACGAGCTGCTGCAGAAATTTATTATGATAACAATGGTAACTATGGTGGTGCACAAACAGCATGTAATGCTGGAATGTTTGCTGACGCAGTTTCTGGTGTATTAACATATACAACTGCTGCTAATTATCCAGCAGGAGCAACATTGACTTGCCAATCAACAACAGGTCCTGCTTACGCTGTGTCTGCTGTGATGCCAGGTACTCCAGCGGGTACAAATGATAACTGGTGTGTTGACTCAACAGGTAACGCAACAGCAATTGACGCTCCGCTTGCAGCGGGTGACGTTATTTGTGACTAGTTTTAAATTCTTTGGATTTTTGTAAAAAACCGCCGGAAGGCGGTTTTTTATTTTACGTTGTATGCAGTATACTTTTTATATATGAATAAAAAAGCTTTCACGCTCATAGAACTTCTTCTTGTTATTGCAATCATAGGAATACTTTCTTCAATCACGTTAGCAGCTCTTAATGCAACTCGAGATAAATCAAAGGATGCAAAAATAAAAGCTGAGCTGGCTCAGCTAAATGCTTCTGCTGAATTATATTTTGATTCAAATGGACATTATGGTACTGAAACAAATAGTTGTTTGGGTGTAGGAAGTTTTTTTGTAAGTACAAGTCCTGCGAATTTAATTTCAGCAGCTGAATTTACATCAGGTACTTCTGCTACCTGTGTTTCAGACAATGATTCGGGAAGTGTGGGTAATGCAACAAGTTGGGCAGTGTCTGTACCTCTAAAAACAGACCCTCTTACGAGCTGGTGTGCTAATAGTATTGGTGTTTCTCAAATTGGCACCGCACAGATTTCAGGTAATCAGGCTGTATGTATCTAATCTCTTTTTTCTTATTTATTCTTGGAGCAATCATCGGTAGTTTTCTTAATGTTGTTGCTTTGCGATTCAATACAGGAAGAAGTTTTGTTACTGGTAGGTCAGGATGTTTTTCATGTGGAAAAACTCTTTCATGGTATGAAAATATTCCTCTTGTGAGTTTTATATTTCTTCGTGGTAAATGTAGTGGGTGTAAGACAAAGATTTCTTGGCAATACCCTGTAGTTGAGCTTGCGACAGCTCTTATATTTCTTTTTGGTTTTTTACATTTCCAGAGTCTCTTGAGAGTTTCTTTTTCTTCTTTTTTAATCTCATATCTTTTCTTAATTCTTACTTCTATATTTTTAATTCCGGTATTTATCTACGACTTGTGGCATAAAATTATTCCAAATGAATTTGTATATCCTTTTATTATTGTGTCTGGTGTAAGTATGTTTTTCCCACAAGGTACATATGTATTTCCTAGTCTTTTGCATCTTTTGGCTGGACCTCTTCTTTTTCTTCCATTCTTTTTGCTATGGCTTGTGTCAGGTGGACGATGGATTGGCTTTGCTGACAGTAAGCTTGCGTGGGGTATAGGCTGGTCTCTGGGTTTTATTTCTGGAGTTTCTGCTATCGCACTTTCATTTTGGATTGGAGCTTTATGGGCAATAGGAGCTATTTTGATCCAAAGACTCTTATTGGTTTCTTCATCTCAAAGGGTTACAATGAAAAGTGAAGTTCCTTTTGGTCCTTTTATGATTATTGCTTTCTTTATTGCATTCTTCTTCTCTTTTGATTTTTTTGGACTTTCATATCTTTTGTTGTAATACATGTTTAAAAAAATAAATAAAAAAACAACATCTTTTACTACAGGGTTTTCTTTGATAGAGCTTATGGTTGTTATTGGTATTATGGCGGTCATTGCAACCATCTCTCTTTTTAATTATTCAAGTTTCAATAGCGAACTTGCTTTGACGAACCTTGCATATGAGGTTGCTTTGACTGTACGTGAGGCCCAGGTTTTTGGATCGAGTGTAAAGGTGTCTGGTGCTGGAAGTAGTTTTGATAACGCCTACGGTGTATTTTTTAATAAAAGCACGCCCGGTAGTTTTATTTCTTTTGTTGATTCAAATGGAGATAGGGAGTTTGATGTTGGTGAAGAAACTGCAACCCATACACTTTCGCGAGGAAATACGATAGCAGATATATGTCGAATAAAACAAAGTGACAACTTAAATCAGTGTAATGAAAACTTCACTCATATTACTTTTTTAAGACCAAGTCTTGATGCTCGAATAGAACTGAGTAGTTCAAATCCTCCATATAAGGGTGTTGTTATTATCCTTGGAGCGCCTGATAATAAACAAAAGGCTATTCGTATTCAAAAAACAGGACAGATTTCTGTAGAGAGCATATAAGTTATACTGTATATAATGAATTTTCATAAGAAACAACAAGGGCAGGGATTCACACTGATTGAGCTTATGGTTGCTGTTTCTATTTTCTCTATCATTATGGTGATGAGTATGGGCGCTGTATTTTCTATTGTTGAGGCAAATAGAAAATCTCGATCACTAAAATCTGCCATGAACAATCTTAATCTTGTTGTTGAGACCATATCTCGTAATGTGAAATTCGGTACAAACTGGAGTGTGCAAACCAATGGGATTACATTTCAAGACAGATTTACTCTGCCCAATAGAGCATTACAAACTGTTTCTTATAGACATAATGCAACAAATGGAAGTATAGAGCGTAGTATTAGTGGTGCACAGTTTGAGTCAATAACATCACCCGAAATAAACATAAACAGATTCAATCTTACTGTTCAGGGTGTACCTTCTGGAGATGGTCTCCAGCCATTTGTGATATTGCAGGTCGGCGGTATTGCAGGAACTCGAGCTTCAAATCAAACAACATTTGATTTGCAGTCAGCAATATCTCAACGGGAACTTGAATAATATGAAATACTTTTTTGCAAAAAAGAATACTGGGTTTACTCTTCTTGAAACGCTCGTAGCTATTTCAATTCTTTCTCTTTCAATTGCAGGAGCATTTTCTGTTGCACAAAGTGGACTTTCTTCTGCGATACTTGCGCGAGATCAGATTGTGGCATTTCAGCTTGCTCAAGAGGCTGTTGAGCTTGTCCGAAATATTCGTGACAATAATACTCATCAAAATCAAGATTGGCTTACGGGACTTACAAGTTGTATTGATGTAAATTGCGCTGTTAATATAAAAACTCGATTGGTAGCTCCTTGTACTGATGCTTGTAAGGTGCAAAAAGACGCACAAGGTTTTTATATTCAAAACAGTAGCGGTTCAAACCCGACAGGGTTCAAACGTACAGTTCGTTTAGAGAAGGTTCCTTCTACTGTTTCTATACCTGATGCACAAGAGGTTAAGATTACTGTAAAGATGGAATGGCAAAAAGGATCTCTTGTGCGAGATTTTACAGTAGTTGAGCATATGTTTAATTGGCAAGAAGGCTATCCATTATGATACATAAAAAAGGATTCACAATTTTTGTTGCTGTTGTTGTGTCAGGACTTTTGCTTCTGGTGGTACTTTCTATTTCAAATATTGCTTTGAAAGAGACAATTCTTTCAGGTGCTGGACGAGAATCAGAACTTGCTTTTTATGCGGCTGATAGCGGTGTTGAGTGTGCTCTTTTTTGGGATTGGAGAAACCAAAGTGGTAACACTGCTTTTATGAGTCCTGTGCAACAAATAGACTGTGGAGTAGATGTAACGTATGCATTACCTAATACTGGAGGCGTTGGATATATTCAGGCCGAGTATCCGAGTTTTGATCCGGGTGATCCACAGAGTTCAAATAAACCTCTCTGCTCAAGTGTTGTTTCTGGAAGTCGTCCTATGGTAAGTAATTTTACTATTGATTTTGAAAATGGAACGTGTGCGCAGGTGCGAGTGGAAAAATGCTATAACGGAGCTGTGTTAGAAACATCTATCGAGTCTCAAGGAAGAAGTAGTTGTGATATTACTAATCTCCGAAGATTTGAACGAGGTATAGAGGTGTTTTACTAGAGTGTTTTTTATATATCCCACACCTCTAAAATCTGGTAGACTTTCTTCATGAAAGAGGCTGTCCCACAAGGAGTTAAAGATCGTTTAAAAAAACTCAAAGAAACGATTGAGAAGCATCGTTATAACTATCATGTTCTCGATAAGGAAGAGATTTCTCCTGAAGCTCTCGATTCTCTCAAAAATGAGCTTGTAGCTATCGAAGCTCAGTATCCAGAGCTTGTAACCCCTGATTCTCCATCACAAAGAGTTTCTGGAAAGCCTTTGCCTGAGTTTAAAAAAGTTCCTCACAAGGTTGCCCAGTGGTCTTTTAATGATGCGTTTACAAAAGAGGATATTAAAGATTTTGATCTTCGAGTTCGAAGATTTATTGAAAAAGAAATTGGGAACACAAAACAGCCAACATACACATGTGAGCTCAAGATAGACGGACTTAAGGTTGTTTTTGAATATGAGAAGGGAATTTTAAAAACTGCTGCAACGCGAGGTGATGGGGAAATAGGTGAAGATGTAACTCAAAATATAAAAACAATTCAATCTGTTCCACTCAAGCTTAATAGACCGATAGATGTAATTGTTGAGGGTGAGGTGTGGCTTGGAAAAGAAGGGTTGAGGAAGTTAAATAAAGAGCGAGAAAAGAATAATGAGGCTATCTTTGCAAATCCGCGCAATGCCGCCGCTGGATCTATTCGTCAGCTCGATTCAGCTATTGCAGCTTCCCGTGCCCTCGATACATTTATTTATGATCTTTCATTTTCAAATGAGTCGCTACCAAAAACTCAAGCAGAAGAGTTGGAATTTCTAAAAGAATTAGGTTTCAAGGTTAACCCGTATGTTGGTCTTTGTAAAACTATTGATGAGGTAATTGAGTATTGGGAAAAGTGGCATCATAAAAAAGACAAACAAGATTACATGCTTGATGGTGTGGTGGTAAAAGTAAATGAGAGAGATATTCAAGAAATGCTTGGCTATACAGGTAAAGCTCCACGATTTGCCATTGCCTTTAAGTTTCCTGCAGAACAGGTAACTACAGTGGTAGAAGATATTGTGCTTCAGGTGGGTCGTACAGGTGTGCTTACTCCTGTTGCTCACCTTCGTCCGGTCACTGTTGCAGGGTCTGTAGTGTCTCGTGCGACACTTCATAATGAAGATGAAATAAAACGCCTCGATGTTCGTATTGGTGATACGGTTATTCTCCAAAAAGCAGGGGATGTTATTCCTGATATCGTGCAAGTACTTACTGAAATGCGTACAGGAAAAGAAAAGTCATACGTATTTCCAGACCATGTTCCAGAGTGTGGCGAGGATGGCCGTATCGAACGTGTGCCTGGGCAGGCTGCTTGGAGATGTGTGAGTAAGAATTCTCACGCTCAAATGAAGCGAAAATTTTACCACTTTGTTTCAAAGAAAACTTTTAATATTGATGGGTGTGGTCCACGCATTATTGATCAACTTCTTGATGCGGGCCTCATAACTCATTTCGATGATATTTTTACGATCAAGAGAGGGGATCTTGAAACCCTTCCTCGGTTTGGAGATAAATCTATAGATAATTTACTTGCTTCAATAGAGAGTGCTCGAAAGGTTAGTTTTCCTCGATTTATTTTTGCACTTTCTATACCGCACGTAGGAGAAGAGACGGCGATAGATCTCGCTCAAAGGTTTGTAACAATAGAAAAGTTGATGAAGGTGCGCCAGGAGGATTTGGATCAGGTCTCTGGTATTGGTCCTGTGGTTTCGAGTTCGGTGTACCAATGGTTTCTTGATGTGGAAAATCAAGCTTTGGTAGAGAGGCTTTTGAAGCAGGTTTCTTTTGAAAAAGTAACTAAGTCTGTTTCAAAAAAACTAAAAGATAAAACTTTTGTCCTTACAGGAACTCTGTCTCACATGTCTCGTGATGAAGCAAAAGAAAAAATACGAGAGCTTGGAGGGGACGTTTCAAGTTCAGTCTCAAAAGAGACAAGTTATGTTGTGGCAGGGGAAAGCTCTGGTTCTAAATATGATAAAGCACAAGAGCTTGGGGTAACAATTTTAAACGAAGAAGAATTTTTGAAACTAATCAAATAAAGGGTATTCATTCTTTGTTGGTTCTTTGGCTCGAAAATGAGAAACCTTTCTCATTTCTCTCGCCTTACGTCGCCAATAAAAAAACCCGCCGTGAGGCAGGTTGTGTGCGGTTTTTTGTGGTGTAGTCGGGTTACTTGTGTTGTTTTGCGAGACCGATCTGCTCTTCCTCGAAGCGTCTTGTGATTTCTAGCTCCTCTTTTTGTTTGTATTGAATGTACGCAAGAAGTTCAAGAGGGGTGATTGCGCGACTGATTCGTATGTTCACAAGTTCAATCACATAATTTCGATATACATCTTTGGTGCGTACTCGTTTGTGAAATTCTGCCTCAGTTGGTTTGTGTTCATGAGGAATTTCGTTGAGTAGATCTACAACCATCCTGTCGATTTCTTGAAGTCTTGCAAGGCTTACGGTTGTCATTGTCGGGTACTCCTCGATGATGGAAAGAACATTAAATGCAGAAAATACTGTATCATTTTATGGAATATAGTCAAGAGATGTAATTGATAGAACGAATGGTATTATATCGAAATGATTGAGAGAAAAGATATAGAAAAACTTGCTTCACTTGCTCGTATTAAGATAAGTCCCGAAGAGGCTGATGTCTTTAAGGGAGAAATAGAATCTATTTTGGACTATGTTGCTCAGGTTCAAAAAGTGTCTTTACCTAAGCAGGATGATCGTAAGTCAGGTCTTGTGCGTAATGTTCTACGAGAAGATTCTGATCCTCATGAATCAGGAATTAATACCGAAGTTCTCCTTAATGAATCACCTGAACGAGAAGGACAGTATGTAAAAGTTAAAAATATTCTCTAGAATAGAATGAAAATAGATTTAGATACACTTACAATCACAACAGCACACGAACACCTTACAAAGGGTGATTTTTTGGCAATAGATCTCGCGCAAGCATATCTCGACGGAATAGCAAAAAAGAATCAGGATTTAAATGCTTACCTTGAGGTCTATGATGATGTTTTAAAACAGGCACAACATGCAGATGCTTTATTTGCTCAAAAGAAGGCAACACTTCTTACAGGTATTCCAATAGCTGTTAAAGATAATATTTTGATACAGGGGAAAAAGGCAAGTGCTTCATCAAAAATGCTTGAAGATTATTCTGCAACGTATGATGCGACTGTAATATCTAAATTGAAAGATCAGGGGGCGGTATTTCTAGGTCGTGTCAATATGGATGAGTTTGCCATGGGTGGTTCTACAGAAAATTCTGCGTATGGTCCAAGTAAAAACCCTCACGACATGTCTCGTGTACCAGGAGGCTCTTCGGGTGGTTCTGCTGCAGCTGTGGCAGGTAATATTGCTTTAGCGTCTCTCGGTTCTGATACAGGAGGGTCAATCAGACAGCCAGCAAGTTTTTGCGGAGTGGTGGGCTTGAAGCCTACGTACGGAGCAGTTTCTCGTTCAGGTCTTATGGCCATGGGATCTTCTCTTGATCAGGTAGGTCCTATTACAAAAACTGTAGGTGATGCAGAAACTATTTTTAATGCAATTAAAGGAGTTGATGTTTTAGATAGTACAACGTACAAAGAGGGCATATACAGTGTGTCTACAAAAAAGAAATACACTATCGGTGTACCTAAGGGACTTCTTAGTCAAAAGGGTTTACATGAAGATGTGATTTCTAATTTTAAAGAGTCATTAGAAAAAATAAAAGATCTTGGACATGAAGTAAGAGAGATTGATATGCCTGATATGTCACAAGCTCTTGCTGTGTACTATATTTTGATGCCCGCAGAAGTTTCTTCAAATCTTGCGCGTTTTGATGGTGTAAAGTACGGTCTTCATGAAGCCGGTAAAGATTTGCTTGAAGATTATCTTTTGACTCGTCGTACTGGCTTTGGTAAAGAGGTTCGTCGCAGAATACTTTTGGGTACGTACGTTCTTTCAACTGGATATTATGATGCGTACTACAATAAGGCATTGAAATTGAAGGACGACATGACCGAGCGTTTTAAGAATCTTTTTACGGATGTTGACCTTATTCTTACTCCAACAACACCAACTCCTGCATTTAAGATAGGTGAGAAAACAAATGATCCTTTGGAGATGTATCTCGCTGATATTTTTACAGTAACAGCAAATATAGTGGGTATCCCTGCTCTTTCTGTTCCTTCAGGTTTTTCTAAGGAGGGAAGTAAGAACCTTCCTCTAGGTATCCAGTTTATGGCGCCACATGGAGGAGAGAATGTGCTTTTTGATATTGGCAAAAAGTTTCTTGGTGAAAAATAGTATTTTTACCTACATACTGATAGCTGACAGCAAAAAGCTTACAGCTTATACTTACATATATGGCAGACGATAAAAAAAAGGACTCTGGTGGTGGAGGAGCTGAGGTTTCTCAGGAGGATATAATTGTCGCAATTGTATTTTTTGCTGTTGCGGGTAGTATTTTTATCGAAAGATTTAATGCTTTTTTGAATTCAAATTCAAATATAAAAGGCATCCCTCAAAACTTCTATGAATGGTTTCTCTCTATAGCTCCACTTTTGCAGCTTACTTCAATTGTTCTATCGGCACTTTTCTTTGTCGGCATTATTAATTTTTCAAGGAAAATTGCTCGAATACGAAGGGAAGAAAAGGAAAAGCTTTATCCAGGAGATGAGACTGAGGCAGATGATGATGTGGTAAGTCATATTGTTAATAAGAAATGGGAACGGGTAGAACAACATATAAATTCTAAAAATTCGAGCGATTGGCGTCTTGCGATTATTGAGGCTGACATTATGCTCGAAGAACTTTTGGACACAATTGGTTACAAGGGTGAGGGTATTGGAGATAAGTTAAAGGGTGTTGAAAAGAGTGATTTTCTAACTCTCGATCTTGCGTGGGAGGCTCACAAGGTGCGAAATGCTATTGCCCACGAAGGTTCAAATTTTGACCTTAACGAGCGTGATGCACGAAAGGTTATACAAATGTTTGAAGAGGTTTTTCGAGAATTTAAGTACATATAAGGTATTCTCTATTGCTTGACCGTGGTCTCTAAATGTGTACAATTGTAACCTCAGGCATTACCCCGGGGTAGAGAAGTAGTAACTCGGGAGGCTCATAACCTCCAGGCCTGGGTGCAATTCCCAGCCCCGGAACAAGAAAAAATAAAACCCGTCTCGATTAGTCCTAAGGGATTAGGTAGACGGGTTTTGTTTTGGGGGAATTATGGTAGTATGTTTTTTGATGTGGGGGGTAGCTGTTCCTGCCTGCGGTAGGCAGGTCGGTAGGCAGGTCGGTAGGTTTAAGGTTATGTATGTCGGCGTAGCTGTTTTGGTTCCGAAAGCGAGAAGGGTCACTTTCAGGAATTGTATAGTTTAAAGTTATATAATGTCGGCGTAGCTCAGTTGGTTAGAGCGCAGGACTCATAAGCCTGAGGTCGGAGATTCGATTTCTCCCGCCGACACATTTAATTGATAAAAGTTACTTTTTCTGATAGATTGACCTTTATGCGGCCGTAGTTCAGCTGGTTAGAACGCTCGCCTGTCACGCGAGAGGTCGGCGGTTCAAGTCCGCTCGGCCGCGCATCAAAGGACGAAGAGACGCGAAAGCGTCTTTTTGTCTTTGTGTAGACTTGTTTTTTCCTAGTTCTAACCGTCTGTATTCATTTTCTATAGCAGGATACTGTTCAGATATTGGTTTTAACCACTCGTTGCTAGAAATAAAGAGTTTCTGGTCTTTTAGTATGTAGTTCTGACCAAGCGCAGTGAATATTCCTTTTTTTGTATTTATATCTCCGTTTGCAAATATACTTCTTGCAAAGCAGGCAAATTCAAAGGTTTTCTCTGTAAGTTCAATCCAATCATCAGCTCTTTTCTCTGTTGCTTTAATCTCTTCTCTTATTTTAATAATTTGATTTTGAATTTGTTCACGTTCTTTTATGAATTCTTCATCGCTTATGAGTTCTCTGTATCTCATTCTGGTTAGGTTATCAAGTTGTTTTTGATTTTCAATGAGAGTTTTTTGTTGGTTTTCATATATTTTTGTTCGATTTTCTAATTCTGTGTCGTTATTCTCTCTGATTATTTCTAGTGCTAAGTCTTTAAATTCGGGTAATATGCTAAGTTTAGTCAATTCTGAATCTATTTGAGCTTCTAGATTTTCTGTGGAGGTGTGTTTTCTTTGGCTACACTTTTGGTTTTTCTTTCGAGTGCAATAATAATAAGTAAAGGTTTTTAGTTTGCCTGTCGATTTAATTATTTTGGTTTTTTCAATAGCTGTTATTGCGCTATTACACTCCCCGCATCTTATTATTCCAGTAAAAGGGAATTGATGTTTTTTAGGTCGAGGCCTACCTTCTCTTCCAAGCAAGATTTGTACTTTGTCGTATTCATCAATACTAATCATTGCTTCATGTTCGCCCTTATATGTTTGCCCACTGTATACAAAATATCCATAATAGAAGGGATTTGTGAGTATTTTATAGATGGTACTTCTCGAAATAGGTTTTCCTCCACGACGTCTCATTTTTCGAGTTCGTAAACACCAATCATTGTTTGCTATTTCTAAAATTTTAGGAGGAGTGTAATTTCCTGTGAGCATTAAATCCCAAATTTTCCTTATGATATGGAAGCGTTCCTTATCTCTAATAATATAGTTTTCACCTCTGATTTCTATCTTCGTATTTAAATATCCAAGAGGGGCAAGTATTGGAGCATGACCTTTTGTGATTTTACTATCTATTCCTCTTTTTACTCCCTTTTTTAAATCAAGTATGAACTGGTTTGCTGAACCGCTTTCTACACTTAGTAAAAGAGCATTATCATCAGGTTTATATTCTCGGTTAATTGTTCTAATTGATTTTAGTATTCTCTGCTGGAGCATCCACTGAATTGTTCCGCTATCAACAGGATTTCTTGATAGACGATTAATTTCCCAACACAGAATAGCGTTAGCTTCTCCGTTTTCGATACGTTCGAGCATTTTAGAAAACACAGGACGAGCACCAGGACTTTTTGCTGATTTTGACTCCTCAAGGGTTTCAATAATTTCAAGGTTGGAGTCTTTGGCCAGTTTCATTAGTTGGGCAATCTGGTCTGGAATAGACTGAACTTGGCGGTCCTCTCCCTCAGAGGATTTTCGAACATATAAGAAATATCTATTTTGTTTTTCCATATTATTTATACGCCAAAGGGACAGTCTGATTCATCCAATCATGTTCAATCCAGAGACTGACCATAACGGCAGACTGCCCCTTAAGCGTCATTATGACAACAAAAAATCTCTGGAATAACGACACAATTGGATGAATATATAAATTATATACCACAAAGTTAGTTTTTATTAGGCAACATCTCGTTAATTTTTTTAAGTTCAAAAGTGCTCATTGTAGAAAGTGATTCCATTTTTATATATCTTCTGTATTTCCGTGTAGGTCTTCCTTTGTAGAACTTTCTTTTTATTTTTTCATAGTATTCTTCTGCTCTCAAAGATTTTCCAAGTATTGCGAATATTCCATTTTTATATCTTTTGTTTTCATTGCAACTTTCATATGTTAAATTTGCGCATTTTCTACAGATAAAATAACTATTGGTTAGGTAAAGTACAGCAATTTTTTTATAACATCGAGGACAACTAAAAAACCACCTAAATCCACCAAAATAGCAGGGTATTTTTTCTAAATTGACCTTATGGTCTATATCTTTCCAGCTCTCCTCATTTTCCCAGTAATTTTTTACTTTGTAGGTTAGTTGAATATGTGGACTTGGTTCAGAGGTGTCGATATGAAAATTAATTCTGCCAGTTTCTTTTCCGTCTACAGACCAGATTATGTTCGAACTCTTCCAAAAACCTTTTAAAAACCCCTTATCTTTTAGGAAGTAGATACTAAAGTTTTTTGTATTGTTTGTTGTGTTGTGTGACATTTTTGCCTAAATTAATAAAGATTGCGTCTGTTTT
>JBJOQC010000043.1:0-5633 GCA_046050145.1 Candidatus Parcubacteria bacterium | reverse complement strand
GTCTCTTCCTCTACACCATGAAGGAGTGGGAAAAGATTGCTGAGAAGCTCGCAAATCTTTCGATGGGTCAGGCAGATAGTAGAAATTTCAATAGATTTCTCTTGGCTGGCGCTGTTGAAATAGATGTTGATTCAATCGGCAGAATACTCATTCCAGATTTTTTAAGAAGTTACGCCGATCTTAAAAATAAAGTGGTGATTACAGGCGTTCATAATCGTGTTGAGTTTTGGAACGAGACAAGATGGACTGAATACAAGAAACGGGTCGAAAAGGAAGTTGATACTCTTGCTCAAAAACTTGGCGAGGTCGGAATGATCTAAACGAATATGGAACACAAAAGCGTTCTTTTACAAGAATCAATAGAAGGTCTTTCTTTGAAGGAGGGTGATGTCTTTGTAGACGCAACTCTTGGTCGTGGAGGTCACAGCGGCTATGTTGCAGAACGATATAACAATACAGTTTCGATTGTTGGTATCGATGCAGATCCAGAGTCCATACGAGCAAGCGAAGAGCGTCTGAAGACTGCCAAGACATCTTTCAAGGCTATCAAAGGAAACTTTCGAGAAATTGAGAACTTACTTCAAGGTGTTAATGTTCCACATCCAGATAAAATTTTATTTGATCTTGGATGGAATACAAACCAGTTTGAAGAAGGAGGTCGTGGATTTTCTTTTCAAAAAGATGAACCACTTTTAATGAGTTATAGTGATACCCCTTCTTTTACTGCAGGAGACATTATCAACACGTGGGAAGAAGAAAGTATTGCAAATGTTCTCTTTGGTTATGGTGAGGAACGATATGCGCGTAGGATCGCACGACATATCGTAGAAAAACGAAAGATAAAGCCGATTGAAACCGCCAAAGAGCTTGCAGATATTATTGCAGAGTCAGTTCCATTTTTTTATCGCAGAGGAAAGATAAATCCTGCAACAAAAAGCTTTCAAGCGCTTCGAATCGCAGTTAACGATGAGTTGAAGTCTTTGGGCGAGGCTCTAGAAGGTTCTGCACGAATTCTTTCTAAGGGTGGCAGGATCGCGGTGATCACATTTCATAGTATCGAAGACCGAATCGTAAAGAATTTTTTTAAAGAGTTACAACAGGGAGGGGAATGGATACTTATTAATAAAAAACCACTTACTCCATCGCGCGAGGAATTAATTCAAAACCCACGTGCTCGAAGTGCAAAATTAAGAATTATAGAGAAAAAATAATATGAAAAGCATTACACTCACATACAATACATCACGAATACTCTTCTGGACACTGATTTCAGGAATTGTTTTTTTGGCAGGACTTTATATGTTTTTTGTAAATGAAACAGTGAGAAATGTAGTAGCACGACAGGGTTTTGAAAAACAAATTACTGAATTTGGCTCTACTATTGCATCTCTCGAGTCTGATTATGTGTCTAAGACTCAACATATTGATATGGTTTTTGCTACTTCACGTGGTTTTTCAGAGGTTCTCAATCCAACATTCGTTTCAAAAAAGCAATCAGTTTCATTCAGTAGATAATCTCGTATGAAAGCGCGATTCACGGCACGGGTTCAGTTCTTGTCGGCGTGTATCATTATTTTTGCTCTGATACTTGTAGGTAAGCTTTATTTTGTGCAGATTGTGTCTGGTGAAGAATATAGCGCAAAAGCAGATCGACAATACAGCAAACCAAGCACCTCTCTTTTTAGTCGAGGGTCTATTTTTTTTACACACAAAGACGGTCAACTATTTACAGCAGCTACACTTAAGGCTTGTTTTGTAATTGCGGTAAATCCAAATACTTTAGAGAACCCTTTAGATGTATGGGAAAAGATATCACCATTTCTTTCTATAGAAAAAGAATATTTTCTCGAGCGTGCACTGAAGGCGGGTGATCCATACGAAGAAATAGCAAAAAAAGTAGAGACAAAAGAAGCTGAAGCTATACAAGCTCTTGGTATCAAAGGGATTATTGTTCAAAAAGATAATTGCAGATTTTATCCAGCTGAAAAGATGGCTTCTAATACTGTAGGAATTGTTGCTTTCAAAGAAGATGAGTATGCGGGCCGGTATGGTCTCGAGCGGTATTACGAAGATGTTCTTGTACGCGATACAACAGACAGCTATCAAAACTTTTTTGCTGAAATATTTACCAATATTAAAGAAACTCTTTTTAAAGAAAAACCACTTGAGGGAAATATTGTGACTTCAATTGAATTTGGAACACAGATGTTTTTGGAAAAGAAGCTTGAAGAGATTACTGATACATGGTCGTCAGAATTTTCTGGTGGAATTGTGATGGATCCAAAGACAGGTGAGGTGGTAGCAATGGCAGTGAATCCTACCTTCAATCCAAATGCTCTGGAGGCAAGTGAGGTCTTGAGTTTTGGCAACCCTCTTGTTGAGAGTGTTTACGAGATGGGTTCGATCATTAAGCCGCTCACTGTTGCTTCTGGAATTGATGCAGGAGTTATTACTTCTAAGACCACATACAAAGATGAGGGTTTTTTGGTTTTGAATACTGCTCGTATTTCAAACTATGATGGAAAGGGACGAGGGGTTGTGGACATGCAAACAGTTCTTAGTAAATCATTGAATACAGGTGTTGCATTCGTTGTAAGTAAGCTTGGAAATAAAGCATTTGCTGACTATTTTAAATCACTTGATATGGGAGAAGAGACCGGTATAGATCTTCCAAATGAGACACGAGGTCTTATCGACAACCTCGATAGTACGCGTGATATCGAGTATGCAACAGCTTCATATGGACAAGGTATTGCTCTAACTCCTATTGGTACTGTACGAGCACTCTCGACGCTTGCAAATGGTGGTTCGCTCCCGTCTCCTCATATTGCAAAAGAAATTCACTATTCAGTAGGTGTTTCAAAAGAAATATCAACCTTACCTCCAAAGCCTGTCTTTAAAAAAGAAACTGCAGAAGAGGTGACTCGTATGCTTGTGTCGGTAGTTGATACAGCGCTCCTTAATGGAAAAATAAAAAATCCTCGATACAGCGTTGCTGCAAAGACAGGAACTGCTCAGATTGCAAAACCTGAAGGAGGTGGATATTATACCGACAGATTTCTACATTCATTTTTTGGCTATTTTCCGGCATACGATCCTCAGTTCATAGTCTTTTTGTATACGGTATATCCAAAAAAAGTTGAATATGCATCAGAGACTCTCACTCAGTCTTTTGCTGACATAACACAGTTTTTGATACATCATTATGAAATACCACCGGATCGCTGAAATAGAATTAAGATTTAAGAAGTAAGAATTAGGAATAAATAAAAATGAAAGCATATTTTAAAAAAGTAATAGTAAAAATTCTTGAGCTTGAAGCTCGGGCAGTACTTTGGAGATATAAGCCAAAAATTGTTGCAGTGACTGGAAATGTTGGAAAAACCTCCACAAAAGATGCTGTCTACACAGCACTTTCTCAATTTTTCTTTGTTCGTAAAAGTGAAAAAAGTTTTAATAGTGATGTTGGTGTTCCTCTTACAATTCTTGGTCTTCCAAATGCTTGGAATAACCCTGTGATGTGGATTCAAAATATTCTCAAAGGTTTACAACTTATTGTATATTCACCTGCTTATCCAAAGTGGCTTGTGCTTGAGGTTGGAGCAGATAGGCCAGGAGATATACAAAAAATTTCTACATGGCTTCATCCGGATGTGGTGGTTGTTACTCGATTTAGTGCAGTGCCAGTCCATGTTGAATTTTTTGGTTCAAAAGATGAGGTTGTAAAAGAAAAGGGATACTTGGTAAAAGCACTGAAAAAAGACGGTTTTTTAGTTTTGAATGCAGATGATGCTGATGTAATGTCTTATGCAAAGGAGTCATTTATAAAACCTTTGACGTATGGAAGTCTCGCGCCTGCCACTGTGCGAGGTTCTGAGTTTCATCTTGTGTATGAAGGTGGAAACGTATCAGGAATAACATTTAAGGTTGATTATCAAGGTAATTGTATGCCTGTATCGGTTGGAGGTATTCTCGGCAGTCATCATATGTATCCAGTGCTAGGTGCATTTGCAGTTGCTATGAGTCAGGGTTTGAATCCTGTGAAGGTGGGTCAAGCTCTTGCTTCGTATGTGCCTCCTCGAGGGAGAATGAATATTATAAAAGGGAAGAATGGTTCAATCCTCATTGATGACAGTTACAACTCTTCGCCGATCGCTCTCGAAGAAGCACTTAATACACTTGAAATGGCGGTGTGTACTGGAAAAAAGATTGCAATTTTAGGTGACATGCTTGAACTTGGAAAATTTTCAATAGAAGAACATAAGAGACTTGGAAAGAAGCTTGCGAAGATATGTGATACTTTGGTTACTGTGGGTATAAGGGGTAAGTTTTTTGCAGAGGGTGCACTCAAAGCTCGTATGGGTAAGCGCAAGGTTGTGTCATTTGAAACCTCAATTGAAGCAGGTGATTTTATACAAAATAAGGTTGAGAAAGGGGATTTGATACTTATAAAGGGTTCACAAGGTGTTCGTATGGAAAAGGTGACAAAGATACTTCTTGGAGAACCTGAGCGAGCCCAAGAGCTTTTGGTGAGACAGGACGAAGAATGGAGCAAACGCTAGACTTTAGAATATAGAATTAGGAATTTGGAATTAAAAAAATACCTCGGCGCGTCAGCGCGCGGTGCTACTTTTCGAGCGAGTATCTGATTGTGACCCTACGGGGAATCGATCCTTACAGGATCAGTACCCATGTTCGGATATTTTTTTCGTATACTCCGTACTCAAAAATATCTCAAACAGGCTTCGATTCCCCTGGACTTAAAATAAAACCACCCCAGGCAAGCTGGGGCGATTTTATTTCATGTGACCCTACGGGGAATCGAACCCCGATTTGAGCCTTGAGAAGGCTCCGTCCTAACCGTTAGACGATAGGGCCAGTACAATGAAGAATACAGAATAAAGAATTAAGTGGCAAGAAAAAACCCAGCCTTACGGTTGGGTTCGTGGGGAGGGGAAATGGTTTAGTGTTCCCACCAATGCACTACCTTTTGTTCTTGAACGAAAGGTAATTCTAGTTGCCCCTTCTTCATTTCATGTAGCTTCTTCGAAACGAGAGAGGTGACTGTACGTCTGAAACTTCGCAAATGAGGATTACTGTTGATGATCAGGTCGATAGCTGCTTTCCAGCCTGGTTTTTTTTCTGACCTCAAATGCTCGTCAGCTTCAGTTGCCAGTCTTTCGATTTCAGCTTCAGAAAGGTCAAGCATAAAGCCTCCTTGCTTGAGTTAAAATTGAAGATCGATCTGAATAATATAATACCATTTTTTAATAAAAAAGCAAATACGTGGTATGGAAAAAATATAAAATAAAAAGCGTCGCACGGGTGTGCGACGCGATTCGGTGGGAGGACTGCTAGGCGGCATTTGCGAGTTCGCTTGCGAAATCCATTCCGCTCTTGGCGATAGCGCCCAGAGCGGAATTCACATAACCATCTTCAATTCGAACTTCAAAGTAACCCTGTTCGTTTTGAAGGTAGTTTGCACCCTTGGGTGTTTTTTGTTGCGATACGATTGCCGGAATAAGCATTCCGATAAACATATCGTCGAGTCTTGCGGCCTGATGCTGTTGGTCCCAAGGATGTAATTCCGTAGATCTTACCATGATGATTTTCATGATACCCCTTTTCGAAAG
>JBJOQC010000042.1:0-22659 GCA_046050145.1 Candidatus Parcubacteria bacterium | reverse complement strand
CAAACTTCAACAACAACAGTGATTGGAAAGCTGGGGCAAGCGCTTTCTTTTGATGGATCAAATGATGTTGTTAGTGCGGGAAATGCTGCAAATCTCCAAATTTCAAATGGCACTATAAGTGCTTGGATAAAAACATCTGCCGCTGGAAGTTCTTATCGTGGAATTGTAACTAAACAAAATGCCTTCGGTATGTTCCTTAAGGACAATGTTTTTATGATGTATGACTGGGGTGGTGGAGCAGAGCGTAGTAGTGGAGTCTCCCTTAATGATAATAGTTGGCATCATGTCGCATGTTCATTTCAGAGTGGAGTTGCAAGTGGAACTTTTTGTTATGTAGACGGTGTACTTTCTCTCACGACAACAATAACTGTTTCAGATCAGGATGTGGTGCTTGAAATTGGAAACGGAAACGAAGTCAATCAGTACTTCGCAGGACTTATTGACGATCCTCGTGTTTATAATCGCGCACTTTCTGCTTCTGAAATTAAACAACTTGCGGGTAGTGGTCTTGCAAAGGCAAACACTGGCTCAGAAAGGTTTGGAAGAGGTGGTCTTGTCGGTCACTGGACGTTTAATGGTCAGAATATGACTTCAAATGTTGCTGACTCAAGTGGAAGTGGAAACAATGGATATCTTGTAGGGCAAACTTCAACAACAACAGTGATTGGAAAGCTGGGGCAAGCGCTTTCTTTTGATGGTATAAATGATTATGTTTCTATTACTGATAACGATAACCTCACTGTCACTTCGACAGGTTTTACTGTGGCTTATTGGGTTAAGTTGGACACAATTCCTGCTGCATCAGTAGCTAATAGAATGTTTCTTTTAGGAAAAGGAAATCCAAGTAATTATGAATGGGATATGGCAATAAATAGCTACAATTCTGATTACGGAAAATTTCTGTTCCATCTCTACAATTCTGACGGATCAAGTAGTCTGTATCGTCCGTCGCTTACAAGTCCTCAGGTAGGAGTTTGGTATCACGTAGTGGCAACACTTGCTGGTGCTTCATCGGCTCCGGATATATACATAAACGGTGTTTTGGATAATGGAACATCTGTAGGTTCTGTGACCGCAAGTAATGCAGCTGCAAATATATATCTTGGAGCGAGAACAGATTTAGCTGAAAACGAACTTGATGGTACTCTCGACGATGTCCGCATCTATTCTCGCACCCTTACTGCTTCGGAAGTTAAAAAACTTTATCTCTTGGGTCAAAGTAAAGTAAGACAGTAATTAATTTTTTTGAGTAATTTTATAGAAAAGATTTTCGTATTCAGTTGTGATTATGTTGAGATCAAATTTTTCTTCTACCCATTCTCGACAATTTTTTCTCTCTATAGAATTAATATTTTTTACAGCGCCAATCATTCCTTTTACATCTTCAACAATAAAACCAGTTTCACCATTTTTAACGATTTCGGATACAGCTCCACGGTTAAAGGCAACAACAGGAGTACCACAACTCATCGCTTCAACCATTACCCGTCCAAAAGGCTCTTCCCACAGAATTGGCATAAGAAAAGCCTCTGCTTTTTGAAAATACTGAGACAGGTCTTTATGTTCCTTGTACCCTAAATACTCAATTTTTCCTCCGAGAAAAGGTTTTATTTCTTTATTCCACCAATGGATTTCTGTGATTGGAGAACCAATAATTATAAGTTTTTTATCAAGTGTTTGTGCAACCCGTATCGCTTCCTGTAAGCCTTTTTTTGGGTGGGTTCTTCCAACAAATAATAAATAATCATCATGTGTGGCGCTATACTGAAAGAGTTTTGTGTTAACACCGTTATATATAGTAGCGACAGAGTTTATGTCTGGAGCGGTTGTTTTTTGATTATTACTGCAATTTACAAAATAGTGATTTGGACTTGCAAAAGCTAAGTAAGAAGCTCTCTCCCATGGAAAAATAATGTTTTGAAGTGTGTATACTATTTTTGTATCAAGAAAATTTTTTGCAATAGGTAGGGCGGACGCGGGAGAGTAGATATGTATGATATCGAAAGGTTTTTGTGAGTGTGCTCTGAATAATTCTTGAATTATATAGGTATCTGATATGAGCTGTATTCGAGCTTTTCCTTCATCAAGAAGTGGTACATCTGCAAAAGCATTATTTTTATAGAGTGGAATAAGAGATGTTGGATGAGCTTGGATATATTTTGAAGACTTTGATCCTTGAGGTCCAAAAAAGACAATCTCATGTCCACGTTTTCCTAACTCTTCTGCAAGATCAAGAGCGATCATGAGAGGAGCAAAAGGGCGGTTATATTCCTTGGGAATAGGAAAAGGCATCTCACTTGTAACAAAGAAGGCTATCCGAAGTTTTTTCATTTCCTCAATCATACGTTTTTGTACTTTTCTTGAAAAGCTCTCTGTTTGCTCCTCTTTATAAAAAAGAGAATAATGGTGGTATGCAAGTCTCTGAGTTAGACATTTTAGAAAAAATAAAAACTGTCGCAGAAAAAATACCAAACTTCTTTTTTGTACAAGTAGGAGGTTTTGATGGAACTACAGATGATCCACTCTATGATATGGTGATGTCCTATAAGTGGTCTGGAATTATTGTGGAGCCGATGAGGGAAGCTTTTGAAAGACTCATACAAAATTATATAAAAAATAAAAAGTGCATACTTGAAAAAGTTGCGATTGCAGGTATTCGAGGTGAGAGAAAATTTTACTCTATAAAAGATACTTTTAATGAGTTACCATACTGGACAAAACAACTCGGATCATTTCATAGAGAAGTAATTTTAAAACATAAAAAGTGGGTGAGAGATATAGAAAAATATATTGTAGAAGAGAAAGTTTCCGCTGTAACTTTTTCGGATCTTTTTACGAAACATAATATTTCAAAAATTAGTTTACTTTGTTTAGATGTAGAAGGTTCTGATTTTGAATTGCTTTCATCTTTTGATTTTAGTAGGTATAAACCAGAGCTTGTACTGTTTGAACATAAGCATCTTAGGGAGGAAGAGAAACAAAAGTCTTTTCGTCTATTGAAAGATAAGGGTTACTCCTTTATGCACCTATCTACAGATTCGTTGGCATTTTTAGTGTAAGTATATTTTATAGACATTAAGGTTATAAGATATATGATTATGGTATGAAAGTTGCTGTTATTACTCCTTACTATAAAGAATCAATAGAAATAGTTGAACGTTGTCACAAAAGTGTACTTTCTCAAACACACTCTGTAACCCACATACTTGTTGCTGATGGTTTTCCAAATGATGTAGTTCAAGCGTGGAATACTCAGCATATTATTTTGCCAGTTTCTCATGGAGATTATGGTGACACCCCACGTCTTATTGGGTCTCTCAGTGCTGTGGCGCAAGGTTTTGATGCAATATGTTTTCTTGATGCTGACTGTTGGTTTGAGTCTGGACATATTGAAAGTCTTGTTAGTCTTATGCAAAAAGAAAAGGTTGATATTGTGACTGCAACAAGGGTGCTGAGACGTTCTGATGGGTCGGTGCTAGGTATCTGTGCTGAGTCTAATGGTACTGATTTTAATGATACAAATTGTTATTTAATTTCAAAAAAGGCTTACGGAGTATTGCCTTTCTGGACATTAAAAGATAAAAAATTTTCAATAATAGGGGATAGAATATTCTGGAGTGAAATTCTTAAAAAGGGATATAGCAAGGTTCATTCTAAAAAACCGACAGTTAATTACACAACTCTCTTTGCGCATCATTATATTCTTCAGGGTGAGGAGCCTCCTCTTGATTCAAAAATTATTACGTCTGTCTTGGATAATGGTGTATATAAATCTTATGTCTATAATGATGTTAAAGATGATTTAGATAAGCTCATGAAGAAACTAGAAGATTAGTTTTTAAGTTGATATGCTTGAGGTATGAAAGTTCTTGTTCTGATACCTACTCGTGGTTTTGTAGAGCCTGCATGTTTACATGCAATACACGCACAGGACTACACTGATTACAGTACGTATGTTCATATTTTAAAACCTGTAAAGCTTCATGGTGATTTTGAAAAAGATCGTGTATTAAATATTGTAAGAAATAGAAATAGTATTCGTGAACTAGCACTTAAAAGTGATGCAGAGTGGTTTTTTTGGATTGATAGCGACACAATAATTCCTTCTAACGCAATCTCAACTTTCTTAAGACATAACAAACCTTTTATGGGTGGGTGGTACAAAAAGAAAGATGGTTCAACTTGGGTTGCTGGAAAATTTTTAAGTAACGGTCAGTTATCTTTTTATAAAGAGCAACCAAGGGATGGTGAAATCTCAGTAGACTTATTAGGTCTTGGCTGTTCCTTCATGCACAGATCTGTTTTAGAAAAAATTTCTTTTGATGGGGGAGTAGATAAGTGGATGACTGACACAGATGGGCGTAGATTTTTCTATGCAGAGTGTGCAATGTTTTGTGAGTCTGCGAAACAGAGTGGGATAGAGCCTCTTTTGATTCGTGAGGTTGTGTGTAGTCACATTCCTGTACTTACATAAATTCTACTTAGATAACTTATTTATCTTTCCACCTTTTTGTTTATTTTTTGATATAATTTTTATATACACATTTATTAATACCAATGAAAAAAATACGAGTAGCTATAAACGGAGCAGGGAGAATTGGAAGAGCTTTTATTAGGAGTTCTTTTACTGAAAAAAATATTGAAATTGTTGCTGTGAATGATTTGGGTGATATAGCAAATATTGCTTATCTTTTGAAATACGACACAGTGTATGGACGAAGTGCTTTCACGGTTGAAGTTTCAGAAGATAAAAAGTCACTCCTTCTTGATGGAAATAAGGTTCACTTTGTAAGTGAGAAGGAGCCATCTGCTTTGCCTTGGAAAGACTTAGATATTGATGTGGTTGTAGAGTCTACAGGTTTCTTTACAAAATTTGACGGTGCTCGCGGGCATATTACTGCTGGTGCAAAGCGAGTTGTGATTTCTGCCCCCGCAAAAGATGATCCAAAAAATGAGACAGAAGGAACGATACTTATGGGAATCAATGAAGATGCCCTTGGAAAATGTATTGTTACTTCAAATGCATCATGTACGACAAATGCAGCGAGTCCGGTGGTGCAAATTCTCCACGAAGCAATTGGTATTGAGAAAGCTCTCCTTAATACCACACATTCATACACAGCAAGTCAGTCTATTGTTGATGGTCCAAAGCCAAAAGATTTTAAAGAAGGACGAGCTGCAGCTCAAAACATGGTGCCGACTTCAACAGGTGCAGCTATTGCTCTTACAAAAGTTCTGACAGATTTAAAAGGTAAATTTGATGGTGTCGCTATTCGTGTACCAACTCCAGCAGGGTCAATTGCTGATATTACATTTATTGCAAAGAGAGATACATCAGTTGAGGAGGTAAATAATATTCTCAAAAAAGCAGCAAGCGAGGACCGTTGGAAGGGAATCTTTTCTGTTACTGAAGATGAAATTGTTTCTTCAGATATTATCGGAAGTGAATATGGATCAATCGCTGATCTTGGACTCACCAAAGTTGTCGGAGGAAATCTTGTGAAGGTAATGGCTTGGTATGACAACGAAATGGGGTATACACATACACTTGTTAAACATGTGATGGAATTAGGAAAACATGTTTAACTAAAGTGTAATATCAAAGTTCAAATATCAAAATGGAATCAGAAATAAAGAAAAAAAGATATTGGTTAAGGGGTAGTGTTTTAGGTTTTTTATTTTCTTTTTTAACCCTCGCAACGATTCCCATTATTTATAAAATTTCTCCTGTTTATAAGCAAGTATTATTAATGCCGGTAAAATATGCTTATTCCTATTTAAATTTTTTACCCTTTATGAGTTATGGAGGTTTTCGTGAGCAAATATTATTTTTTATAATTTTTCAATTTTTATTTTATACAGGTTGTGGCTTTGTAATTGGTTGGCTTTATGGAAAAATTAAAAATAGAAAAAGCTCAAATCTAACATCTAACAGCTAAAAACTATGAAGGTATACATCGGATCAGATCATGCGGGCTTCGACCTTAAGGAAAGGCTTAAACCTTTTATTGAATCTCTTGGGTATGAAATAGAAGATAAGGGTGCGTTTGAGTACGATCCACTCGATGATTATCCGGATTTTATAATTCCAGTCGCACAAGAAGTTGCTCGCTCCCCTGAATCGTCTCGAGGAATTGTGATTGGTGGATCAGGACAGGGTGAAGCGATAGCTGCAAATCGTATTCGAGGTATTCGTGCAGTGGTGTTTAATGGCCAGACGCGAGCGCATGGCAGAAAACTTCCTAATGAAATTTTGTTAGCGCGCGAACATAATAATGCAAACGTTCTTTCTTTAGGCGCACGTTTTCTTGAGGATGATGAAGCAAAGGATGCTGTGCGAACATGGCTTGAAACAGAATTCACTCAGGATGAACGTCACATTCGTCGTCTTAAAAAAGTAGACGATTTAACTTCTAATTTATGAATCCAGAATTAGGAATCAAGAAAAAAAGATATTGGTTGAGAGGGGGAGTTGTTTTGGCAGTTTTTACTTTAATAAGTATTATCTTTGGTTTTGATAATATAGCTCGTATAATTTTCGGTGTAATTTCTGCTGTAGCCTCAGATGTATTTTTTGGCTGTAGCACGGTCGACTTTTTCGCATTGGCTTGCCCTTCAGGTATAGAAACTTCCTCAATTTTTTACGGTGAAATCTTAGGGTTTGTTTTATCTTTGGCATTTTTCTTTCTCGTCGGAAGTATTTTGGGTTTAGTCTATGGAGTGTTTAAAAATAGAAAAAGCTCACAGCTAAAACCTAAAAGCTAATGGCTATATTATGATTGAAATCATCCCAGCAATAATGCCTCAAAGTTTTGGAGAGGTTGAAGAGAAAATGGCTCTTGTAAAAGAGTTCGTTCCTTTGGTACAGATTGACGTGATGGATGGTGTCCTTACAAAAAATGCTACATGGCCATACCTTTCGCAAGATTTGGACAGTACGTTTCAAAATATTCTTGAAGAAAAAGAGAGTATGCCGTATTGGGACGAGCTTGAATTTGAGGCTGACCTTATGGTTAAATATCCAGAAAAGATTGCTCGTGATTGGCTCAAGGCAGGAGCTGTACGTCTTATTTTACATAGTACAAGTGAAGGTGATTTAAAAGAATTAATAACAAAGTTGCGTGAAGAGGGTGTTCCAAAAGGTTCTCCTTTATATACAGAAATTGGTTTGGCAATTACTGCAGATGTTTCTTTGGAAAGTATTAAAGATTTAATTCCCTTTGTGGATTTTGTGCAATGTATGGGTATTGAGGAAATTGGTGTCCAAGGATCATCCTTTGATTCTCGAATCTTACACACACTTTCTACTTTGAGGGCGGAGTTTAAAGACCTTATACTGAGTGTAGATGGGGGAGTTAATCTTGAGACAGCACCTCTTCTTGTGGAGGCAGGGGCGAATCGCTTGGTGTCTGGATCTACTATATATAGAAGCGAAAATATTAAAGAAGCTATTGATAATTTAAAAGGGTAATGGAAATTCCTCAATCAAAAATTAAAGAATTAGAACTGAAGGCGAATGACATTCGTCAAACTATTATTCGAGCTTTGATTGAAGCTCAGTCGGGACATACTGCAGGACCTCTTGGTATGGCAGATATTTTTACCGCTTTATATTTTCATATTCTTAAGCACAATCCTCAAAAACCAAACTGGGAAGATCGTGACAGGGTAGTGCTTTCGAACGGTCATATTTGTCCAGTACTCTATGCAGCTATGGCGCATGCGGGGTACGCACCTGTAGAAGAGTTTGTTTCAACGCTTCGAAAATTTACTTCACGTTTCCAGGGTCATCCTCACCGTGAATTTTTCCCTGCTCTTGAAACAAGTTCTGGTCCTTTGGGTTCTGGACTTTCTCAGGCTGTAGGTATGGCACTTGCAGATAGAATTGATCATGGAAAAACTTCTGATAAATATATCTACTGTCTCATGTCAGACGGAGAACTTGATTGTGGAAATACATGGGAGGGCGCAATGCTTGCGGGCAAAGAAAGACTCCGAAATCTTATTGCAATTATTGATAGAAATAACATTCAGATTGACGGCTTCACGGAGGATATTATGCCTTTGGAGCCTCTAGCAGATAAATGGCGAGCATGGAATTGGCATGTGATTGAGATAGACGGACATAATATGGAAGAGATTATTGATGCAGTAGAAAAAGCTAAGGCTGTTTTTGAAAAACCAATTGTGATCATCGCTCATACAATTCCTAGTAAAGGAGTTTCTTTCATGGAGCGAAAATTTGAATGGCATGGTAATCCTCCAGGCAAAGGTCCTGAGGATGTATTTCCACAAAAACGCCAAGGCGAGGAAGCTCTTAAAGAGTTACGTTTGGTGAGGGAGAAAATAGAAAGTTCATATGAGTAATCTAAACCTAAAATTATTTGATAAGGATGTGGAGCAAGTACCAATTCGAAAAGGATTTGGTGAAGGTCTTTTGGCTGCAGGAGAAGCGGATAAAAATGTTGTAGGGCTTTGTGCAGATCTCACTGAATCAACTCAAATGCTTGCTTTTGCTACAAAGTTTCCTGAGCGATATGTGCAGATCGGTGTGGCAGAGCAAAACCTTGCAACAGTTGCCTCAGGTATGGCGGCGATGGGTAAAATTCCTTTTATTACCTCCTACGCAATGTTTTCTCCTGGTAGAAACTGGGAGCAGATTCGAACAACAATTGCATACAATGACCGGCCAGTAAAAATTGCAGGATCGCACGCAGGTATCTCTGTAGGCCCAGATGGGGGAACACATCAAGCTGTTGAAGACATTGCTATTATGCGAGTTATTCCACATATGGTAGTTATTTCTCCGTGTGATTCTATTGAAGCTAAAAAGGCGACCATTGCTTCTGCAAAAAACGGTAAGCCTGTTTATATTCGTCTCGCTCGAGAAAAAACTCCGGTCATGACAACTGAAAGTACTCCTTTTGAAATAGGTAAAGCCCAAATATTTTTTGGAGAAGAAGGAAATGCAGATGTGGGAATTATTGCTACGGGTGCGCTGGTGTATAAAGCACTTATTGTTGCAAAAGAATTTGAAAGAAAAGGTAAGAAGGTGAAGGTGATGAATCTTGCAACAATCAAGCCTCTCGATGAAGAAGCTGTAATTAAACTTGCGAAAGAGACAGGTGCTATCGTGACCGTAGAAGAGCATCAGATCCGAGGCGGAATGGGTTCGGCCGTAGCTGAGTGTCTCGCAAAACATCATCCAGTTCCTATGGAATTTATTGGTGTAGATGATAAATTTGGACAGTCAGGAAAACCTGATGAACTCCTTGAGCACTATGGTATGGGAGTGAGTCATATAACAGATGCTGTAGAAAAGGCTTTAAGTAGAAAATAGAATATGGAAATAAAAATTGGAGGTATATATAGACATTATAAAAATGGTCAAAGTTATCATGTGCTAGGTCTAGGAAAACATTCTGAGACTATGGAAGATTTGGTAATTTATGAGCCTATGTATGAGTCTGAGGTTAAGTTCTGGGCACGACCCGTAAAGATGTTTCTCGAAGATGTTACTTTTGAAGGCAAAAAAACTCCTCGATTTATATTCTTTAAATAATATATATGATTGATCAAGAAAATATACCAGGGTTTAGCGAGAAGGATGATTTTATAAAAAAATATAGCTCTGCGTATTCGAAATTCTCTTTCAGAGACAGACTCGCTATTTTCTTTGCTTCTTCTGCAGGGTTTGTGGCAGCGCTTGCGTGGGACGATGCTTTAAAATCACTTTTTAGAGAGATTTCAAAAGGAGGTGACAGTCTTTCAAATAAATTTATATATGCAATAAGTGTTACGCTCTTAGCTCTTTTTATTTCACTCTTCGTTCGAGCCGTTTCTAAAAAGAGGAAATAAAAAAACAGCACCCTTGGGTGCTATTTTTTTATTCAAAGTTCTTAATTTTAGTTTGGTTACGCAAGTAACTTTGGCTTGTAGCTTTTTGGAGCATCAGCTAGAAGTTTTTCAAGTTTCTCTCGAGTGAGAAGTCCTTTTTGAGCACCTACATACTGCACGACTGACATAGAGTTTATTGGCCCCCACATCAGAGCCTCTGCTATGTCTTTACCTAAAGCAAGTGCCGAAGTAAATGTTGAAGCGAAAGCATCACCAGCACCTGTTCTTTCGTATGGAGGTTTTGGATCAGGATATGGAGGCATAAACCATCGGTGTCTACCGTCATATGCATATGCACCTCGAGGTCCATCAGTAATCACAGCAATACGTGGTCCAAGAACTCGCATGTCTTCAAGAAGTTTTTCTACAGGAGTTTCGTCTTTTGCTTTGAGGATTCTTTTTGCTTCTTCTACGTTACAAAAAAATACTTCTGTATGAGCATAGAGACCCTTGAGTTTTTCTACTCCGAGTTTCATTTGAAATGTCCCCGGTTGAAATGCAAGTCGTGTTTCAGGGTTTGCTTTGAGGTAACTTTCAATTTCTCCATGATATGCAAGAGAACTTTCTCCAAGAGAACTTAAATAGAGCCATTTAGGTGCAGGAAGATCAGGAAATTTGTAGTCATAGTCATGATGTTTTACGAGAATGGTACGCTCATCTTCAAACCATAGAACATAGTGATAGTTTGTTTCTCTGTTTTTATGAACCTTTACATATGTAGTATCAACACCTTGTTTAGTAAGGGTCGCAAGGCACTCTCCGCCATTTTGATCATCGCCGAGGTTACTAATAAGTCCTGAAGAAAGACCGAGTCGATGTGCTGAGACAGATGCGTTAGGGCTATTTCCAACTGATTTAACAATTTCTACAAATTCATACGGAACCTTGTCACCAAAAGCCATGCAGATTTCACATGAGTCTTTGTTTATATTGCAATTTACATGAGCATCTTTAAGACGAATAAAAGCGTCAGTTGTAATGTCTCCTATTGCTACGAAATCAAGTGGTTTGTTCATGAGAGAATTGTACCATTTAATATTTTTTATATGGTAAAATTATTCACAATACTTGTCCCGCTAGAGATTGTTGCTACCGCACGATTCTTTATTTGGGAAAAGGTTTTATTAACTAAAATATTAAGATAGAAATGATGTTCATTTCTTATCTCTAACCGGGATGGCAATACAAACATTACGTGAAGTTGTGCAAGATGCAGAAAAACGAGGTGTGGCAGTTGGACATTTTAATATTTCAGATAGTGTTGCAGTTTCTGCTGTTTTTACTGCAGCGCGTAATTTAAATCTTCCGGTAATCATAGGTGTCTCGGAGGGTGAAAGAGATTTTTTTGGGGTTAAATCTATTGCAGCGGTGGTAAAAAATTTGCGTGAAGAGTATCAATATCCTGTATATCTTAATGCTGATCATACGTATTCAGTCGAGAGAGTCAAAGAAGCGATAGATGCGGGGTTTGACTCTGTTATTTTTGATGGAGCAAAACTTTCTCTCGAAGAAAATATTGCTCATGCAAAGCAGTGTGTTGAGTATGCAAGAAGTTCAGGGCGAGATGTATTGGTAGAAGGTGAGCTTGGATATATCGGACAGTCTTCAAAAATCTTGGACGCAATACCCGAAGGTGTTGAGCTTAGTGCAGAAAATTTAACTCACCCAGAAGATGCTGAACGTTTTGTAAAAGAAACAGGAGTAGACCTCCTTGCTCCAGCTGTGGGAAATATTCATGGAATGCTCAAAGGAGGAAGTGACCCAAAACTTAATATTGATGTTGTAAAAAAAGTTCGTGCATATTCAGGTGTGCCATTGGTGCTTCATGGTGGATCTGGAAATTCTGCTGATGATTTTATACAAGCTATAAAACACGGCGTTTCAGTTGTTCATATAAATACTGAAGTACGTGTTGCGTACAGAGACGGTCTCAAGAGGTCACTCCAAGATAATCCTGAGGAAGTTGCTCCGTATAAGTTTTTGAAAGGAGGTCTGAATTCTATGATCGCTGTCGTTGAGCAGAAATTAAAATTATTTAACAATTTATAAATTTATGTCTTTAGCCGAAGATTTAAAGAATATTGTGTCTGGTGAGGTTCTTTCGGATAGTAAAACTCTCGAAACATATTCAAAAGACGCAAGCCTTTTTAAGGTTATGCCTGAAGTTGTGGTATGTCCAAAAGATGTATCTGACATAAAAAATGTAGTGCGTTTTGTTGGGGAACATAAAAAAGACAGACCAACACTTTCTATTACCGGTCGTTCTGCTGGTACCTGTATGTCAGGTGGACCTCTCAATGAATCTATTATTGTGTCGTGCACGCAACATATTAATAAAGGGGAAGCGGATCTTGTTTCTATGACTGCACGTGTTGAGCCAGGCTTGTATTACCACGATTTTGAAGGGAAGATTGTACCTCAAGATGTGGTGTTCCCTTCGTATCCTGCATCAAAATCTATTGCAGCACTCGGTGGAATCATTATGAATAATGCTGGAGGAGAAAAAACTCTCCGATATGGTCAAACACGAGATTCAGTCCTTGAAGTAAAAATGGTGCTTGCCGACGGAAATGAATATGCTTTTAAAAAATTAAATCTTGATGAACTTGAAGCAAAGAAAAAGGAGCAGACATTTGAAGGTGAGGTGTATAGAAAGACGTTTGATTTATTGGAGAAGAATTATGATGTAGTAAAAAATGCCCGTCCTGCTGTTTCGAAAAATTCTGCGGGATATGCTTTGTGGCGAGTATGGGATCGGAAACATTTTGATCTTTCTCAGCTTTTTGTGGGATCTCAAGGAACACTTGGTATTTTTACACAAGCAAAAATAAAACTTGTTCGTGAAAAGCCTCATAAAAAGATGGTTGCAATCTTTTTCAAAAATTGGGATGCATTACCAGGAATTGTAAATACACTTCTACCTTTTGAGCCAGAAAGCCTCGAAGCATTTGATGAGGCAACTCTGAAGCTCGGGTTGCGTTTTATGCCTGAGATTGCAAAGAAGGCTCACACTTCATTTCTTAAATTTGCATTTCAGTTTCTGCCAGAGGCTCTTATGGGAATAAGAATGCTTGGTATGCCAAAACTAATTCTCCTTGCAGAATTTGCAGAAGATGATGTGTACGTACTCCAAGAAAAAATTCAAAAGACAGAAAAAGCACTCAAGGCTTTTCCTGTAAAGACTCGTACACTTCATGAACAAAGTGAACAAGATAAGTATTGGGTTATGCGTCGAGAAAGTTTTAACCTGTTGCGTCAGCATGTAAAAGGCAAGAGAACAGCACCATTTGTCGAAGACTTTTGTATTGATCCAAAATATATTCCAGAGTTTTTACCTCAAATTCTAAAAATACTTAAAGAGCATGATATACAAGCAAATATTGCAGGACATGCTGGTAATGGAAATTTTCACATCATTCCATTGATGGATCTCACAAAACAAAGTGAGCGAGATAAAATTGTGATTGTTGCAGATAAAGTGCATGCACTTATAAATCATTTTAAGGGGACGATCACTGCAGAGCATAATGACGGAATTCTCCGAACTCCATATCTTAAAGATATGTACGGAGAAAAAGTTTATTCTTTGTTTGAAGAGATTAAAAAAATATATGATCCACAAAATATTTTTAACCCAGGTAAAAAAGTTGGTGGCACCAAGGAGTATTTAGAGAAACACATAGCAACTACATAATATGAAAAAAATTTTAGTTACAGAACGTATTCCAGGCCCTGCTCTCGATATGCTTACAAAAGAGGGTTTTGAAGTTCATGTTGGGAGTGAATCAGGGCCTCTTTCAAAAGAAGGGCTTATAAAGAAAATTACAGCTATGCCTTATGATGCTGTACTTTCTCTTCTTACAAACAAAATTGATTCTACTATTTTTGATGTGGCGCCTACGGTCAAAATATATGCAAACTACGCTGTTGGTTTTGATAACATTGATATTGTTGAAGCGAAAAAGAGAGGTATTACTGTCACAAATACACCAACACCTCTTGTGTCAGAAGCTGTGGCTGAACATACGCTCGCACTTCTCTTTAGTCTTATGATGCGGGTGACAGAAGGGGATTCATATGTACGAAGAGGTTTGTACAAGGCTTGGGATCCTAACTTGCTCATCCATCCTGATATGCAGGGAAAGGTGGTTGGGATTGTTGGTGCTGGGCATATTGGTGCGACAGTAGGGAGAGTGATGCACCATGGTTTTGGTTGTACTGTTGTATATCAAGACATTAAACGGAATCAATATATAGAAGAGGATTGCAATGCTTCTTATAAAGAAAGCCTTGAAGATCTTTTGAAGGTTTCGGATATTGTTACACTCCATGTACCACTTATGCCTCAGACTAAACATCTTATAAATGCAAAAACACTTGGAATGATGAAGGATGGTGCGTATCTGATAAATACTGCTCGCGGTGGAGTTGTTGATGAAAGAGCTTTGGCAGAAGTACTGTCAGGAGGACGTTTGGGAGGTGTAGCTCTTGATGTGTTCGAAGATGAGCCGCAGGTGTATAAAGGACTACTATCATTTTCAAATGTATTGCTTACGCCTCATGTAGCATCTGCGACAGTGCGAGTGCGGGACGAAATGTCTCGTATAGCAGCATCAAATATCATCGCTGTTTTGAAAGGAGAAAAAGCGCCAAATGCTCTCTAATCTTGCCTTTTTTGTATTCTTGTATATAATAGTTCCCTACATATGATCACACTTGAATTTCAAAAAAGAGACGTGAAAAAAGACCTCGAAACTCTTCGAAAGGAGGGTATTATGCCTGCTGTATTTTATGGAAAGAAACAAGCGTCAACTCCAATTGCTGTTCCTCTTAAAATTTTCTTAAAAGTGTTGAAAGAAGCTGGAGAATCAACTGTTGTTACTTTGAAGGAAGGAAATAATGAATACGATGCTCTTATTCATGAAGTTGATATTAATCCAGTAACTGATGTTCCTCGTCACGCAGACTTTTACGTATTCGAAAAGGGTCAGAAAATTGAAATTGATGTTCCTCTTGAATTTATCGGTGTATCTCCTGCGGTAAAAGAATTGAGTGGAGTACTTGTAAAGGTTTTGTATGAGCTTAAGATTGAGGCTGAACCTAAAAATCTTCCTCATGAAATCAATGTTGATATTTCAAGCCTAGTAAACTTTGAATCTCGAATTCTTGCAAAAGATATTGTATTGCCAGAAGGCGTAACTCTTCTCGAAAAGGCTGATGAGGTTGTTGCTCTTGTATCTGAAGCTAAAGAAGAGAAAGAAGAAGAGGCAGCTCCTGTTGATCTTTCAGCTATTGAGGTTGAAAAGAAAGGTAAAGAAAAGGATGGTGCAGCTCCAGCAGAAGGAGAGGGAGAAGCAGAAAAGAAATAAGATACGAAATAAAAAAGAGGACATAAGTCCTTTTTTTATTGTGATATAATTTTTGGATGAGATTATATGCTCTCTATTTTATATTGGCATTTTTTATGGTGCCTCTAGGTCTTTTTGCTCAGTCTTCTCAGGCTGTTTTAGAGCGTGAAGCAGCACTTCGTTTAGAGCTTCAGCAAGTAGAAGCTGAAATTGCTAAACAACAAGAAATCCTTAAGGCAAAACAAAGAGAGTCTGTTTCTTTGGAGCGTGATGTTGCTATTTTAAATGCTGAGATCTCAAAGGCGCAATTGAGTATTAGAGCAAAAAATTTAAGTATTGAAAGATTGGGTAAGGATATTGGAAGTAAGACAGCTGTAATTGCCGATCTTGAAGAAAAGATTGATAAGAGTAAGGAGGCTCTCGCAAAGCTTATTCGTCAGTCGGATGAAGCTGATGATTTTTCTTTACCTGAAATACTTCTTTCAAATAAAGATTTGGCAGAATTTTTTGCAGAGGTTGATTCGTTTACAACCGTTCAAAAATCGATAACTGTTTTTTTTGAAGATATTCGACAGGCAAAAAATCAAACAGAAGAAGAGCGTGAAGCTTTGGCGGAGCGAAAAAAGCAAGAAACTGATGCTCGTATTGTGATTGAAGCAGAGAAGAGAACGATTGAACGTGCAGAAACAGAGAAAAAGAAACTTCTTTCTTTCTCTCGTTCTGAGGAGAAGGCGTACAAAGCAGTACTTTCAGAGCGTGAAAAGCGTGCTGCGGCTATCCGCACAGCTCTGTTCCAGCTCCGTGACTCAGCTGCAATTCCTTTCGGTACAGCGCTTCAATACGCAGTCGAAGCACAGGCAAAGACTGGTGTTCGTCCAGCTTTTCTTCTTGCTATCCTGACACAGGAAACAAATCTAGGAGAAAATGTCGGTACATGTAATCGTCCCGGAGATCCACCAGAAAAACACTGGCAAAAAATCATGAAGCCGACTCGAGATCATGCTCCGTATCTTCGTATAACAAGTGCTCTCGGTCTTGATCCTGAGATAATGCCTTTGTCGTGTCCTTGGCAGGGAGGGTGGGGAGGAGCAATGGGTCCATCACAGTTTATACCTTCAACGTGGGAAATGTATGCGGATAAGGTAGCTCTTGCTCTTGGAAAATCTGTGGCAAACCCATGGGAACCAAAAGATGCTTTTACAGCTTCGGCTTATTATCTTAAAGATTTGGGAGCTGGAAAAGGTGGCTATAGTGCAGAAAGGGAAGCGGCTCTTCGCTACTATGCAGGAGGTGCATGGAATAAGGCTTCAAATGCTTTTTATGGAAATCAGGTAATGCAAAAAGCTACAAATATACAGGAGAATATGATTGATCCACTTCAAAATCTTTAGGCTATATAAAATAAAAAAAGGAACCTTGAAGGTTCCTTTTTGATTTTTCTTAGCGATGCATTTGTCCACAGTCAGGACAGATGTAGAAATTGTTACTGTCATGTGCTCCAAATTCCCTCAATCTTTCTCTTGTCCGTGTGTTGTATTTTGCTCTTCGGCATTTACAAGAGTCTTGTAAGGACTCTATTTTCTTATCTATTTCTTCGATTCCCGCTTCAATTGTTTCTTTTTGTTTTTGAAGGGTTTCTAATCTCTTTGTGAGATATCTCTGTTTTCTCTGAATTTTCTTTTCTTGAGACGTTTGTTTGCTTATTTTACTAGACATACCCAATCCTTTCTGTGTAAGAAGAGCTTCTTCATACTTTATATTTGTTTGTTGTGGTAATGTCAATTTTTTATTAATATTGCAAAAAAAGGACTAATTTGGTACTATTTCGGAGCAATGAAAAAGGAAACACACCCACAATATGTAGCTGATGCAAAGATTACCTGTGCATGCGGGGCTGTATTCGCTATTGGAGGTACTCAAAAAGAACTCTCTGTTGAAATTTGTAGTACTTGTCATCCATTTTATACTGGTGCTGAAAAGAGTTTGGATGCTGCAGGACGCGTTGAGAAATTCAAGGCTCGAAAATCACAAGCTAAGACTGATATTAAATCAAAGAGTACTAAGAAGGCAGAAAAGAAGGATAAGCGTGTCGCTAAAAAAGCTTAACGGTATAATAAACCCTGCGATAGCGGGGTTTATTTTCTTTTGCGTATGGACCCTCTTCTACAGTACAAAGACAATCCGAAACTAACATATCTTATTGATACGTATAAAGCTCTCGAAAAAGACGAGCAAGAGCTTGTTTTGTTATTGTCTGACGAGGCAATGAAGGATATGGCAACAGAAGAGATTGCTTCTCTGCAACAACAAAAACAAACACTACTTGCTCAAATGCAAGTAATTACTAAGTCTGGAGAGGAGGAAGAGAAGTTTCCTAATGAGGTTATTCTCGAAGTGCGTGCGGGTGCAGGTGGAGATGAAGCAGGACTCTTCGCATACCAGCTTGGAGATATGTATCGAAAATATGCAGAAATACGAGGATGGACTGTACGAGTACTTGATGAGTCAGAGAATTCTTCGGGAGGATATAAAGAAGCTTCTTTTGAGATAAAAGGGAAGGATGTGTTTAAAGATTTACGTTTTGAAACGGGGGTTCATCGAATTCAACGTGTACCAGCGACAGAGAAAATGGGTCGTGTACATACTTCAACTGCTTCTATTGCTATTCTGCCAATTCGAAAGAAAAGTAAGGTGGTTATAAATCCTGTCGATATTGAAATTGAATTTTCACGTTCAGGGGGTGCGGGAGGCCAAAATGTGAACAAGGTTGAGACTGCGGTGCGTCTTATTCACAAGCCTACAGGTATCGATGTTCGTTCTACTTCAGAGCGAAGTCAGCTTAAAAACAGAGAAAAAGCGATGGAAATTCTTTCTGCAAAGCTTGAGGTGCTTCACGAAGAAGAGGAGGCTCGAAAGCATTCTCAAGAGAGAAAAGATCAAATAGGAACAGGAGATAGGTCAGAAAAAATCCGTACTTATAATGTATTACAAGACCGAGTCACAGATCATCGCATAAAAGAGTCATGGCACAATATTGTCGGTATTTTTGCTGGAAATATTGAATCAATTATTGATTCTCTGAGAGCAAAATCTCAAGAGAAGGAATAATATTGCACTTTTGAGCTCCTTTTGCTAGACTCTTATCCTATGGAAGTTAAAGATATAAAACTAGAAGACAAGACAATTGCTGAGCTTTTTAAAGCAGGGGCGCATTTTGGTTTTGTGAAGTCACGCCGACACCCATCAGCAAAACCTTTTATCTTTGGTGCTAAAAACAAGATTGAGATTTTTGATCTTGAAAAGACAAAGGGTGCACTTGATACAGCAAAGGCATTTATCAAGTCTATTGCAGAAAAGAAGGGTGTTGTAATTATCGTTGGTGGAAAGAATGAAGCACGTGAGGCAGTGACTAAGATCGGTCAGGATATGAATATGCCATATGTATCAGGACGATGGATTGGAGGTACACTCACAAACTTTCCTCAGATTAAGAAGCGTATCGATAAGCTCGAGACACTCTTGTCTCAAAAAGAAAAAGGAGAACTTTCAAAATACACAAAGAAGGAGCGTCTTATGATTGACCGAGAAATTGCTCGTTTGACTGTGTATTTCTCAGGACTCCGAGGTTTGAAAGATGTTCCAAAAGCTCTTGTTATCATTGACTCAAAACGAGAACATATTGCTCTTGCTGAAGCTATTTTCTTGAAAATTCCTGTTGTAAGTCTTTCAAGTTCTGACTGTAACCTTCGTGATGTTACATACCCAGTACCTGCAAATGACGCTTCAAAGAAAACTATTGAATTCTTCCTTAAGGAAATTGCAGACGCATACAAGAGCGGTCTCATATTGTAGTAAAGAGCTGAAGCCTGTATTATTAATACTCTAAGGCTATATTTTATGGTTACTACTGAACAAATAAAACAATTACGTGACGAAACAGGTCTTTCTATTATGCAATGTAAGAAAGCTCTTATTGAAGCAAAGGGAGACATGGAGAAGGCGCGTGTCATAATTCAAAAATTTAGTAAAGGTTTGGCTGCTAAGAAAGGAGATAGAACGCTTGGTGCGGGTACTGTTGTCTCATATATTCACGCTACAAACACGGCTGGTGCATTGGTGCTCCTTGCTTCTGAAACAGACTTCGTTTCAAAAAACGATGATTTCAGAGCTTTGGCGCGAGAGATTGCTATGCATATCACTGCCTCAAATCCACAATTTTTGAGAGTAGAAGATATTAATGAGCATGATAAGAAAGTTGCTTCAGAAGTATTTGCTGAAGAAGTAAAAGATAAGCCTAAGGCTATGCAGGAAAAGATCCTTCAAGGAAAGCTTGATGCATATTTCAAGGAAAAGGTTCTTCTAACACAACCTTTTATTAAAAATCCTGATCTTACGATTAGTGATTTGATTGAGCAGGCAATACAGAAGTTTGGTGAAAAAGTTGAGATTGTAAAGTTTTCTCGTTTTTCTCTATAACAACTTATGTTTACTCTCTTTACAATTTCAGGAATTTTGCTCGTGAGTTTTACTCTCTCTCGCTTGATTGAATTGAAGCTTGGCAAGAGAACTTTTGTAGGACGTCTCACCTGTGCAACAGATGTATTTTTTGTGGGACTAGTTGAGAAAACAAAGCATGTGTATCGCATGCTTATTTCTCGTATCGGAAGACTATTTTCACATCATGTGCCCGCTCACTCTGAACGTGTATGGGATTCTGTGCGACGCTTTGCTCAAGCAAAGCAAGTGAAGGCACGAGATATTATTCGAGGTAGAAAAGATTTTTCTAAGAGTAATCCTTCGGTTTCTTTCTTCTTGAAAAACATTTCTGACGCACGAAGAAAGAATGCTGAAGGACGAACTATTCTTGGATAGAAAGTATTTTTTTCTTTACTTTTTTCTTTTTAAACTTTAAACTATTTTAGTTGTCACTTTAGCTGTCTTGGCCGGTATCACCAAGTATGGCAGGGATGTTGTTTAAAGATTTAAGTTTGTCCAAGTGTTATCCTAGCTGTTTTGGTAGGACCACTCGGTAAAGGTATAGAATAGTTTTTTTAAATTTTGTTTAATTGCCACCCTAGCTCAGTTGGTAGAGCACTCGTTTTGTAAACGAGATGTCGTCGGTTCGATCCCGTCGGGTGGCTCACGTAGAAGTACGCATAGAAAAACCGTCCTCTTTCAGGGACGGTTTTTCTATGCAGTTTTTTCTTTGAAAAAGACTTTATTTTACGTATAATCAAGCTCATGAAAGATAATGAAACTATTTCAGGACACATTCATCCCATATCACAAGCTATAGAAGAAATAGTATCTATTTTTGCTGGTATTGGTTTTTCTCTAGCTTCTGGTCCTGAGATTGAAACAGAGCATTATAATTTTGACACTCTTAATATTCCAAAAAATCATCCCGCTCGAGATATGTGGGATACCTTTTGGATAAAAAATCCAAAAGGAATTTCAAATGATAAAAGCCAAATATCAAAACTACTAAGAACACATACTTCTCCAGTACAAGTGCGATATATGGAAAAAAATAAACCACCAATTCGTATCATTGCTCCTGGAAAAGTATTTCGTAATGAAGCAACAGATGCGACCCATGAAGCTCAGTTTTATCAGCTTGAAGGGCTTGTGGTAGATATAGACATTTCACTTTCTCATCTCAAAGGTACCTTGTCTTATTTTTTTGAAAAATATTTTGGTTCAAAAACAGAAGTTCGTTTTAGACCAAGTTTTTTTCCATTCGTAGAGCCAGGTCTTGAGGTTGATATGTCATGTTTTAAATGCAAAGGCACAGGTTGTTCGACTTGTAAAAATACTGGTTGGATTGAAATTATGGGTGCGGGCATGGTACATCCTTTTGTTCTCGAGTCTGCCGGTATTGATTCAAAGGTTTACAGAGGTTTTGCTTTTGGTACAGGTGTAGATCGTCTTGTGATGAATAAATACGGAATTCCAGATGTGAGAATGCTTTACAATGGTGATCTCCGCTTAGTTAATCAATTTTAATATGCGTATTAGCTACAATTGGCTTCAGGACTATTTTGATACAAAACTTCCGTCTGCAAAAGAAATTGCAGAGAAGATTACTTTTCATGCTTTTGAAATTGAAAGTGTTGAGGAAATTGGTGGGCATTTTAATAATGTTGTCGTGGGTAAGGTTTTAAAAAAAGAAAAACATCCAAATGCTGATCGTTTGAGTGTATGTGTTGTAGATGTGGGTGATGGAGGACGAACTATTGTCTGTGGTGCGGCTAACGTAGCCGAAGGGCAAACTGTGGCCGTTGCTTTACCTGGAGCAGTACTCCCAGGAGATTTTGCTATTAAGGTTTCAAAAATTCGTGGTGTTGAATCAAACGGAATGATCTGTTCAGAGCGAGAGCTTGGGTTCACCAAAGAAGCTGAAGGAATTTGGGTAATTGAAAAAGAAGTAAAACCAGGGACATTACTTAAAGAATTTCTTCAAATTGAAACCGATCATATCTTAGATATAAAGGTACTGCCTGATCGAGCACATGACTGTCTATCACACTCTGGTATTGCTCGAGAGATTTCAGCACTTTTTTCTATTCCTCTAAAAAAAATAGATCAAACACTCGATTTGCCTCAAAGTAACACTTTGAATATTTCAATCGATAGTCATCTTTCGAAACGATATATGGGTGCTCTTATCCGTGGAGTTAAGGTAGCTGAAAGTCCTCTCTGGCTTCAAACAAGACTCAAGGCACTCGGTCAAAAACCAATAAATAATATTGTTGATATTACAAACTATGTAATGCTCGATATTGGGCAACCTCTTCATGCGTTTGATCTTGCTCGACTCTCTTCAAAAAATGACACGTATTCAATTGAGGTTAAAAAATCAAAGTCAGGAGAAAAGTACAAGGCTCTTGATGGTGTCGAATATGTGCTTCCTTCAAATTCAATTTTAATTACTGATGGAAATACCGAGACTATTCTTGGAATTGCAGGTATAAAAGGAGGTGAAGCAAGTGCTGTTACTCCTCACACTGTTGATATTTTGCTCGAAGCTGCACACTTTGATTCAGCTCACATACGCCTTGCATCACAAGCTCTTAAGTTGCGTACAGAAAGCTCTGTACGTTTTGAGAAGGAAATATCACCAGAGCTTGTGAAAACGGGTCTTATTCGTGCATTAAAGCTTATTACAGAGCTTTCTCACGGAAAGGTTGAGGTGGTTTCTGATGTATACCCTGATCCTCAAAAGACGAAAACAATAAGTCTTGGTGGCGAAGATTTGAAAAATACTTTAGGAATTAATGTTCCTAAAGAAAAGGTTGTAAGTATTCTTGAAAGTCTTGGGTGTGTAGTTGTCTCACATGAAGAAAGTTTTGATGTTACTATCCCACCAGTTCGACTAGATCTCGAAATAAAAGAAAATTTGATTGAGGAAGTC
>JBJOQC010000041.1:0-19629 GCA_046050145.1 Candidatus Parcubacteria bacterium | reverse complement strand
TGATTCTTATACCAAAACGAAAAAAAGACTTAGTTGGAGATTCTCCAGCAAAGATGTTTCCGGCACTTGCCTCTGGTCGACCTATTGTCGCTGGTCGAGCTGAGTGTATTGAAGAGGTTTTGACTGATGAGTTTGATTCTTTAATTATTAAAGAGAATAATCCTCAAGGATGGGCGGATGCCATTCAAAAGGTATATAACGATCAGAAGCTTTCAAAAAATATTTCGGATCAGGCTCTTAAAACTTCTAGTAAGTATACGTGGGCAAAAAGAGGTCTTTCTATTGCAGGCTTTATAAAAGAAAGCTTTAAATAATTTTTATAATGAAAATTTTTGTTTTACAGGGGAAAGATACGACTCAAAGTGGATACGGTAGGTATTCACTTGAGACAATACGAGCGCTTAAGCAATCTGGTATCGAGGTTGTTGTTTCAGATATTGTTTTACCACAACCTCTTAATTATCGTAAGAATTATTTTTTTGCTTTCTGGTATGCATGGAAATTAAGAAAATATGCAAAAGGCTGTGATGCGATTCATTGTTTTATTGAGGCTTACTCGTATATCACGTACTGGCTTTCTTGGTTCACTGGTAAAAAGTATTTTATTACAGCGCACGGAACTTATGGTGTGTTACCTTATTATCAATCAAAGTGGAGGAGATTTTTCCATATAAAATCTTTCTCGAAGGCTCGTAAGGTTATTTGTGTAAGTGGCTATACAAAAAGAGCTTTAGAGAAAATAGGAATTACGAATACTCATGTAATACATAACGGTATTGATTTTAATAAGTTTTATCAAATACCTGTCCGATCTTTTGATCAGAGAGAGAATGTTGTATTGAGTGTAGGAGCACTTAAACATCGCAAGGGTCAGCATGTATCACTTCAGGCATTTGCGAATATTGCAAAAAAAATAAAAGACGTTAAGTACTTTTTTGTTGGTAGTCAAAACGATAAGACTTATTTTGAACGTTTAAAAAAGATTGTTGTTGGTGAGGGTATTGAAGATAGGGTTGAATTTTTTAGTTCTATTACCGATGTAGAACTTTTTGATTTGTATAGAAAAGCAAAAGTTTTCGTACTTACATCACTTAGTGAAAAAAATAATTTTGAGGGTTTTGGTCTTGTGTATTTAGAAGCGAATGCATCCGGGGTGCCAGTAATAGGGAGTTATGAATCAGGTGCTGAAGATGCCATTAAAACGGGTAAAACTGGATTATTAGCACCTCAAAATGATTTAAGTATCATTGAGAACAGTATCACTTTATTGTTGAGTAATAAGGATTCGTGGACTCGCATGAATAAGGAGGCTGTTGAATGGGCAAAAATACACGATATAAATGAAATAATAAAAGAATATATAAAGATATACAAAGAGATTTAAAACGTTGATTTTGAAGTATAATGAGGTATTGTAGATAAAATTTATGTTACGTTTACGGAATATCCTTATACATCACAAGGTTGCCATTATCTTGGCGTTTCTAACAGCTATTATTGCTTCCTTGCCACAGGTTTATTTTCGTATCGATCATAAAGATGACGGTGTATATCAAGGTATAGAATTGTTACCAGATTCACCATGGTCTGCTCGAGCGCGTGAAGTACAAGATGGTCATCCAAATTTCGGAGCTATTTACTATCAGGACGGTAAAGACGATCCGTATCTGTTTCAACCATTAGGTTCTATGGTGGTGGGTTATATGGGAAAGATTTTTTCTCTCGACATTAATGACACCCTTCTGTTGTCTCGATTTGTTCTCTCTTTCATAGCTTCTTTATTGCTCTATTGTTTTGTATTTCTTTTTTCTAAGGAAAAATCTACTGCACTTTCAAGTGCTGCGGTGCTTTTACTTGCAGACTCAATTTTAAGTTATTCAGGTCTTGCGAGGCTTTTTCAGGGTGTAAGTCCAGATAGCTTCTTGCGATTATCAAGACCTGTAAATCCTGCAATGATTTACATATTGCTTTTTAGTTTTCTGATTTGTTTTTTGCTTTTTTACCAAAAACGAAACATAAAGTATGGAGTTCTTAGTTCTCTATTTCTCGGTTTAAATTTTTATAATTATTTCTATTCTTGGACATATTTGTATGCCTTCGGAGCCTTGTTGGTTTTGATATATCTTCTTCAAAAAAAATGGCAAGAAGCCCTAAGGATAGGAAGTGTATTTGTGGGTGCTCTTATTGTCGCAATTCCTTATTTTATTAATTTATACAAAACCACAGTACATCCTGCTTATGAAGAGGCTAGTGTTAGGTTTGGTGTTGTTGTGAGTCACTCTCCTGTTTTTGTTGGTACGACAGTTATCTTTTCTTTGATTATATTTTTATTTTTCTTTCCGAAAGAAAATAGAGAAAGGTATTTTTTTGGTTTAGCTTTGGTTCTTGCTCCTTTTGTAACAATGAACCAGCAAATTCTTACGGGAAAGGTTTTGCAAGAGGATCACTATCATTGGTTTTTTCATAAACCAGTCGCTTTTATTCTTGTATGTACAACTGTTTTTTATGTTGTTTCTCGAAGAAAGATGTATCACTATAGAGATTTGATTGTCACTGTTTTAGTTGTCGCAAGTGTACTTGTTGCCCTCTTTGTTCAAATGTCTTCTTATTTTTATGATCATCGTGATGGCGGTATGATTCTCCTTGAGAGGCAAAAATATGGAGAAGTTATGGACTGGCTTAATGCTAATAGTAAAAAGGAAGAGGTTGTGTTTTCGAATGATGAAATATCCCACATAACTGTAATATACACTCCTTTAAATTTGTTTTATCACCGAGCGGGGATATATGCACTTTCTTCTACAGAAAAGCGTCTTTTGGATACACTATTTACGTTCTATATATTACGAGGGGTTGGAATGAAGGAGGTTGATAAAGTTTTTTTTGACGAGCGGGGATATATTTCTGACAATGTGTACGGAATATACTATCGAGAACTTCTAGGTTCTTACGAGGCTATTCCAGATGAAAAAATACAGAACATTATTGATTTGTATAAGGTTGCACTACGTACTCCAAGATCTCAGTGGTTAGAGCAAGTATTAACTACCTATAATGTAGGGTATGTCGTTTGGGATAAGAAGAGTGATCCTTCATGGCAACTTGATCAATATATATTTTTAAATAAAGCGGTCGATTTCGGTGATGTTTCTGTGTATACATTGTTAAATAAAGAGCGTATTAAATAAAAAATGAAAATTGTATTTCTTTCAGATGATTTTCCACCCGAAAGTTTTGGAGGTGCTGGAATCTCTACATACGATTTAGCTTTCGGCATGAAAGAGGCTGGGCACGAGGTTTCTGTGATTACTACTTGTCGAAAGGAAAGTGAGGCTGGAGAGAGTCAGTATAATGGTTTACACGTATATAAGATCGCTACAGAGTATCAGGGTAGGTGGAGAGCTTATAGAAGTTTATATAACCCTTCTGTTGTTCGTAAGGTTGATAGTTTCTTGAAACATACAAAACCAGATATTGTACATATTAATAATGTACATTTCTATCTTTCGTATCATTGTTTTAAAATTGCTCGTAAGTACGCCAAGGTTGTTTGGACCGCTCGTGATGTTATGTCTTTTAGTTACGGAAAGTTAGAAACAGAAAGATTTTTGAAGAATTTCGACTATCGTCTTACGTGGTTTGATCATGTTCGACAAGCTGGTAAAAGATGGAATCCTTTAAGAAATATAATAATTAGAAAATATGTAAGGTGTGCACACAAGTTATTTGCAGTGAGTGGCGCTCTTAAAAATGCTCTTTTTCAAAATAGTATTAGGAATGTTGAGGTAATGCATACAGGAATGCCATTACATCTATGGGAGGTTACTGATGTAGAAATCCTTCAGTTTAAAAAGAAATTTAATTTAGAAAACAAGAAGGTTTTGTTATTTGGAGGAAGACTTGATTCAGCGAAGGGGGATACGCAGACGTTGCAGGCTATGGTGTCTATAGTAAAAAAAATTCCTAATGCTGTACTTTTTGTTGTTGGTAAGATTGATGGTCGTGCCCAGTATATAAAAAAAGAGGCGGAAAAATTTGGCATTAGTGATCATATTGTTTTTACAGACTGGATACGAGAAGACCATATGAAGTATATGTATGCTATTTCAGATGTTGTTGTGGTGCCTTCTATTTGTTTTGATGCATTCCCGCGTATTGTTCTTGAGGCAATGGTTTCAAAAAAACCTGTCATTGGAACCTGTTATGGAGGGGCTCCTGAAATTATTGTGGACGGTGTTACGGGGTATGTTGTAAATCCGTTTGATACTCACGTAATGGCTGAAAAGGTTGTGGAAATACTTTCTGATCCTAAAAAAATGGAAAATTTTGGTAATGCAGGTTTTGAAAGAGTTCGGACTCAATTTAATTTAAAGAATAAGATTGAGGCTCTGAGTTCGGTTTATAAAGATCTTGTTGAAAAAAATGCAAAATAACATGAGGTCTGTAGCTGTAATTTTTGGGGATCATATCCCTGTTCGTTATTTACTTCGAAATTCTTTTAGTACTATTGTCGCAGATAAGAAATTCAAAGAAGAAATAGAGGCACAGAATTTTATTTTTATTGATGTTGATTCTTTGGTTGGTCCAGGGAGTGTTCACGAGGCTGCTGCCTTACTTGAAGATTTACCAAGGTTAACATTCAATAATGGTTTGCGAGTTTGTAAGTCGTTTGTATATGAAGGTTACGAGTTATGGTGGATTCACTACAACAGTCTTTTTTATAACTTTTGTATGCCGTACTTTAGATATATTAAGTTGTTAGAGTATCTCAAGACTTTTAAAAAGATTTATGTGTATAAGCCAGCATATAAAAGTTTGTTTACTTTTTACTTTAAAGCGTATGGATGTAATTTTACTATAGTTAATAAAACAGGATTTAAAAAAATATTTTCATTTCCAATCGGACTTGTTCTTCAGTCCTTAATTACACTACTGAGTCTGCCACTGTTGGTGGTTTTAAGAAGAAAAGTCTCAGTTTTTATCGGTGATAAATTTGAAAAAAAACGTGACTATGATTTTAGGATGGGTTTTATATATGCAGAATTACGTCAAAGAGGTATTCCTTTTGTTGAATTTGTAAGAAGTTTAGAATCATGGAAAACTGTTATAAAGAATTTTTTTATACGAAGAAGACCTGTTGTTTATTCTGAAGGGGTTGCGTATATAGGTCGCTGTTTAAGTACAATTTTTGGTGGTAGGTCAGTATCTCGATATAAACTGTACGAGTCTTTAATTACAGGTAAGGAACCAGAAGAGAAGTTTAGGTTGTATATTGCTACACATCATTTGATTCTTGCATACGATGATGTTTGGGCTATTAGAATGATGAAATTTATAGTACACATTACTGGCATTAAGGTTGCTTTTTTTACAGCTGCTCTGGAGCGAAATTTTCATACGGTACTTGGGTGTAAATTAAACGCAGTTTCAACTCTTGGGATTTTACATGGAGTATCTTCTCGTTATGCAACTCCCTATGACTATATGAATGGATTCGACGGAGAACAGAGACTTTCGTTAGATCTGTACGGTGTTTGGAGTGATTGGTGGAAAGAGAAATATATTAAAGAAAGTGACACGTACAGGTCTGAGCACCTACATGTTTCTGGGCCAATGCGCCCACTTGTACTAGAAAAAGAGCTAGGTCAGCCATCTCATTCTGAAAATAAAATACCAAGAGTTCTTTTTATTGCTGAGCAAACAGCGGCTTTCAATGAGGTTATGCCATATCTTAATAGATTGCTTGTTGAAAAGGGTATTGAGCTTACGATAAAATTTCGTCCCTTTCATGATGGTTTTGAAACATGGCTTTTTGATAACTATCCAGATTTGTTAGTAAAAAACAATGTACGTGTTGTGAAGGGAAATATGCAGGACGCTATAAAAAATGCTGACGTTGTTATTGGGTGCCACAGTACGGGTGTTCTTGAAGCATTATTACAACTTAAGATTCCTATTTTTATCCGTACGCATAAATGGGGTGACTACTACGACATGGTAGGTTCTTCGTATGGTAAAACTTTTTTTGCTGAAAATCCAGAAGAGCTTATTGAACGTATTAAAAATTATAAATCTGTACCTAAAAAAATAGTTTCAACGCTACAGGAGCAATATTTTGGTAATCCGTACAAGAATGGTAGTAGTTGGGTTGTTGAAAGAATAGAGCTTCTTTTGAAAACTAAAAATTAATTTCTGTTAAGAGTGTTTTTATGTTAGCGTATGCGTGACATGAAGGAACAAAGAATTTCAGAAAAAAGAGTTATGGCTGTGCTCACTGCTGCTCGAGAAGCGCTTGGAAGACTTGATGTTTCTGTTAAAGCAATTAAATACGCTGTAAAGATCATTACAGATAGAGATGGTGATATTGTGGTGACAGGAATTGGAAAATCAGGTTTTATAGGTCAGAAACTTGCCGCCTCTCTCACTTCTCTTGGTGAGCGATCTTTTTTTATTCATCCAACCGAGGCGTTACATGGTGATTTAGGTGTGCTTTCGAAAGGGGATGTTTTAATTTCTCTTTCTTTTTCAGGTGAGTCAAAAGAAGTTCTTGGTATTACAAAATATGCAAAGAAAAGTTTTGGTGTTCCTGTTATTGCTTTGTCTAAAAGTTCCAAATCTTCTCTTTCGAAAGTTTCCGATTGTTTTGTAGAGGTTCCTGTTCTTGATGAGGGAAGTCCTAATGGTATTGCTCCAATGGCCTCAACCACTGCTATGCTCGTTCTTTCAGATATGATTGTTGCGGGAGTTATGAACGATTCATTTAAGGATGAACATTTTGCTACGTATCATCCTGGGGGTTCGTTAGGTCTTCGCTTGAAGAAAGTTAGTGATTTTATGATAAAGAAGGATGGTGTTCCGAATGTGAAAGAAAAAGCTAATTTTTTAGATGCGGTTAGAGAAATTAATAAAAAAAAGCTTGGTGTCACGGCTGTTACAAGAAAAAATAATCAGTTGATTGGTGTGATAACAGATGGAGATGTGAGACGTTTTGTTTTGAGTAATAAAAAAACTGAAACAGTTTTGGTGGATGATGTTATGACTCGTATTCCAAAATATGTATATGAGACAGATTCACTTTTTGTTGCTCTTTCTATAATGGAAAATTATAAAATAACAAGTATTTTTGTGGTAAATAAGGGTAATAAATTAAAAGGGGTTATACATATTCATAATATTCTAGAACAAACTGTGTAGTTTTTTACAAAACTTCTCTATTTGTCAGATACGCGCAGTTTTTGTGATTTTGTATGTATTGTAGAAATTTCTCGAGCTCATTCCACATGTCGTATTTTTCAATTTCCCATGAATGACCCCAGAGGTGAAATGTGTCGCCCTTAAGTACCGCTATGTCAAAAGTGGCTTTTGCAAGACTGAGCCACGAGTACATTTTAAATCGTGAAACACCAAGATCCCTTAACTTAGAGGATCTTTGTGTGTATGGTTCAAATAATTTTCCGAAATAATATTTTGTTTGATTAATTTTTCGAAACGGAAAAGGGTATACCTGCAGCGTTGTTTCAATTTGAAATGGATCGGCATGAGTCTCGATAGATCCAAGTTTTGTGGTTCGTGCCCCAAGAAAACCAATGTTTTGAACAACATGAGCAGTCTCAGTGTCGTAAAGACCTTTAGGGTAACAAAACATGTTTACAGGACCTTGGATTATCTCTTCGAGCCATTTTTTACCTCCCTCTATTTCATCTTGTTTTTCTTTGTATGAAAGAGTTCTTAAATCAGGATGGGAAAGTGTATGTGCTCCGATTTCGTGGTTAGTATTTATTTTTCTAATTTCATCTTCGGATAGACGTTTTTCGCGGTAGTTTTTTGTAATATAAAACGTACCTTTGATTCCATATTGAGATAATAAATTCGCTAAACGTAGATCTAGAATATCCCCATCATCCCAACTTGTTGTTACTTTAAGCATGTTTACGTACTATCAAAATATATCCATGGGTAAAAATTGTATTTGCTTTACTTGTATCTTTTGTGTCTCTAAAAAGAGCCCATTTTCCACGAATTTTTAGGATAAAACTCATAATGCGAGAGAACCATTTTTTGTGAGCGCTCAAACGTTCAATCCAGTATCGTGCCTTGAGTTGTGCTATTACACTATGATATCCACCACGACGCTCCAATACTTCAATTTTAAATCCAGAACTTTCTGCTAATTTGCGCATACTGTGTTCTGTAAAGCGCCAAAAATCATACGGCTCATCGTGTAAGGGGTCAAAGAGACTTTCTGTAATGAGTGCTACTCCATCAGGTCGTAAAACACGGTACATTTCTTTGAAAGCTTGTGCTGGTTCATACACATCACCGAGTACTTGTGTACATACAATAGAATCAAATGAAGCTTCTGGAAAAGGTATTTTTTCAATTTTACCAACCACATCTACACCCTTTCCTTCGACTATGTCCATAGCAACATATTCCTTGTACGTAAAAAGGTTTTTGTATCGAGGGTAACTTCCTGCACCAATATCAAGAACTCGTCCTTCGATGAAATTACAATGACGCTTTATTTGTTTCTGTAATTCAATACGACCTGTTTTATATATGTAAGACATTGTTAGGAATTTTATTAGAAAAAGGATGCTTTACAAAATAAAAAGCAAGAAGAGTACTGAAAGATCTCATAATAACATGTGTAATTATGAGCCCCATAAGTCCATAAATTGGTAAAAGAATAAAGAAAAGTATTACTTGAGTTATAGGTACGATAGTTCGATGAAAATACAATTCTTTTGTTTTTCTATGCGCAATAAGTGTTTCATTAAAAATTGTACCTGAAACAGCAAGTAATGTGAGGGAGTAGATTTGTGAATAAAAAACTGAGTCAAGGTATTGAGGATAGAGAAAACTATAGAAGTAAGGAGCAAAAAAGGCGTATGTACCTGCTAGAGTTAGGGCGTATATAGTGAGTAGAAATGCTTTGCGAGGTGCGGATTTTTGGAGTTCTTCAAAAGGTCGCTCGCTAAGTTTGGGAAGTATAAGTGTGCTTAGTATTTTTTTTCCGCCCTGAAGCTGTTCAACTGGTGCTATTGCAAATGCATATATAGCAAGAGGTGCTGCTCCAAGATAGTGAAAAATAAGAATTTTATCAAGATAATGAGCAAGACTGGCGATGATGTCCATGATACTTAAGTGCTTGCTGTACACGAGAAGGTCAGGGTCTTCTTGTGTACTTTTGGTGGTGTTTGTCGATACTATTTTTATATACAAAAAGACAGGAACAATGAGTCCAACTAAGAAATAAACAGTGATTATTACAGGAAGACTTTGGCTTATGAGGAGGGTTATAACTAGAACAATGGCTGGAATAGTATTTCTGACCATTCCATAAAATGAACTTTTTTTGAAATCTTTTTTACCTAGAATATATGCACTATATAAACTCGCGCTTGATGTTAGTGGTGTGCAAATTCCCGCTAATAGAAAAGAGAAAGACAGTAGTTGGTTTCCGTTTAGATAGTAGTATAAAGATATAGTGAGACCTCCTAAAAATACTCCTATGCTCCATTTTAAATTTAACCAAAAACCTTTCTGAAGAGAGCCTTCAAAACCACGTGCAACAGATTGAATGATTGAAGTGCTTAGTCCTGTAATAGAAAATACTCCCAAGATAGCTACTCCTGAAAGGATAAATTTATAAGTTCCAAAAGATTCTTTCGGGAATAAATTTGCAAAAGCGATGGATATGAAAAGACCAGAAAGCATAGCGATTCCTTGTCCGAAGGTAAGCCAAAAGCCACCTTTAGCGAGGTACAGCATGTCAGTCTTAAAGAATTTCTCGCCCCGACGAAGTGTTTGGTATATTCGGTTTCGTAATCGTTTCATGTTTTCTGAAGAGTTTGTGTATATAACAAAGTAACATAAAAAATAGTCTTCGTAAATATTCTATATTAGAGAGAGGGTGCTAATTGATCGGAATAGTGTTAGTTGTTGGGTATTGAGAAATGCTCGAGGGTATGTTTAAATCATGAGTATGATTTCTGTAATTGTTCCGTTTTATAATGAACGTGAGTCTGTCTTGGAGCTGCATTCACGTCTAGTCGATGTATTTAAGAAGTTTGGAAAGCCATTTGAGATTATTTTTGTTGATGATGGTTCTATTGAAGGCACCTTCGAAGAGATAAAAAAATGTAAGCCTGTTCGAGCGTTTCGTTTGGCTAGAAATTTTGGTCAAACAACCGCTTTTGGTGTCGGTATTTTTGAAGCAAAAGGAGATATCATAGTAACTCTTGATGGAGACCTTGAAAATAAACCAGAAGAAATTCCAATTTTACTAAAGAAATTAGATGAAGGATATGATGTTGTGTCTGGTTGGAGGAAGGATCGTTGGGCAGGGGAGTTATTTACAAGAAAGATACCTTCACTTGTTGCTAACAGTCTTATTTCAGTAGTTACAGGAACAAAACTTCATGATCATGGATCTAGTTTGCGAGTCTATAAGAAAAGTGCTTTTGCGGGAATTAATTTTGTAGGAGAGATACATCGCATGCTTGTTGCTTTCATAGGTATGAATGGTGCTAAGGTAACTGAAGTTCCTGTAACGTACGCAAAACGTAAATATGGAAAATCAAAGTACGGACTTTCTCGTATTTTCAGAGTACTTTTGGACCTTATTGCTTTTAATTTTTTTAGAACATATGCAAAGAGGCCAATGCATTTTTTTGGATACGTTGGTATTATAAGTATTACCTCTGGTTTTCTAACCTTTGTGTGGGCGCTAGCACTTCGTTTCGTGTACGGAACACATTTTAATCAGACTCCACTTCCTATACTTGTTGCTATATTTATAGTTATAGGATTTCAATTTATTCTAATGGGTCTTTTGGCAGAAATTTTAGTTCGAATTCAAAAAAATGGAGAAAATCAATATAGTATCGGAGAGCGAATTGAGAATTAAGAAAATTCCTATAATAGGTTTTTTCTGGGAAAAAAGTTTTTTTCATTATTTTTGGACAGGGGGTCTTTTTACGATACTTAACGTATTTCTATTATGGTTATTTATAGATGTTTTTCATCTTCCGACTGTAATATCAAGTACTATTGTTATAGGAGGGTTGTTTATTTCAAGATATGTTTTTTATCGTTTGTTTAAAATAATGTAATGAAACTTATTTCTTTTTTAAAAAAATTTCCTATTGATCTTGGTCAGGCTGAAAAAAAACACTACACTGCTGGTAAAAAAATCGCTTTTTCTTTTGTGGGTGACGGACAAGGAAAAACTGCTTTAGATATAGGTGCTCGAGATGGTTACTGGTCAGAGCAACTAAAGAAAAAAGGTTATAAGGTAGTATCTCTGGATATAGAACCTTACTATCAAGGTACAATCAAATGCAATGTTGAAGAGGGTATTCCATGTGACGATAAAACAATAGATTTAATCTGGTGTACGGAAGTGATTGAGCACTTGCATAACCCTAGTTTTCTTTTAAAAGAAATTAACCGTGTTTTAACACCTACAGGTAAGGCTATTCTTACAACCCCTAATTCAGATTGGTGGTTCTATAAGATTTCAAAGTTGTGGGGATGGACACCAAAGAAACTTCAAAATCCTGATCATAAACAGTTTTTTAAAGAAAAAACAATAAGAAATATTGCTTCTGGGTATGATCTCTATGGATACTTTCCATATGCTTTATTTTTTCTACGCATCAAGAGGATGATTGGTTTTCTTTCACCTACTTTTATATTTGTAAGACGAAAATGATGTATAAATTTCTATAAGTAGCTGTGTTACTATATATTTCTATGGATTTACAAACAATAAAGTCTTTTTTGAGAGGAACTATTTATTCAGCTTTATTTATCGTGCCGTTCTTGCCGTTTATGGTTTCTACCTCACTTTTCTTTCCTTTTATAACCACAAAAGGTTTTGTGTTTAGGATTTTGGTAGGGGTAATGGTGTTTGCATGGTTGGCACTTTGTGTTGTTGATAAAACAGTTCGACCTCGATTTTCATGGATACTGGGGACCTTTGCTCTTTTTATTACAGTTATTGCTTTCGCAGATCTTTTTGGTTTAAATCCAGCAAAAAGTTTTTGGAGTAACTATGAACGTATGGAAGGCTGGTTTCTCCTCCTGCATCTTTTTGGTTACATTCTTGTTTTGGGATCACTTCTTACAGAGAAGATGTGGAATTATTTTTGGCACACAACTCTTGGTGCGAGTGCAATGGTGAGCTGTGTTGGTATATTTCAGCTTTTAGGTTGGGTGCCAATAAATCAAGGTAATGTTCGTGTTGATGCATATATTGGTAATGCAACATATTTAGCGGTGTATCTTCTCATTCATATTTTTCTTGCTCTATTTCTTTTTGTTCGAAGAAAAGAAAGAGATCTGGTTTCATGGTCATATCTTGCTATAGCACTTCTCAATACTATTATTTTGTATTACTCAGCGACTCGAGGTGCAATCTTGGGTCTTATTGTTGGTGTTGTTGTTACTGCTCTATATTGGTTACTTTTTACTAAGGATTATCCACGTGTGCGGACATATGCTAAAGGTACCCTCATTACTCTTGCGGTTATAGTGCTTGGATTTTTTGCAATAAAAAATACAGACTTTGCAAAAACACATCCTGTGCTTTCACGTTTTACTTCAATTTCTTTTCAAGAAACAACAGTAAAATCTCGTTTTATGGTATGGAATATGGCATGGGAAGGTTTTAAAGAAAGACCGATTTTAGGTTGGGGTCAGGAGAATTTTAATTATGTTTTTAATAAACATTACAATCCTGACATGTTTAATCAGGAGCCATGGTTTGATCGAACACACAGTGTGGTGTTTGATTGGCTTGTTGCAGGCGGTGCTTTAGGACTTCTGTCATATCTTAGTATTTTAGTTGTGCTAGTGGGTTCGGTGTGGAAATCAGCTTATTTTTCATCGGCTGAAAAAGCAGTTTTGTTTGGCTTGATTTCGGCATATGTATTTCAGAATCTTTTTGTGTTCGACAACCTCTTGAGTTATGTCTTGTTCGCATCACTTCTTGGTTATGTACATGGTTCAAAATCTTTTTTGCTACAAGGACGGGTTGTTGAAGAAGTACCTCAGTTTTTCCAGTATAAGGTTGTTGCAGTGCTTTGTGTCGGCTTAGTGTTTCTTTATGCTGTTAATGCAAGGCCTTTATTTGCGAACAGATCTCTTATTCAAGGATTTATTGAGATTCAAACAGGGGTTCAGGCAGTAAATGCTTCGTACCTTGAGCAAGGTTTTGCCTCATTTGAAAAAGCACTTGCTTATAATTCTTTTGGTACTATTGAAATTCGTGAACAGCTTGCCCAAGTAGCTCTCTCTCTTAGTAGTGTAGAAAAAATACCTCAAGAAATAAAACAAAAATTTATTCTTTTTGGTAAAAAAGCTTTGGAAGACCAGATCAAGGAAACTCCAGAGGATATTCGTCACTACGCTCTTCTTGGTTCGTTTTTGAATAGTTATAGTCAGTTTGACGAGGCTCTCGTTGTGCTTCAAAAAGCACATGAATTATCACCAAAAAAACAATTTGTTCTTTTTGAAATGGCAACATCGTATCTCAATAAAGGTGAGTACGATAAAGCGTTCGAAGCCTTTAAAAAAGGGTATGATTTATCTCCTCAGTTCTCTGATATACGACTTATGTATGCTTTAGGAGCGCTTTATGCAGATAAGGATTCTATTGCTACAGAAATACTTCCAACAGTTTCTCGTTCAGATTATGTTTTTGATAATCGATTTATCGCTCTGTATGAATTACGCAAGGATTATAAAACCATAATATCTCTTCTTGAAGAACGGGTATCTCTAGGTACAACAAACTCTCGAGACTTTCTCTCTCTTGCTGCGGTATATCTTGAGGTGGGAAGGAGGGCTGATGCGATAACTCAGATTGAAAAAGCTGTCTCATTGGATCCTAGTTTGAAGGCTCAGGGAGATTTCTACATCACAGAAATTAGAGCAGGAAGAAACCCGTAACACTACACGTAGTGTCAAAATCCAAGTAATAAATAACAAAAAAGCACCTGAGGGTGCTTTTTTGTTAAAAATTTGCATTTTTCTGTAGATATGCTATACTACTTGTTGTGAGTGCTAATCAAGTGTTAGCCTACAAAATGAATATCTGCATAAGGCCCCGCTTCCGGCGGGGTTTTATGTTTTTGTAGACACAGGCTTTCTGATACACTAGATACAGTGTTTCTAATGATGGCTAACGGACCGCACTCACAATAGATATTCATTTTGGAGCTAGCCTCCGTTGGCCATCAGTGGATGCACGAATTTTTATGAAAATACAACGTAATATTCCTCTTGCTTCTTTAACTACATTTCGTGTAGGGGGAGAAGCTCTTTTTTTTACAGAAGTGAATTCGTTGGATGATTTGAAGGAGGCTGTAGCTTTTGGACTTAAAGAGAAAATCCCTCTTTTTGTGCTCGGAGGAGGTTCTAATATTCTTGTTAATGATCAAGGTTTTGCTGGACTTGTCGTCAAGATATATATAAAAGGTATTTCGTATGAACAAAAAGGAAATGATGTTTTTGTAACAAGTAAGGCAGGGGAATTGTGGGACGACCTTGTGTCTTTTTGTGTTTCGAAAGGCTTTTGGGGTATAGAAAATTTATCTTTTATTCCAGGTACTGTGGGAGCTGCTCCTGTGCAAAATATAGGTGCATATGGTGTAGAACTTAAAGATATTTTAGAAAAAGTGTTTGTTTTCGATAAGAAAGATAGTAGTTTTAAGTATCTTTCCTTACTTGAATGTGATTTTGCATATCGTGACAGTATTTTTAAAAAAGAAAATAGATATATTGTTGTTGAGGTTATATTGAAACTCTCTCTAGTTCCTCAGCCAAAGCTTACATACAAAGATATTCAGGTTTTTTTTGAAAAACATAAAGAAGAGAATCCAAATATTATGCGTATAAGAGAGGTTGTTGTTGAAATTCGAAAGAATAAATTGCCAGATTGGCACAGTCTTGGAACTGCTGGCTCATTTTTTAAAAATCCAATTATTAATCGGGATCACCATCTTCGTTTGCTCGAGAAATATCCCACACTCCCTGCGTTTGAAGTTGATGCTCTCCATGTAAAAATTCCTCTTGCGTGGATTCTTGATAAGGTATGCGGTCTTAAGGGTTTTAGAGAGGGTTATGTAGGTCTTTATGAACATCAGCCGTTAGCTCTTGTTAATTTTGGTGGAGCAACCTCAACTGATATTGAAAATTTTGCAGAAAAAATTTCTAAGATTGTAAAAGAAAAAACCAACATAGAGATTGAATGGGAGGTACAAAAAATAAAATAATAAAACACATTCAAATTTTTTGTTTCTTATCCACATATTTGTAGATAAAAAAAGTGTTATATTTTTTTTGTGTAGCATAATTGAAACAGAAGCAATGGTTCAAATTATTTTTTTTGAACACGGTCGACATAGTGCAACTATTAGTATCTATTTTTTTAAATTTAATATATGGCAAAAGCAAAGAAGAAAGTAATTAAGCGAAAGGCTGTAAAGAAAACAACTAAACGAAAAACAGCAAAGAAAACTACAAAGAAACGACGAAAGTAAATAAAAAACACCCCCTTCACTGAAGAGGGTGTTTTTTATTTGTTTGTGTTAGAATAACCCATACTTTTAACCTGAAATATATGTTTCTTTCTCGATTTTTTGGAAGTCATAACAAACGAATACTTGGATCTCTAAAGCCTCTTGTGGAAAAAATAAATGCTCTAGAGATTACTATCTCTGTTTTATCTGATGAGGAGTTAAGGTTAAAAACCACTTTCTTTAAAGAGGAGGTAAAAAAGGGAAAAACCTTGGATGAAGTACTTCCAGAAGCTTTTGCTGTCGTCCGTGAAGCTTCAAAGAGGACATTGGGTCAAAGACATTTTGATGTCCAGCTTATGGGTGGTGCGCTCATGCATCGAGGAGGTATTGCTGAAATGAAAACAGGTGAAGGTAAGACACTTGTTGCGACATTACCAGCATATCTTAATGCTCTTGAAGAAAAGGGTGTGCATGTTGTTACTGTAAACGATTATCTTTCTCGTCGTGATGCGGTATGGATGGGTCAAATTTTTTCTTTTTTAGGACTTTCTGTTGGTGTATTGAATCATGCGGAGTCATATCTTTATGATCCAGAACATAAAGATTTAGATAGAGAGCGAGATGAGATAGGTTCGTACAAAGTTATTCACGAGTTTTTACGTCCTGCAACGCGTCGGGATGTGTACGATGCAGATATTACCTATGGTACAAATACTGAATTTGGTTTTGACTATCTTCGAGACAATCTCGAATACGAATATGTAAAAATTCGTCAAACACACCACCATTTTGCGATTGTTGATGAAATAGACTCAATCCTTATTGACGAAGCACGAACTCCGCTTATTATTTCTGCTCCAACAACTGACTCAGAAAACCTCTACAAGGTTTTTTCAGGTATTGCGGAAAAAATGAACGCAGATGAGCACTATACAGTTGATGAAAAACATAAAACTATATCGCTTACTGACTCAGGTATCGGTCTTGCCGAAAAATTACTAGGTGTAGAAAATATATATACAGAAAAAGGTATCAAATATGTACACCACCTTGAAACTGCTATTCGTGCAAAAGCAAACTACAAACGCGACAAAGATTATGTAGTTAAAAATGATGAAATTGTCATTGTGGATTCATTTACGGGTAGACTTCAGCCTGGGCGTCGCTGGTCTGAAGGTTTACATCAGGCTATAGAAGCAAAAGAAAGTGTGTCGATTCAAAAAGAGTCTCGTACATTTGCTTCTATTACATATCAAAATTATTTTCGTATGTATAAAAAGCTTGCAGGTATGACAGGAACAGCTGCAACCTCTTCAGAAGAATTTTTTAAAGTATATGGACTTGAGACCTTTGAGGTTCCAACAAATAAACCTATTGCACGTAAGGATCATAACGATCTAATTTTTCAGACTGAAAAAGGGAAGTTTAAGGCTCTTGCACGTCAAGTCAAAACACTTCAAAAGAAGGGTCAACCAGTACTTATTGGTACTGTTTCAATTGAAAACAACGAAATGCTGTCTGATTTTTTGAAACGAGAAGGGGTTCAACATGAAGTTTTGAATGCAAAAAACCATGAACGAGAAGGAGAGATTATTGCTCAGGCAGGTAAGAAGGGCTCTGTAACTATTGCAACAAATATGGCTGGTCGTGGGGTTGATATTAAGCTTGGTGGAAACCCTACAACACTCGAACTATCTGACGAGATACGAAATCTTGGAGGTCTGTATGTGATTGGTACTGAGCGACATGAGGCTCGTCGTATTGATAACCAGCTTCGAGGTCGCTCGGGACGTCAGGGCGATCCTGGAGAAACTCAGTTTTACGTATGTCTTGAGGATTCGCTTATGCGTATTTTTGCAAAAGATATGATTAAAAATATGATGGGACGTCTTGGAATTGCAGAAGATGAGCCGATTCAAAATCGTATCATTACTCGATCGCTTGAAAGTGCTCAGAAAAAAATAGAAGGTTTTCATTTTGATTCTCGAAAACACGTTCTTGAATTTGATAATGTGCTCAATTATCAACGAAAACTCATTTATGATAGACGAAGAAGTATTCTTGGGGGTAATTTTAAGGAAATATATGACCATCTTGCTGTAATTTCGGAAGGGGATGAAGCTTTAAAACAAATTTTAGAGACTAAAAAAACACAACTTGGTGAAGAGTCCTTTGCTGTATCCTATAAACAAATATTACTTCAGACGATTGATATGTTTTGGGTAGAGCATCTTGAAGCTATGGACTACATTCGTGGCAGTGTAAATCTTCGTGCGTATGGTCAGCGTGATCCGCTTGTGGAGTACAAAAGAGAGGGTCTAAAGCTCTTTAAGGATATGGAAGAGGCGATTTCTCATGAAATTAAGAAAATCATACCGAATGTGGGCGGTATTGCGCCTCGAGAAAATATAAAACTACAGGAAATAAGCGCAACTGCAGGGGTGATTACAAAAGAAAATCAAGAACGTAAGACTGGTATATATGATGGTGTGGGCAGAAATGATGAGTGTCCATGCGGAAGTGGAAAAAAGTTCAAAAAATGTCACGGAAAGTAGCTTTTTTAGGCAGATTTTTAGAGATATTTTCGATTTAAATCTCCCTGTGTTATGCCTCATAAAAAATTCATACTTATCCCCACTTAAAATAAGTGATATAGCGCTATAATTAAGGAATGGCCCACCTCCCAGAGAGGCGCTTTTTTAGTTTTTAAAAAAGCAGGTCCTTCATGATGTTTTTTCTTTCTACTTTTAAAGCATTAAAAAGACAAGCGATCTTTGTTTTGATGGTTTTAACTTTGGTATCTTTTTTGCCTGCTCCAGTTATCGCTGAATCGGGAGTTCCTGCAGTCATGAGTTATCAGGGTCGTTTAACTGACAGTAACGGAGATCTTGTTGGAAGTACTTCTGGTACAACATACTATTTTAAATTTTCAATTTGGGACAATTCAACTGTTGGGTCAGGTACTCAAGTTTGGCCTCTTAGTTCTCCATCGTCTTTTTCTGCAAGTGTTCGAAGTGGGGTATTTAATGTAAATATTGGAGATACGACAAATGGTTTTCCTCATGCTCTCGATATTGATTTTAATACAAATAAAAATTTGTATTTACAGATTGAAGTTTCTTCAAATAATTCTACATTTGAAACCTTGTCGCCTAGACAGTCAATTACAAGTTCAGCTTTTGCACGACTTGCTGAGTCTGTAAGTGGTACAGGGGCATCATCTTTTGGAACAACAACACGATCTAATGCTGTAGTTACAATTCAGGCAACTAGTTCAGATTCATCTCCTTTGTTGATTCAGGGTTTTTCTGGACAAACTGGACGACTTCTTTCTATAAAAAATTCAGCACTATCTGATTTGTTATTTGTAAATGCAACAGGGGGATTATTTGCATCTTCAACTCTTCAGGTAACAGGTGCAACAACTTTGTTCGGTGCTTTGTCTGGAGCCTCTGCTCAGTTTTCAGACCTTACTGTTTCTGGTCTTAGTTCTTTGAGTCAGGCTTCGACAACACTCGTTTCAATTTTAGATAGGCTTTATATTGGAGGTGTTTCAACTACAACAATTTTAGGTAATGGTGCAACATCAACATTTTCTGGGGGTATAGACGCCAATCGAATAAATCTTTCTGCGACATCAACAGTAAGTGGTTTGCGAGTAGTCTCTGGTGGGCTTCAGGTTGGAACCTTGGATTGTTCTAGTTTTGGTAATGGAGGAACACTTACAACTGATGCTTTTGGAAATGTTGTCTGTTCAGCTGATGATGGAGGTTCAGGAGGAACTGTTGCGGGTTCTGATACACAAGTTCAGTTTAATGATGGGGGTGCTTTTGGTGCAGATTCAAATTTTGTTTGGAATAACACCACAAAACGTCTCGGACTTGGTACAAGTACTCCTGGAACAGCACTTGCCGTTGAAGGATCTTCGATTTTGGGAAATAGTGCAACAGCAGGAATTTTTATAGCGACTTCAACTACAGCGACTTCAACTCTTCCAAACACTCTCGCTACAAATATCCAAACAACTAACCTCATCGTTGGAGCTGATTCAATCTCTGACCTCACTGGTACAGGCCTTTCAATATCAGGCGGAGCTTTA
>JBJOQC010000040.1:0-45162 GCA_046050145.1 Candidatus Parcubacteria bacterium | reverse complement strand
AAAGAAGGGGTGTCTCCACATGAAATTGTTATTTTGTATCGTGATAACAAGGATTGTTTGGATATCTCTACTTATCTTAAAAAGAGTGATGTTCCTTTTGTGATTGAATCAGATGAAAATATTTTTACTCACAAGATTGTGCAAAGACTTTTGGTTATCGCAAAGGCAGTCAATTCATATGGTGACGATAGAGCGCTCTCAGACTACCTGCATCTTTCTTTGTGGAATATTGTTCCTCTCGATTTGTATAAGCTTATAAAGACAGCGAGTCAAAAAAGGAAATATTCACTGTATGATGTTATTTCAAATACAAAGTTGTTGAACGAGGTTGAATTAGAAAATGTTGAAGCTGTTACAAAATCTTTCTCTCTTTTGACTGACTTTATAAAACAGGCTCACGACGGAAGTATTTCAGATTTTTTTGAATATGTTTTTCGTGAGTCAGGACTTCTAGAGAAGATCTTACAAGGATCTGATGCTCGTCTAATGCTTGATGTTGTAGATAGCTTTTTTGACGAGGTACGATCATTTGTAGGTACAAACCCAAAAGGAAATCTCGCTGATTTCCTTGCATATTTGACCATGCTTGAGACACATCATATTGTGCCTAAGAAAAAGAATAAGGGTGGAAAAGAAGGTTTTGTGCGACTCATGACGGCGCATAGATCTAAAGGGCTTGAATTTGAATATGTATTTATTATTCATGTACATGATGGTAAATGGGGAAATAAAAGAAAAGTTGAATCTTTAAAATTGCTCCCAGAGGTCTATTCTCTGGTGGGAAAAAGTAATTCTTCAGATTCTCTTCACGATGAGCGAAGGCTTTTGTATGTTGCACTTACTCGAGCTAAAAAACATGTGACAATAAGTTTCTCTCGTCAGGGTGAGGATGGTCGAGAGCAGCTTCCGAGTCAGTTCATTCAAGAGATAGATCCAAAGCTCCTAAGTCTTATAGATACAGCACCTTTCGAAGCAGAGTTTGAGATTGTGCGACCTGTACTGTATGAAGTGAAAGGTGTATCTCAAAATATTAGTTTTAAAGATAAGGCATACGTGCGAGACCTTTTTACAACTCAGGGTATGTCTGTATCTGCACTCAACAATTATTTGTCGTGTCCCTGGAAGTATTTTTATAGAAACTTAATACGTCTCCCTCAGGCAGATGAAGCCCATCTCATGTATGGCACTGCTATTCACGAAGCGCTCAATACTCTTTTTAATAAACTAAGAATTGATGAAAAATTTTCTAAAAAAGACTTTATTAAATCATTTGTAATTGCTTTAGAGAGTCAACCTTTTCAGGAATCTGATTTTACTGTGTACAAAGAAAGAGGAGAAAAAGCTCTCGGAGGTTGGTTTGATGAATATAGTTCACGATGGATTACTCAAACTCAAAATGAGTTTGCGATAAGACAGGTCGCATTAACCCCTGACATAATCCTTACAGGTAAACTCGATAAGATTGAATTTATAAGTGAAAGTGAAGTAAATGTGGTTGATTATAAAACTGGTAAACCTAAGACGCGAAATCAAATTACAGGAGATACAAAAGATTCAGAGGGAAATATTTTTAGACAACTTGTTTTTTATAAAATTTTACTCGACAGATTCAAGGATGGGGCGTACGAAATGATTTCTGGAGAAATAGACTTTATAGAACCAAACCAGACAGAGAAATACAGTAAAGAAAAATTTATAGTAACTCCTGAAGATACAGAGGAGCTTATTGAGACAATAAAGAGAGTGGGGGATGAGATTTTGAACCTCTCGTTTTGGGATAAACGCTGTGATGATAAGGAGTGTGAGTATTGTAGGTTGAGAGAAATGATTAAAGAGTAATGTATTGACAAATATTTTGTATGTGCTATACTATAAAAGTTCGCATATAAGGCAAAAAGGAGGTTGCAGAATGTGTAGATTTTATGGGGAATACCCCCAACGGTAACATTGGTCGACCGGAACTGGCCAAAAAGGGTGGATCCTCGCAAGATCCACCCTTCATCATTTATATATAACAAAAACCCTGTGACCTTTGGCCGCGGGGTTTTATTATTGCTTTCTTTTAATTTTTTTCTTAATTCTTCAAGAGGTCGATCAGTTGTTGTAGAAGCTCAAATGGCATATTGCCACTTACGATAATTTTCTTTTCATCTTTTGTAATACCAAGAGTTCCTGGTGGAAGACCGAGCTGGATAGAAGCACTTTCAAGAAACGGTTTTATAGTAGAAGGCGCTTTTGTTTTAAGAAGGATAATACTATATGGTGTGCCTCGTGCTCCAGCTTTGACAGCTTCATCAACATCTTTTTGGATTTTAGCAGTATGTTTTCCACTTGAAAGACATATTTTGAACGCCTCAACATTAAGACCTGCAAACTCAGCAATCTTTGGCAATTCTCCCGGATCAAGACCATCGTTTGTTGGGGTTATAGAATATATTCTGTCAGTATATTTCCAAAAAGCTTCATTGCCTCCAAGTTCTGCTGCACATTCTAGTGCCTCTGCTTCTTTAGGTGCTTTGCTGTGGAGTTGAACAATAGGGAAGTTTCGATATACCCATGCCACACTTCCATCTTTGCTATAAGTGTCCACAACTTGGTGCATTGTTTCGTGGTAGCGTTTACAAAATGGACATTCAGTATCTGAGTACTCTATGAACATTATTGGTGCATTAGGGCTTCCAAGGATATGATCTGTAGAGTCTACAGGACGTAGTGTAATATCTCCCGCAGTTACATTTCCTTCCTGAGTTTGGCTAACAGGTGCTTGATTCTTATTGGTTAAGAATATCGCACAAGCAATAAGTGCTCCTGCAACAATAATTGCAATAGGAAGAGTGAGTTTGTTACTTGGTTGTTCTATAGGTTCCATAGTGTTTATAAATTAATAAAAGATAAAGGATATTATACCCGCTCTCCCTGGCACTGTACATCTCTAGAATATAAGTCTTTTTTATGGTAATTTAGTCTCTATGGTATTTACATACGCTCTCCTCAGTGTTTTTGCTGTGAGTCTCGCTTCTTTTGTGGGTGTATTTACACTACTCCTTACTCCTCGTTTTTTGTCTCGTATCGTTTTTGTACTCGTAAGCTTTTCGGTGGGTGTACTTTTTGGAGATGTTTTTATTCATATTATTCCTGAAGTTTTTGAGGTTATTTCTGCAACTTCCGCTTCCGTACTTATTTTTACAGGTTTTATTTCTTTTTTTGTACTAGAAAAATTTGTTCATTGGAGACATACACACTCTGTCGATGCAGAAGATTGTGATGATCATGAAGGAGCTCACCATACAGCTCTTCGTTCTGTGATACTTACTGCTGATGGTTTCCATAATTTTATCGATGGAATCATTATTACTTCTTCGTATATGGTAAGTGTTCCTCTTGGTATTGCGACAACTCTCGCTGTGCTTCTTCATGAACTTCCACAAGAGATTGGGGACTTCGGTATTTTGCTCCACTCAGGGTTAAGTAGGGTAAAGGCACTTCTTTTTAATTTTATTTCAGCTCTCTGTGCATTTCTAGGTATTTTTGTTGCTTATGCATTACAAAACTCTCTTGTAGATTTTTCTACATTATGTCTAGCTTTTGCCGCAGGAGGTTTTATATACATAGCAGGAAGTGATCTTGTGCCTGAGCTTCACAAAACATCAAATATTAAGCATTCATTAGTTCAATTATTTGCAATTGTGTTAGGGTTTGCTTTGATGTTTCTGCTATCTTTCTTTGAGTAATATATGCAAGAATTTTTTCAGAGTTTGCTTTTAGGTATTGTTCAGGGATTGTCTGAATTTATTCCTGTGTCTTCCTCAGGACATCTTATTATTGTTCGTGAGTTATTTGGTATTGATATTTCACAAACTCTTGTATTCGATATTTTTCTTCACGTAGGAACACTTTCTGCTGTTGTTGTATATTTTTGGTCTGATATTAAATCTCTTATTATTTCAACTTACAGAGTTGTCTTGAGAAGAGCTGTACGTCCAGAGCGTGAATTTGTGGGAATGATTGCTTTGGCAACATTACCCGCTGTAGTACTCGGGCTTTTTTTAGGTAGTATGTTTGAGAAAGTCTTTCGATCAAGTACTTTGGTCGCTCTTTCTCTTGTTCTAGGAAGTCTCCTGATGTGGTTTGCAGAGTGGTTTTATGAAAAGTATTCTCTCAAGGATGGGGTACTTTCTTTAAAAAAATCTTTTCAGGTGGGGCTTTTTCAGTCTCTCGCTCTTATTCCTGGTATCTCTCGATCAGGAGCGACTATTTCTGGGGGGATGATCATCGGCTTTTCTAGAGAGAGTGCTGTTCGATTTAGTTTCTTACTTTCTGTTCCTGTTATTTTTGGAGCTTTTGTAAAGAGTATTCTTACATATGAAGCAGGTTCTATATCAGTATCTTTGCTTTCTGTTATTGCAGGGTCAATTGCTTCTTTTGCGGTAGGACTTCTCGCTATTCATTTTTTGGTAACATTTCTAAAATACAGAACTTTGAAGGTTTTTATCTGGTATCGTGTACTTCTCGCTATTTGTATAGTTATTTTCCTTTAAAAAGGAAGTGAAAAGGTGAGTCCACTATCTTCAACTTTTTCCCAGTTTGAAGGATCGAGTTTGATATCGAGAATAGAAGGCCCTTCTTTAAATTTGAGAGATTTGTTTTTGAGGGCGTATTCGTAAAGTTCTTTTGTAAGCTTTACGTCATCGAGACAGTATTTACGAATTTTTTCTATTTCGCCTTGTCGCCACCAGGTGATTGCTTGCAGTCCATGGCCAGATTTTTTGAGGCCGAGAGTTCCTTCGGCCACTTGATCAAGTTTCATTCTTCTTCCTACCGAGTCTCGTATTTCTTTAAGTAGGTCAATATGCTTTATGCGAGAGAGGTCGCCATGATAATACTTATTGAGAAGAGGTAGATCGAAATGGAGAGAATTGTATCCAATAATCATGTCTGCACTCTCAAGGAGGGGCCAGAGTTTTCCTAGTTCATTTTCAAGATATGAAGAATATGAATCAGTTTTTGAGTCATACACCCCTACAAGTGATATGTCTAATGCTGTAGACTCGGTTGATCCAACCTCTTGGAATGTATTTTTTGTTTCAATATCAAAAACAATTTTTCGCATAGAAAAATATCTAGTTATTTACTAAGTATGTACTCCTTGATTTCGGAAAGTGTCTTTTTGACTTCTTCTTTTGAAGAAAGGTTTTTAAGAGAAAATATTTGGGTTTTGATTTCTTCTTCTCCTACAAACAATACATGAGATACTCCAGCTTTTTCGGCACGTTTGATTTGATCACCGATTTTTTTATCTTCAAGTTCTACTATTGTTTCAAGACCTTCTTTTCGTAAAAGAGACGCTATTTTCATAGCCTCAAGTACTGGAGTCTTGTCAGGTCTTGCGATATATACGTGAGCTCTCGTATTGAACACAGGAAGAAGGTTGTGTAGTTCAAGAAAGTCTTTAAGGGTCACATCACCTGCACCAAAACCAACAGCAGGAATCTTTTTTCCACCAAAGAGGGTTGTAAGGTCATCAAATCTGCCTCCACCAAACAGAGATCGCATATTATCTGGGTTCGTATCAAATATTTCAAAGATGATTCCTGTGTAGTAGTCAAAACCACGCATCAGAGTCTGGTCAAAAATAACATTTGAAATACCGAGCGCATTAAGACTCTCTACTACTTTTGCGAGCTCAATCACCCCTTCGTGTGTTTCGCCAACAGTCTGAATAATTTCTTTATTTGAAGAAAGGACTGCTTTAAATTCAGCAGATTTTTCTTTGAGGATAAGTTCAATACCCTTATCAAAAGTCTCAGGGCTTATTTTGTTTTTCTTATCAATCAGTTTTGAAAGTTTGTAAGAATCTTCTTCGCTTACTCCGTAGTGTTTATATAAAGCTTCAACGACTTTTCTATTGTTTACTTTTATTACGTAGTCACTATTCTTTGCACCAAAACTACTCATGAGTGTTGACGCAAGAGATATGATTTCTATATCAGCTTCAACTCCCTCAGTTCCAAAAATATCCACATTAAGCTGAAAATGTTCTCGCAGACGCCCTTTTTGAGGTTGTTCGTAGCGGAAGAGGTTTGGTATTGCGTACCAACGAGCGGGGAGTGCCATGCTCTTACTTCTACTTGCGATCATACGAGCAACAGTTGGAGTCATTTCTGGACGAAGAGTTACTTTTCTTCCACCTCTATCAGTAAAGGTATATGTTTGTTCGTTTACAATTTCTTCTCCACTTTTTGCTTCGTAGAGTTCTGCTGGTTCAAGGATTGAAGCATTGTATTCTTCATATCCAAAACTTTCTGTAACCTCTCTCATCTTTTCAAATATATATTTTTGAACACGCATGTCTTCAGGATAGAAGTCGCGTACACCTTTGTAGCTTTCTGTGCTTATTCCTGAAGTTTCGTTCGTTTGTTTTTTCACCATAATTATGACATTGTAGCGAAATAACCCTTTAAGAACAAGGAAATGGCGATTGCTACTGTATACAAAAAAAGAGGAGAAACACCACTTGAATGTCTAAAACATTTTAAGGACTTACATGGATTAGGTAAGGATGTTTCTGTTACATATGCTGGACGTCTCGATCCTTTGGCAGAAGGACTTCTCATTTTTCTTACGGGAGAAGATGTACATAAGAAGGATGAATTCATCTCTCTTCCGAAAACATATAGCTTTGAAATTCTCTGGGGTTTTGAAACTGATACATACGATTCCCTAGGTTTGGTTATTTCTCAATCAAAAAATATTCCTCAAGAAAAAGATATTCAAGCTACGCTCCCTTTGTTTTTAGGAAAAAGAACACAGGTGTATCCGGTCTATTCATCAAAACCTGTACAAGGTAAACCTTTATTTGCATGGGCCAGAGAGGGAGCTTTAGATGAAATAGATATTCCAACAAAAGAAATTGAAATTTTTAATCTTACATATGAAGGAAGTAAACAAATATCTCAAAAGGATTTAAAAGAATATATTGTGGGCGGGGTGAGTGCTGTTGCGGGTGATTTTAGACAAGAGGAAATATGTAAAGGTTGGACACTGGCACTTCAAAATAAAGAAATTTACAGCATTTCTTTATTTACTGTGGAATGTTCTAGTGGTACATACGTTAGATCTCTCGCGCACATGTTGGCACAAAAATTAGGTTCTTGTGGAATAGCTTTGTCTATAAAAAGGCTTAGTATAGGCTCGTATAAACTTCCTTAAATATCTGTGGATAATATTGACTTTTATCTAAAAATGTCCTATTATTGACTCTGGCGTTTTAACATGTTATTTCATATCTTAAAGGGGTTTCGCATGACTACTGAACGTGAGGATCCGTATCTAATAGCTGCGAAGAATCTTCTTCAGCAGTTTCCAGATGGAGCTTGCAAGACATCTGATCTGATTCGGGCGCTTTCGAATGTGGGTATTGATGGTCATTCGGTGAAACATCGGCGTTTGCTTGAAACTCATCTGCGTCAGATGATGCTCAGGCAACCTGTGTAGTATGAAAAATGAGAATTTTAAAATCCCCACGGTTTTGTGTATACGAAACCGTGGGGATTTTTCATTTCTACTGGATGTTAATTGTTGGTATAATAGATACATGGAATTTCTTCAGTTGATAAGTGATTTTTTTAGCCCTGAACGCTTTATTGGTTTCGTGCAAAGTCCAAAGGCACTCTGGTATGTTCTTGGTTTTGTGTTTTTGATATACGCAGTTTTAAGTTGTATTCTTGTATATCACTGGAGAACCTACGGTATGAAAAGTCGCCTGATTATTCGTGCAGAAATTACTTATTTCATTGTTTCTCTAAGTCTTTTTTGTTTAGCGGTGCTTTGTATTATTCTCATATAAAATACTATGGTAAAAGCTCTTAATCTTGATCCGGGAGAAAAAGTATTGCTCGAGGTGCGCAAACACTGGTTTGTATTTTTGCCTGCAACAATTGCTTTTGTGGGAGGTGCCCTGCTTCCTATCTGTGCATACCTAGTCTGGAATAGTCGTCTTTTACCAGAGACACTTCACATTTCACTTACAGGTTCTTTTTTATATCTTTCACTTTTTGTATATATCTTGTGGGTATTGGGACTATGGGTTTCTTTTTTCATACAGTGGACCAATTATTATCTCGATGTCTGGTATGTGACAGATAAGCGTATTATCGATATTGACCAGAAGAGGATCTTTCATCGAAGTGTTTCGAATATTCGTTTCGACAAAATACAGGACGTGTCTGTTGAGGTGAAGGGGATCATTGCCACCTTCTTTAATTTTGGTGATATTCATGTTCAGACAGCTTCAGAAGATAGTAAGGAATTTTTTATTCACCATGTCGCTGATCCTGAGGGCGCTAAAAAGATAATCTTTACACAACATCATAAGGTTTCTGAAAAACACCAGACAGTAAGAATAGTCACTGACGAAGTAGGAAAAACTGAGGTAAAACAAACATCTCTCTAAAATCTTGATTATATAAACTTTATAATGATACAATTGCCTTCTGTTATTAAGGCAATTTTTCATATATGGCAAAAATAAAAAATATCAACGCGCGCGAAATTCTTGACTCTCGAGGTAATCCAACAGTTGAGGTTGATGTCGCTTTAAGTGATGGCTCTTTTGGCCGTGCTGGAGTGCCATCAGGTGCTTCTACAGGAAGTCACGAGGCTGTAGAGCTTCGAGATGCTGATCCAAAGCGCTACGGAGGTAAAGGGGTTCTTAAGGCTGTTAAGAATGTAAACACTACTCTCCTTAAGGCTCTTAAAGGAAAAGAATTCGATCAGCGCTCTATTGATCGCACAATGATTGAGCTTGATGGAACAGAAAATAAAGGAAAGCTCGGTGCAAATGCAATTCTTGGTATCTCTCTTGCGTTTGCCAAAGCTACTGCAATTTCAAAAAAGAAGCCCCTCTACAAATACTTCAAAGAAGTTTCAAAGACAAAAGATATGTCTTTGCCAGTGCCGATGATGAACATTTTAAACGGCGGAAAGCATGCAGAGAAGTCTACCGACCTTCAGGAGTTTATGATTATGCCAGCAGGCGCAAAGAGTTTTAAAGAAGCACTTCGCATGGGTGCAGAAGTTTTTCACGCTCTTAAAAAGATTCTTCATGATAAAGGATTTTCTACATCAGTAGGTGACGAGGGAGGTTTTGCTCCAAGTCTGGGTGCAAATGAAAATGCTCTTGAAGTGATCCTTGAGGCGATTGCTAAGGCTGGATATACAGCAGGAAAGGATATGGGAATAGCAATCGATGCGGCTGCAAGTGAGCTTTATAAAGATGGTATGTATCATTTAGCAAGTGAAAACCGAACTTTGACGAGCGCAGAAATGGTTGATTTGTATGCAAGGTGGGTAGAGAAGTATCCAATCCTTTCAATCGAAGATGGTCTCCATGAAGATGACTGGGCTGGCTATAAACTGATGACTGAAAAGCTTGGAAATAAAATTCAAATTGTCGGAGACGATTTGTTCGTTACAAATATTAAGAGACTTGAAAAGGGAATTAATGAAAAGTCAGGTAATTCAATTTTGATTAAGCTCAATCAAATTGGAACAGTATCAGAAACAATTGATGCGATCACTATGGCACGAAAGGCAGGATTTACTTCTGTCGTATCTCACCGATCAGGAGAAACAGAGGATGCGACGATTGCAGACTTTGTGGTAGGTCTCGGAGCAGGACAAATCAAGACAGGATCTCTCTGCCGTTCAGAGCGTACAGCGAAGTATAACCAGCTTTTGAGAATAGAAGAGGAGCTTGGAAAGAAGGCTGTGTTTCCGGGAAAGAAAGCGTTTAAGATCAGCTAGAAGCTTTTAGGTTTTAGCTGTTAGGAAAATCAAAAACCCAGTTTCGCGAAGCGAAACTGGGCTTTTGATTGGGAGTGTTTCAGGGTATTTTATTATTGACTTTTAATTTAAATATGTTATACTTTAAAAAGCAAAATAGAAATGCAACTGTTTCCGCCAGATTCCGGAAAAACTTGTAATTAAACAGGTTTCAAGTTCTTTTAGGAGGTTATTATGGGCAATATTCTTGCACAATCTGATATTGTTCGTGTTGATCGTGTGCTTCTTCCTATTTTTCCGATTGAGATGGAACCCGCATTTCCAGAACTTCAGCGTACAGGTCCAGATGAATTTCAATGCTCGAATTTTGAAAAGTGGCAACATCACCGTGCGCTTAGTAGTCCAACCTTGCGGGGGTCAGATTATGTCTACGCCCTTAAGAGCTTAGGTCTTCTTGAGCGCTGTCTCGGATTGCAGGATCTAGAGGCAATCCAAGGGATGGGAATCAAACACTTTATCGATGTTTTTGGACCAAACGAGATGGTTGTTGCCTACAAATCGGTCGCTATCAAGAAGTATGCTGATGGTTTGGTAAGAGGATTCATTCCTCATCTCTGTGTATCTCGCCATCGGTTTGACTTGAGGTGGCGAGATGAGGTGAAAGATTTCCGAAGCCACGCACTGTTGTTTAGGTAAAATTTGAATAATACTCACACGGAGAGGGTCCGTGAAGCTGCTGAATTTCAGCGGTTTTTTTATTGCCCCAAAGTCTTTTTATAAGTCCTTCAAAATTTTGCTACCCAAAACTTAAGAGGATAAATAAAATTTACCTAAGTCGTCCTGTTTATTTTTGAGGTTACAAGTTATATGCTACATGTTACAATTTTCTTCTATGAAATCAAAAAAACCAGTTGTGTTAATTGTTCTTGATGGGTGGGGTTATCGAGAAGATGTTGTACATAATGCAATTGCACAAGCAAAAACTCCTTTTTTTAATTATCTCTGGAAGACCTATTCTCACACACTTCTTGAAGCATCTGGTCTTGCTGTAGGTCTCCCTGAAGGACAAATGGGTAACAGTGAAGTGGGACATACAACAATTGGAGCGGGAAAACCTGCAGATACCGAACTTGTACGTATTGGTAAGTCTATTAAAACTGGAGAGTATGAAAAGAATCCTGCTTTTCAGGCACTTTTTGATCATGTAAAAAAACACAATTCCGTTCTTCATGTTCAAGGGCTTTTAGGTGGAGGTGGAGTACATAGTCATAGTGAGCACCTTTTTGCATTTCTTCGAGCTGGAGAAAAAGCTGGGGTAAAAAGAATCGCTGTCCATGTTTTTACTGACGGGCGAGACACAGCTCCACAAAGTGCTTCTAAATATTTAAAAGAGCTGGAAGATGTATTGAAAGAAATTAAGGTAGGTTTTATCGCGACAGTTTCAGGACGTTTCTATGCAATGGATAGAGATAATAATTGGGATAGAGTTTCAAAAGTTGAGCAAGCTCTTTTTGAGTGTAAAGGAAATGTGTGCACCATTGAGCCTTCAAAATTTGTTGACTCTTTATATAAAGAAGGAAAGCTCGATGAGCATCTAGAGCCTTTGGTTTGTCATACGATAGACGGACGAGGATGTGCTATAGAAGACAATGATGGTGTATTTTTCTTCAACTTCCGTGCAGATAGAGCGCGACAGCTTACACAAAAGATTCTTGAAAAAGTGAATAAAAATAATGTCTGCTTTGTGACGCTTACAGAATATAGTCCAGAGTTTAAATGTCTTGTGGCATTTCCACCTGTTGCAATAGATACGACGATTGCGAAAGAAGTTTCAGAGGCAGGGATGACACAGGCTCATATTGCAGAAACAGAAAAGTTTCCTCATGCTACATACTTTTTAAATGGGGGAGTTGAGAAACCATACCCAGGAGAAATACATGAACTTTTGGCGAGTCGCAAAGATGTGCCTACTCATGACATGGCGCCTAAGATGCGCGCAGAAGCTATTGCAGAAAAAGCGATCGAGTATGTAAATATGGGTATTGATTTTATTTTTATAAACTTCGCCAATGCTGACATGGTGGGACACACTGCAAATGTGCCAGCTATTATTGAAGCGATTGAAGAGGTGGATACACAGCTTCGAAGAGTTATTGAGATTGTTGAACGAGCGGGAGGTGTTGCTTTTATAACGGCAGATCATGGAAATGCAGAAGTAAACTTTGATTTGGAAACTGGTAATAAACACACTGCTCATACAACAAATCCAGTGCCTGCAATCTTGACTCATAAGGATTATAAATTTACTTCAGACAATGGAACCCTTGCTGATATTGCACCAACAATTCTTGCATTGTTGGGTATAAAAAAACCAAAGGTTATGACAGGAAAGAACCTAGTAAGCTAATAGCTATTAGCTTTCAGGTGTTAGGAAAAAAGTGTGTCCACAAGGACACGCTTTTTATAAGCCGATAGTTAAAACCTAACAGCTTGAAAAAATAGCATATATGCGATAATATATGCTCTGGCTTTGTTCTTCGTTTTTTTAATTGAAATTTTTCTCTAACCTTTTTTCAGGGAGGTGTTGCATGGAATCACCAGTGACGATTTTGTTGGAGGGCATTCAAGGATGCGGTAAGGGGACTCAAGGCAAGGCACTTGCCATGCGGTTGGGTCACCGGCTTATTGGTTCAGGAGATTTATGTCGAGAAAGGTGCGGATCAGATCCGCAATTCGATGCGGTTCATGGTGGAACAATTCGTAGTGGCAAGCCTTTGTCCGATGATGTTGTTGAACCTCTTGTGCTTGACACTGTCCGTCACCTTGATTATGGAAGACCTCGAATTCTCGAGGGATTTCCTCGAAATCACCCCCAGTTCTTGATGCTGAACGATCTTCTCTCTGAACGGGATGAGAGTGGTGATGTGGTTGTTTTTCATTTGGTTTTGCCGGATGGTAAGGCAATGGAACGTGCATTGAAACGTAATCGGCCAGACGACACTCCACGTGCGATTTGGGAACGGTTTCAGTTCTATCATCGGGAATCCCCTGCAATTTTGGATGCCTTCAGAGCGGTTGGATGGACGGTCTATGACATCAATGCAGAATTTGAAGCTGATGATGTCACTCAAAAGATCCTTTCAGCGCTTGACAAGTACAGGCTTTTGCGCCGGCTAAGCACGCCATCGTGTGTTGCTATGGCAGGCACTTCTCCAAGGGGTGATAATGGATGTTAAGAGTGGAGTAATCTACTCAAAAAAATCAAAAGGCGCTCTATGGAGAGCGCCTTTTTTCATACCTCAATTTTATTGACATTATCTTTTAATAATGATATTATTCTGCTCGAAATTAGAAAGGATCAATGCAAGCAAATCAAGACCAAAAAGACATAAAAAACCATAAATTTCCTCGTCTTCAGAAGGAGGTTGATTCTATTTTAGAGATGTTCGATAGCATTTCTTTGAGTATTGATGGTGAGGTGTATGATGAAAAGCTTGAGTTTGAACACTTGAATGTGGATGATGTAATGGCAGGTAAAACTCAAAAAATAACCCATCGTACTCGTCATTCTGTGGTTGAAAAGGCTCGTAAGGACGAGAAGATACGTATTGCAAAACAAGTGAATACTCCCCATGAAGTTTCGGTTCAAACCATACACGCTGAACGATATTTTAATCCTCCTCAAAATATATCTTCTACATCTAAACCTCAAAATAAAAAAGGCACTCTCTCTCGAGCTGTCTCATTTTTGGTTCGACATCTTGAATTTTAAAATTATATGAAAGAAGAGGGAATTATTTTAGTTGATAAACCCCAAGGTATAACATCATTTGATGTGATACGAAAACTTCGTATTAAGCTTGGTATTAAAAAAATGGGGCATGCAGGAACTCTCGATCCTCTTGCGACAGGTCTCATGATTATTGCATTAGAAGATGCGACAAAGAAACTAACTCAATTTTTAAAATTACCAAAGACATACAGTGCAGAAATTCTCCTTGGTACCTCGACAGATAGTGGTGATATTACAGGAAATATTATTCAAGAAAGTTCTGTTGAAGTGGCTCTTCTTGATGTTCAGCATGTGGTACAGACACTCCGTGGGGTCTTAGAACTTCCTGTCCCAGCCTATTCTGCTATTAAGGTAAAAGGTACTCCTCTTTATAAGCGAGCTCGTAAAGGTGAAATTTTTGAAACTCCTATAAAACCGATGGAGGTAAGATCTGCTGAGCTTATTGAATATCATACAGAAGGAAATAAGGCTGTTCTCAAAGTAGTATTTGATGTTGGAAGTGGTACTTATATTCGTTCACTTGCAGAAGAAATTGGCCGTCGCCTTAATGTTCCTGCAACAATAAAATCTCTTCGTCGTACTCGTATTGGAGATTTTTCTCTCGAAGATGAGCATCTTACTTTGGAATAAGTTTGTGGTAGAGTAGGTGTATGAAAAAAGTACTCTTGGGTTTTATTATTGCAGGTCTCGCTATAGTTTTTATTTCTACATCTTTTAAAGAAAAAGAGGTTGTTTTACAACAGGTAAACCCTCTTCAGTCTGGTGTATTTGTAATATCAGAAGAAAAAGAAAGTGTTATTAGTAAAGTAGAACCTATTTCTTCTGGAGATGTTGTTAAAACAGACAAGACAGGTACAGCTCTTATTGAGGGAGGGCATACTACATATGTAGATCCCTCGAGCTCTCTTTTAATAAAAGAGGTCTCAAAAGAAGGAAGTATTTTTGTGCTTGAGGGAGGTAAGCTTTGGGCACGAACACAAAAACTTTTGGAAAAAGGGGAGTTCTATGAAATCGAAACAGGAAATGTGAGAGCTGCTGTCCGGGGTACTTCTTTCGGTGTTTCTTTCTTGTATAACGTAACATTACTTATGGTTACTGAAGGAGAAGTTGTTGTCTGGCAAAAAGACGAAAAAACAAATGACATTATTCTCGATACAGAGATTATTGTAGCTGCTGGAGAGAAGGTTGTTGTGGCAAGTGGAAGAGCTGTTAAAAGTAAAATTACTAAAAACGAAGCAACAGATTGGTTTTTAAAAAATAATCCCGATTTTATTTTTGAAGATCAAGTTTCTACTTCTACACCTCAAAAACTTACAGTCAAACAAGTCCCTCAAGTTGAAAAACCAGTAGTAGCGCCTGTTACTGTCGCACCTACTTCTGCTCCAGTTTCAACACTATCGCTTATTTCTGTATTACCTACTGAAGTACCTTTTACTCAAAATAGCTTTCTGGTAACTCTTACAGGTCGAGGTTTTCTCAAGGCTCAGGCTGTTGTTGTGGGTAAGCAAACAGTTCCAAAATTTAGTGTTGTAAGTGATTCAAAAATTCAGTTTGATATTACTCAAGTAAATATCCCTCCAGGAATATATGATATTTCTGTGATAGATATTTCAAATACTGTTTCTACATCTGCAAAAGCAATTAAAGTTCTCGATAGGAGCGCTTCAGTATTTGAGGAAAATCCTAACCAAGATGGTTTTATAACAGGAAAACCATAAACTCATAATGAATAAGAGATTTTTACATTCATTCTTTCTTACGTTGTGCTGTGTTGTCTGTGTCGGTCTAGTATATTATTTTTCTTTTTTCGATACATTTGAAGAAAAAATAATTGATCGATTTTTAATCAGAGAAAATCCTACTCAAAATATTATTATTGTTGCTATAGATGATCGAAGTATTGCGGAACTTGGACAATGGCCGTGGCGACGTGAAGTCTTTGGCGATCTACTTCAAAAATTGCAGCAAGCGAAAGGTGTTGCTTTCGATATTAATTTCTCTGAGACCTCTCGATATGGAGTGTCTGATGATGTGCTTTTTGCTCAAAAACTTGAAGTAAGTAAAGTCCCAGTTGTTTTCCCTGTTGAGCTTAATAAACAAGGACTTGTTACAGTACAGCCAATTTCTGTGTTATCACAACAAAATAGTAGCGTAGGAGCTGTGAATGTATTCCCTGATTCAGATGGGGTAATGCGCAAAACACCTTTAGTTGTTGGTTCGTACCCAGTATTTGCTTTTGCGAGTGCTGACCGTGTTGTTGAAGATATTGCACAAAGTGTTCGTATTGATTATAGAGGGCCTGAAAAAACCTTTGTTACCTTACCCCTTATTGATGTGCTTCAGGGTAAGGTGCCTGAAAGATTATTTGTAGATGCTTATGTGTTTGTGGGTGCAACAGCACCAAGTCTTCAGGATTTTGTACCCACTCCTTTTGGAAGAATGTCCGGGGTTGAATTTCATGCGAATGCATTACATACGATTATCGAAGGTAATTTTTTTAAAGAAGTTTCTTTTATGGTAGGTACCTTTCTAATTTTTATTGTAGCTTTTTGTGCGATGGCTCTTGTGTATGTCTCTAAGCATCTTTTGTTTTTTGTGGGAGGTCTCGCGTTTTCTATTCTTTTAATTTTAGGAACAAGTCTTGTGCTGTTTTCGTACAAGATTGTTGTTCCTGTTTTGTATCTTGAACTTTCGTACATACTCTCTTTCATTGTTCTCGTGCTGTTTCAGTATGTATTTGAATCAAAAGAGAAACGTTTTATTCGAAAGGTTTTTCAGTACTATCTTACTCCTGATGTTATTGACGACTTGATTAAAGACCCTTCTAAAGTCTCCTTGGGTGGAGAAGAGCGAGAAATGACTATTTTGTTTTCAGATATTAGAGGCTTTACCACAATCTCTGAAGCGCTGTCTCCAAAAGAGTTAACAGCACTTCTTAATGAGTACTTAACTGCTATGACAGACATAGTGATGGAAGAGGGTGGTGTGGTGGATAAATATATAGGAGACGCTGTTATGGCTTTTTGGGGTGCTCCACTTACTGACGAGAAGCAGGCGGATAGGGCATGCAAAGCAGCTCTTCGTATGAAGCAGAAACTAATTGAGCTTAATGTGGACTGGATAAAAAGAGGCTGGCCAGAGCTTCATATTGGAATCGGGCTTAATAAGGGAAGGGTGGTTGTAGGAAATATGGGGTCATCGAAGAGATTCAATTATACTGTGATGGGTGATGAGGTAAATTTTGCGTCACGCCTTGAAGGGATTACAAAACAGTACGGTGCCCCTTGTCTCGTGTCTGAGTCGGTAACAAAAGGGGTTGTCTCAAAAGATTTTATATTTCGTGATTTGGATTTAGTACTTGTGAAGGGTAAAAAAGAACCTCGAAGGATTTTTGATATTTTGGATACAAATACTCTCTTAGAAGATTGGAAAAAGGCTCGAGACTTGTATACGAGAGGTGAATTTGGAAAAGCTCAAGAGATTTTTGAATCTATCTATAAAGATAATCCATCTGATCAGCCTATATCTCTTTATCTTGAACGTTGTAAAAAATACAAAGAAAATCCGCCAGAGAATTGGCAGGGTGTGTATGAGTTTAAGGATAAGTAGGTGTATGTGTGTTATATACTTAGTACATGCTTCAAAAAATAGATAATTCAATTATATCGACAGCAAAAAAGATATTTATTCCTTATTCACGTCTTGCACTTTTCATTGTCTTTTTTTGGTTCGGTATTTTAAAGCTTATTGATGTAAGTCCGGCAAATCCAATTGTCTCAGACCTTCTAGAGAAAACCCTTCCTTTTATTAGTTTTGGTCAATTCATTATCTTTCTTGGTGTGTGGGAGATGCTTATTGGTATTTGTTTCTTAATTCCTCGTTGTGAACGTTTTGCAATTCTACTTCTTGTGCCACACATGATTACAACCTGTATGCCACTCATACTTCTTCCTCAAATTGCATGGCAAAGTTTCTTAGTTCCAACTCTTGAAGGTCAGTATATTATAAAAAATCTAGTGATTATCGCTCTAGCAATAGGGATTGCAGTACAATTGAAACCTTTTGGATACAAAGAAGAAGGGGGAAAATATATTTGACATAATAAAATAAATTATATATATTGTTGACATCGAAATCTGTGTAGAACACAGATTTTTTTGTTTTTAAGACCTCTATAAAATATGTCATTTATTGTTTCTCTTCCTCAAAAAAGAAAAATTACTCGTGGTGATGTTGCTTTGTATTTAACATCACGAGAGCAAATAATTTATACTTCCTTTTCAAATAAAGCGAGGGCGTATATGTGGTTTACAGAACGTATTGCAACTAAAAAGGCAATCCAGCTTTATTTTAAAAAGAATCGAAATAGAAATATTCCTTGGAATATGATTGATATTTCTGAAAGAGATTCGGGTACTCCTATCTATAGAATTTTAAAAGGTAAGTATATTCGAGAAGAACAACAGACAAATATATCTTTTTCACATGTAAGAAATATTGCTATTGGTGGTATTGCTCAAACTAACCTAGAAGGGTCTCTGGGTGTTCATGTTGAAAAGGTTAGGAACTTTAGAAAGAGTTTTCTTAAGGCATTTCTTGAAGCTCGAGAGATAGAAGATGTAATTCGTTATAAAAAAATTGATAATCGTAACATAGAGGCAACAATACTGTGGTCTATTAAAGAGGCTTGTTTAAAATCTGAAAAGATTATTTCTCACCCAAAAGATATTATTGTTTTAAAAATAAGTAAAAATTATTATGAAATTTATGACGCTAAAACAAAACATATAAAAGGGTATGCATCTTCATGGTCTCCTCAAAAAGGTTTCGTTGCGTCTAAGGTTTATAAAAAATAAAACCACCCCTCAAAAGGGGTGGTTTTATTTTAGGGCTGTATTAAACTCGGCACTTGTCGCAATTGCATCCATCAAAAAGAACTTTAATACCAGCAATACCAACAAGAACGTAGACAATAGCTTCGAGAGTACTTGAGCCTTCAAGAATCATTGCAACTACATTCACATCTAGTTTTCCAAAAAGTGCAGAAAGTCCCAAGATACCCCAGTTTATAGCTCCTATCACAACAAGCAACCATGCGAGTGTTGTGAGGTTGAATTTATGTTTAAACATGTATGATTTTTATATATAAAACGACCTTTATCTTTTAATTATACACACCTTTATTTCAAATGTTTGGTATAGTTGTGAATATGAAATTCACCACACGCATACAAGATGACACGGTATATCTTTCGATCGGTTCTATTATTACGGAAGAAGATGTGAATGAATTTACTATCTGGGTAGAAACAACAAAAGGTACTATCCATAGTTTGTATGAGAAGCTTAGACAACCTATTCCAGTACTTGTTGATGTTTCAAATCTTAAAGAGTACAAGCCTGAGGCTTTTGGATTACTAGCTGCTCTTTTAAGGCATGACGAACCATATACTTCAAAAATAGCACTTATTGGTGCAAATCCTTTTATATTTGCAGCAAAAGATGCTTTGACTGCCTACTCAGGTGTAGCAACACCTCTTGAATCTTTTAAAACTTCAGAAGAAGCTCTTGTGTGGCTAAGGTCTTAGGGTTGTAAGATCTCTTCAGGAAGTATGATAACTTCCTTAACATTTTCAAACTGAAGAGCTGTTTTTTCTATTTGTGCACGGAGTAATCCTACTCGACATGATCCGCCTGATGTAAAACCAGGAACTTCACTAAAAGTAAGTTTCAGTACATCATTTTTTAGTTCTGTGTTGAGGAGGGTAAAATTTTGATTTGGAAATTCTGTATCGAACCCTGCAATTTTTTCTTCAGGAGTAAGGGTACCCTCGATAAGAGTTTTTATGACATATTCTATACTCATGTCTTTTTTCTCATCACGAATTACTGGCATTACTGCTCTTGTATCGCAGGCTATTTCTCCATTGTTAAGTTCACGATCTTCGAGTTCGTTGTAGTAGAAAAGTTTGAAGGTCGCTCCTCCTTGTCCGTTAATTATATAAAGAACAGCTATTGCAAATACGAAAATAAAAATAAGGTATGTACGTTTCATATTTTATATAGTAGCAAAATAAATAAAGAATTCCTTATTTCCATCACCTCCGAGGATAGGAGATTCAATTGTTTGTTTGTGAACGAACCCAAGACTTTCTCCTGTCTTTTTAATATGTTCAACAACTTCCTTTCTATCATTTTCATTTGTCACTACTCCGTTTTTTGGAATACGATCACGTCCCACCTCAAATTGAGGTTTGATGAGACATACGATATCTGTCTTTTCTTTAAGGAGGGGAGCAAGTACTGGAAGTATGTGTGTGAGTGATATAAAAGAAACATCAATCACAATACAATCTACTTTTTCTGGAATACTTGCTTTTCTTATATCAGTTTGTTCCATGAGAATAACTCGAGGGTCTTCTTTAAGGTGTGGGTCAAACTGATCTTTACCTACATCAACTGCATATACTTTGAAAGCTTCATTTTTGAGGAGACATTCCGTAAAACCACCAGTTGAAGATCCAATATCGATACAGGTTTTATTTTTTATTGATACATTAAATTCCTTAAGAGCGTGTGAAAGTTTTATTCCACCTCTACTTACAAACTGCTCGCTTGTATCCAAAGAAGTAACTGCCTCAGGTGAAATAAGCAAGCTTGGTTTCGTGACGACTTTCGTGTCTACAGTTACTTTTCCACGCTTAATAAGGTCAGCAGCCTGACTTCTGCTTTTCACGAGGTTTTTTTCGGTAAGTATAATATCGAGTCTTTTTTTCATACCAATATGTACAATATCACAAAATAAAACACCCCCGTCTGGGGGTGTTCTACAAAGAGAGATTACGCCTTTGAAACTTTCGTAGCGTAAAGTCCTTTTTCGTTCTCGGCAACTTCGAATTCTACTGCATCGCCTTCGCGAAGAGCATCAAACGTAGTACCAACAACTTCATTTGCATGAAAGAAAAGATCCTTTGATTCTCCTTCGCGAGCGATGAAACCAAAACCTTTTTCTTTCTTTGACTTAATTGTTCCTGTATTCACGGTAAGATATGTGAGATGAATAATACTTCAAAACGACGTCTATTGAAGTAAAACTCAACCTCCTTTTACTCTTTAGATAGACACACATTTTGACAGCAAGAAGTATAGCAAACTATAAACTAATTGTCAAACTATGTGTTATAGGCTAGCATAGTTCTTGGAATAGGTCTGTTTCACTCCAAGATTCCTTGGGGGCAGACTTATGGGGCATAGTTTAGAAGGACTCTAGCTATGAAGAAGTTCATGTCTTGTGTTGTGGCCACTCTGGCCTTATCTGGTTGTGTGTCGCAGACTTTTTCTCGGAGTGAAGCAGATCATTTTGTGAATCGTCTCCTCGAATTTGAGGAGATCAGACGTGACGTTGAGAAACAAAAAGAGTTTGAAAAGGAGAAGGAGCAACCTGATTTTCCTGAACGAAGTTTGGAACATCTTCTTCAGGAGAATCAGGGTGGTGGGTGTTGTGAAGAAGAATTTTCTTTTGATGAGAGTCCAGGAAAGAGATTCTCAAGTTGGGCTGTGGAAGATTTTCTCTACTCAGATTCGAGGATCCTGCATTTGGGTGCACGGAGGGGCAGGTATCCGTTCTACAAGGATGGGATGGTGATCTGGAAACATCACACTATTCCAGTGCTTCATCACGAGCTTCCGTGGAACTTGAGTTTGCGAGTCGTTACTCCTCTTAATGTGAGTGAAGTTGATCGAGCGGGAGGTGCTTCACAGTGGGGTGTGGTATTGAGAAAAAAATTCTGAACAAATCCCGCGCACTTCGTGCGCGGGATTCTTTAATAAAAAAACCAGCACAACTTACACAATGTTGCACTGGCTTATTATCGTATCCAGAACGCTCGAAAAAGGGCTTCTCGAGTTTTTGCTTTATCAGAACTGAAAACTCGTAATTCTTGCATTGTAACACTGCCTCGTACTCGAATTAAAAAACCTGCAGGTATTTCAGAAAAAATTATCTTTCTTTTGCCTGAACCTATTTGTTTGATGATACCAAGTGATATTTTACTCACTTCACTCAGTGTTTGAGCAGTGGCAATTATTTTCTCAGCCTCATCAATGATTGTGGTGTGCGATGCTGTAATTTTTCCGCCAGCTGCATGTCTAGACATGACTTTCTCCTAAGGTTTGAAAGATCAGTACTTTTTTATGATAACCTATTTTAAATAATTTGTCAAATTATAGAGTGTTTATTTTTGAAGCAATAATAAAATCATTTACAGATAGTCCACTGATTGCGTGAGTTGTAAGAGAAATGTGGACTTTGTTATATGAAATAGTGATGTCAGGATGGTGTCCTTCTTTTTCTGCAATCTGCGCAACTTTATTTATGAATTCCATTGCTTCCATAAAATTTTTAAATACAAAATTTCTCTCTATGTTGTTTTCTTTTAATTTCCATTGAGGTATTTGCTCAAGGTGAATTTTTGCTTGTTCTTGTGTGAGGGGTGGCATACCTCCTTCACATGGAATGCATTTTTGTTGAGAAAGATTCATCTATCTATTATAACAAAAAACCACCCTGCCGGTGCGGGGTGGTTCACGAGGTCAAAGACTTAACAATAACTTCACCAATAAGTATTTTCTGATGAGGTCCATAGCCTGCCCAAACTTCAATTTTTTCTCCCTTAAGTACTTGTGGGAGCCAGTATGGATCAGCAAGCATGAGCTTTTCAAGTGGAAGGCTCTCTATTGGAAACCACTGAGGTTTACCCATTTCATCTGTCTCGCTCGGTGTGCCTACCCACTTACTTACAAGAAAAACATGAACAGTGCATACAAAAATTTCTCCTTGTAGTGTCTGATTACGAAAATGACACAGAGCAATCTTTTGAAGATTACTCTCCAAAGCTTCTACGCCACATTCTTCACGAAGTTCTCGTAATGCACCTGTTGTTGGCGTTTCTCCTTCTTCGATACCACCACCATAGCCCATACGACATCCTGCCCCAATCTTATGTTTTTTGATCGGCAGGCAGACTTCACCATTCTTGACCAGTAGGCACAATGTGGCATCTTTTAAGATTTTTTCTTCAATCATACTTTCTCCTTTATGAGGACTAAAATTCTATACTTACTATAGTCTCCTTGAGCTTTTTAGCAAGAGATATATGACAATATAAAGTATTTCCTGTAGTATCGAAACTAATGAAAATTACAAGTGCTGAATTTAAAAAGGGGATTCGAGGAACAGATGATATTCTCTATGAAGAAAAGCCTCAAATAGCTTTTATGGGACGTTCAAATGTCGGTAAGTCCAGTCTTATTAACTGTATTCTTAATAAAAAAGACTTGGTAAAATCTGGCAAAAAACCAGGGAAAACAAAAGAAATTAACTTTTTTCTTATTAACAATGCTTTTTATTGTGTAGATTTGCCTGGGTACGGCTTCGCTCAAATGTCTCCTGAGGAAAGAGATCAAATTGCAGGAATGCTCCAGTGGTATTTACTCGAGGATGTTTTTAAAAGAAAGGTGATTCTCGTGCTCGATATAAGAGTTGGACCAAGTGTTATGGATGAAGAGACTCTCCGGTTACTTCGGGAGCGTGGTCAGGATGCACTCATACTTCTTAATAAGGCAGATGCATTAAATCAGAGTGAGAGAAGTACTCAAATAAAAAAAATATCAGAACTTATGCCTGCAGCTGAAATGATTCTCTGTTCAGCAAAAACAAAAGAGGGTAGGGGGGAAATTTTAAAAAAAATATCTGATTTTATTTCGGAATCTGTGTAATTTTACGGTCTTTAGTTTTTGGTCTAATTACTAAAATATGTCTTGGCATTCAAGCCTTGGTTTGCTATCATAAAACTCGTTCTTTGAGGTTTAAATATATGAGTATTTTGCTCCGGTGTAGCTCAATGGTAGAGCGTCTCGCTGTAAGTTGTTGCAGCTTCTCAAAGTAATTTGAGTTGAAAAATGAGGTGAATTGACTGGAAACCCTCATCCAATTTTTGGAAAGGGCAATCAGCAGCCAAGCTCTCACTTTTAAGTAAGAGAAGGTTCAGAGACTATCCGCGAGGAGTACCCGATCATTCAAAAATGATTTAGGGGAAGCGCCTCACATCCTTCGGGATGATGATATAGTCCATTCCTTTTAGAAATAGAAGGGTTGATGTAACGAGGGGGTTGTAGGTTCGAGTCCTACCACCGGAGCAAAGTACTTATAAAATGCGAAGCGTTTTTAAGTATGCTCCATGTGGAGCAAGAGAACAATTTCTCTTGCGTTAGGACTCGAAGCCCGATTGAGATATTTTTGAGTTTACGAAAAAAAATATCCAATTGGGGTACTGACCCTGTAAGGGTCGAAGGTCCTACCACCGGAGCAAAGTACTTATAAAGTAAAATTTAAACAAAAAAAACACCCTTACGGGTGTTTTTTTGTTGTAGATTACTAGAGTACTCTTTCGCCTCGTATTAATCGGACAAGTATCATGATAATCGCTATTACCAGAAGAATATGTATAAATCCTCCGATAGTGTAAGAGGTAACAATACCTAGTAACCAAAGAATAATTAATATAACTGCAATAGTTCCTAACATGATTTATAAGTTAGTTTTGAGTTCTGAAGAGAGCTGGCCATGTAATACTTTCATTACCTGAAGCGTCTCTTGAATAGATTACATAGTTGTAATTAGTGCTTGATTGTAAGTTTGTTATTGTCCCTGAATGTGAAGATCGTATATCACTATTTGTAAGGAAGCTTGATCCAGATACATTTACAGGTGTGTTTGCTGAAGCTTCTGTAAGAACAAGAGGGAATTGGCTGTAATAAACAATTCCGGCAGCATTTTCAGTTGTGTTCCAACTTACTGTAGCGCTTGTGTTTGTGGTACCAATATTAACTGAGTTAATCATTGGGGCGTTTCTGTCGAAAGCACTGTTACCCATCTGAGCATTTATCGCTGAAAGTGTTACAGGGCCGACACGACCAACTGTTGCTATACCATTACGAGCTTGGAAATTTGAAACTGCTGACTTAGTAAGAGATCCAAAATATCCAGTTACAAGTCCTTGTGGGTAAATTGTGTTGTCTCGCGCAAGAAAGATTTGGAGTTCAGAAACATCAGTTCCTGACATACCAATTTCTAATTGACGATTTAGTGCTGCATCTGCAATTGCAGGTATAAGCATTAAAGTTAGAGCTGCCACAAGAACTGTCGCTCCAATAAATAGATTCGATATTTTCTTGAAAGAGAATGTTGTAGTAAACATATATTTAATATTAGTGTTAAAGAAGTCCGCTCGTCGAGTTAGATAACTCTTCGAAGCAAAAATAAAATACATGATAGAGATATTCCATGCGTGCAAAAATTTTTTGCATGTCGACTCTTGGAGGTTAATGAGTCTAAGGTTCTATTTGTTGTAGTTAGATATCTTTGCGACTCATCTAGTATAAAGCTCTATTTTTGACAAAGCAATTTTTTATTGTATTTTGACATACTTAACTCATTAATCCTAATATATACTTGGTCTATGTATATAAAGATTAGGGTTGAGCCGGGATCTAAAAAAGAGACTTTTGAAAAAGAGAGTGAAGACCATTTTAAAATTGCTGTAAAAGAAAAAGCTGAGCGAAATATGGCAAATAAAAGAATTCTTCTTTTGATTGCTCGACATTTTGGTGTTGTAGTAGGTAAGGTGCGTATTATAAGTGGTCACCATTCTCCTTCAAAAATTATTGCGATTGACATAGAAAAAAATTAGTTGTTTTTTGACTTGCCCCGTGGAATCAAAGGTGGAACGCTTTGTATTCGTTGGGGTATAATATACATATGATAAAAACAAACATAAAAGCGACGAATATAGAATTAACAGATTCAATTCGCGAGTATGTTCAAAAGAAGATCGATCTTCTTGAAAAGTATGTTGAGCCGAATGATTCAAGTGCCATGTGTGATGTTGAGGTTGGTAAAACAACAATGCACCATAAGACAGGTGATGTGTTTAAGGCTGAAATGAATTTACATATTGCTGGTAAATATGTGTATGCTGTCTCAGAAAAAGATTCTCTCAACGCAGCGCTTGATGATGTGAAGGATGAAATTGCTCGTTCTATTTCTTCTCATAATAAAAAGCGTGCAGGTCTGGTACGAAGAGGTGGTGCCTTAGTCAAGGCAATTCTTAAGGGTGCAACGTATCCATTTCGAAGAAAAAATAAATAATATGCCTCAATATAAAAAACAAGTTCATCCAGTTTTATCTGCGATAGTACTTGTATCAGCAGCAGCGATTACAGGAGTTTTGTATCTTATGCATCAAGCTATTGTTGTTGCTGAAGATCTTACATCTGCTGTGAACACTTTAAACGAGCGCCTAGAAGAAAAATTGTAACTACCCTCGAAGAAAATCTTCATAGGACATTTCTTTTTTACCTTCAGGTTTTACTTTTTTGATTAAGAGCTTTTCATTGGTAAAATCAGCTTCCGTAACAAGTACTCGAATTTTTTTATTATTTTTATCTGAAAAAAAATAAGTTCCTGGCCATCCGTAGTAGGCAAGTATTTTTTTGTATGATTGAAATGGTTTTGAAAGATCCAAAAGACCATCTTCTTTTTTAATTTTTTCAGTATAGCTTGCTTGCGAATGGTTTTGTTCTCTCTCAGGTAGTGTTCCACTAATCCACGCTTCTAAAATCTCTCCAAGTAGTTTTCCTCCTTCTTCTGCAAGACGTTCTTCGAGTATATTTCTTTGAACAGGGAGTACAAAGTCACATTCTTTTTGGGCGAGTATTGGTCCGTGATCCATTTTGTCATCAAGACGCATCACACTTACTCCTGTTTTTGTGCTGTGAAGAATTGCATTTTCAAGAGGAGAAGAACCTCGATATTGAGGAAGGAGAGATGGGTGGATGTTGAGTGTTTTTCTTTTTGGAATATCAAGAATTGTTTGAGGGATTATCTTGCCATATGAAGCGACAATAAATACCTCGTATGAATTTTGTGATAAGACATTTACGAATTCAGTGTTGAGTTTTTCTGGTTGAAGTACTTCAATATTTCTTTCTTTAGCCCATATCTTTGTCGGAGCCTCAATAACAGTCTGTTTTTTACCCTGAGGCTTGTCAGGTACAGCAATAATAACCTTTGGCATAAGGCCATCTTTTTCTAATTGGTTGAGTACACACACTGCAAAGTGGTCTGTACCAAAAAATGCGAATGAAATATTACTCATGTTTCTCAGGTGGAACCTCTTCGAGATCTTCTGCTTTGTCTATAAAAAGAATGCCGTCGAGATGATCGATTTCATGTTGAAATATTTGAGCAAGAAGTCCGGATCCTCCACGAGTAAATTCTTCACCTTTTTCGTTGTAAGCTGTAACTGTCGTTTTCTCTGATCGTGATACTTTGCCATACAACCAGCGTACAGAAAGACACCCCTCTTCCATCTTCCTTCTTTTTTTAGAAAGTTTAGTTATTGTTGGATTTATATACACATCATCTGGAAGTTCGATTTTCTTCTCAGTAGAGTTTTCTTTTTTGTCATTTTTGAGTATGTGCCACACCTTGCCTGAAACGACGAATATACGAAGCTTTTCTCCGATCTGAGGGGCTGCTATAGCTACTCCATCTTCTTGCTCACTTAAGGCCTTTTTCATGCGAGAAATGATACTTTGAATTTTCTCGCTCTGTATGTCTTGAAGCTTAACTGCTTCTGCCTCTGCTCGAAGTGCTGGATGTTCTCTTTGGACTATATCGGTCACATCTAAACTATACTTATGCATGGATTGTCTTGCAACTAGAGGATATGTTCGGGGTCAACCTTAACTGTTATGTGAGGGGGTATATTTTTTATTATTTCTACGATGCGTGCATCAGGCCATTTTTCTTGGGGAATACGCATAAGAAGGTTTGTGACAGATTTTCCTTTTGTATCAGAAAAAAGAGAGGTGAAAATGTCACTTTCATAAGGACTTACAAGTTTTTGAATAGGTTCTAAGAGTAGTTCATTACTCTTTTTATCACCAGATATACTTATTTTTATAAAGACAGAAAAGGGTGGGTAGCCCCATTTTTTTCTTTCGGCAGTTTCTTCTCTGTAAAAGTCACTTATGTTTCCAGATTGAATATATGAAAAGAGTGGTTGATTGATAATTCGTGTTTGTATAAGGCAAAATTTTTGTGAAAGTGATGAAATACTGTGAAGTGTTCCAAGTGCTCTTTCGTGTATTTTAAAATCAGGCATACCGAACATATAATCAATACTTGTAATAATGCTATTTTCAAAAGGCTGGTGAAGATAATGGAGTGCCATATCTGTTCCAAGAAGGATGCTTCCAGGAGTATTGTAAAAACTTTGTATAGCATCAAGAGCCTTTTTTCGAGTTTTAATTGTTTCGCTGTCTATCTGTATAATCGTATTTGAAGGAAAATGGGTTTCAATTTCTCTCCGTATTTTTTCTATTCCAAATCCATAACTACTTAAATTCCAACTATCACATCGAGTACATCGCTCTCCTGCATCTCGTGAAGTTCCACATTTATAACAAATAAATCTATTTGAATTATTACGCTCATGGAGACTTACTGGAGCCATGCATTGTCTGCAGGTTACCTGGAGACCACAATCTCCACAATATACTGAGCTTGACAGTCCTTTTTTATTACAAAACACAAAAACCCGTTCATTGTTTTCACGTGAGTGAGTAATAAGATTTAGAGCTTCTTCGGACAGCCCTTTTTTGAGAGATTCTTTACGTGTCTCATCATGTTTTTCTTCTAGAGAAATTTTTCTATCGATAAGGATATGTTTTGCTTTTCTTATACTGCGAAGTTTGACTGGTGATATCTCACTAATTACTCCTTGGTTATGTCGCCACATTGTTTCAATACTTGTGATGGTGTCACCAAAAAGAATTCGTGAGCCGTACGCTTCTGCCACTTCCTCTGCTACTTTTTTTATATTAAGAAAAGGTCGTTTTAGTGTTTTATAAAAAGGAGAACTCTCTTTTTCAATAATAAATAAACCAATATCATTACGAGGTACAGAAAGAAATTGTCCCGTTGCAATAATGAAAACAGGATGTTTTTCTTCAATGACAGTATTCCAAGCCCGAATAGTTTTCTCTTTTGAAAGGAAGCTTCCAAGAACAAAAGTATATTTTTCAACACCCTTACTCAACTCTTCTTCAAGATACAAAGCATCTTCAATTGTTGGTACACACATAAATACAGAAGACTTTTTTGCGAACTCTTCTCTGATGAGACTTCGGTATGCACTAATACGGCTCTCATCATCTGTTTGAAGTATGAGCTTTTCAGGAGATTTCTTTTTGTGTGTTGTTATCTCTATCTCTTTTGTTTTTTCTATAGAATCAAGGATTGCTTGAGGGATAGAAGAGTGAAGTACAGATCCAGGTGTTGTGGCGTAATAGTCCGCTAGTTTAAAAACAGCTTGTATAAAATGAGGTGAAAGACATTGTCGGCCTGGAATTTTTTCTATTTTTCGTAATGCAAAATCTGCTTGCCTGATCTCGCTCTTGAGAGAGGTTGCGTCTTGGCAAGAAACTGCAAGGGCGTATATATTTCTGTTACGTACAGGTACTTTTATAAGTGAACCTGTAGAAACAGTTTCTGTTGTGAAATATGAAAGGTAATCAATAGTGATACCTTTTGCTATGGGTATGGCAGTGATTATGTTCATGCCTGCCGAGATTTCTTAGATTGCAATTTGAGCGAGAGTTTCTCCGTCAAGAACGTAGAGTGTTGAGGCGTCTTGTTTAAAGAAGTGTGGACGTGTACCAAGATAGAGAGGTTGAGAGTTTTTGATATCTCCTCGTCCATCCATTTCGATTGCCATTACGCCATTTCCTGCAGAAAATATGAGTACATCTTCTCGGTTTGCGTAGAAGTCGAGGTTTTCAACTGATTCTGCTCGAAATATTTCAATAGTGGTATCACATGGATCTTGTCCTGCAAGACAGAAATAAACAGGAACTTCTTCCTTCTTTCCAATCCAGTTTGCGTAGATAGTATTTCCTGCAACCCAGATCTCAACATTTCCAGAGTCACTTCTTTTTCGTGATTCGCGAACAGGGAGCGGGGCCTTTTTTACGAGAGACACAATTTTGTCATGTTCAGGATCAGCTCCAGTAATAATTTCTCCTGAAGGATTTGAAGGAAGCATGAAAGGTGAGAGGGTAATAGTCTCTCCTTCTACAACCTCAACATCTTTTGTCCATGGGAAATAACCATCTCGAGAAGTGATAATAGTATGAACTCCGGCGTCAATACGAATAGAAAGAGGAGAGTCTTTCTTAATTGTTCGGTAAGAAACATTATCAAGATAGACTATGGTTTGATCGAGAGGACTTGTGATTACGATAGATCCCTTTGCTCCCAGGAAAGAGTAGGCGAAAAGACCAAGTATTAATATCACAGCAACCCAAAAAATGCGTTTTGTTGTTTTCATATATAGAGTATATTTGCAAAGAATCAAACAAACTTCAACTTGACCTCATGATAGTGCGTGTTCTAATTTTTTAGTAAGACTTTTTTTATTCGTGTAAAAGCTCTATTTTTGCACCAATTGCATTGAGTCGATTTGCTAAATCTTCGTATCCACGGTTGATACTGTAGACATTGCGAAGTTTTGAAGTTCCTTCTGCTCCAAGCATGCCTATAAGGAGGATTGCCGCAGGACGAAGCGCTGGTGGGCAAATTGCTTCTGCTGCTTTTAGTTTTGTCGGACCGTTTACATAGAAGCGGTGTGGATCAGCGAGAATGGTATCAGCTCCGAGCTTATCAAGGTCTTTATAGTAGATTGCTCGTTTTTCATAAACCCAATCATGAATAAATGTTTGTCCTTCTGCTTGTGTTGCGATAACAGCAAAGAAAGGAAGGTTATCGATATTTAATCCTGGATATGGTCGGCACTCAATTTTTTCTTCAAGAGCGATAAGCTTTGAGGGTTGTGTTTTTATGTCTACAAGATTTGTTTCTCCATTACGTGATTTATACTCTTTGAGTATTTTATATTTGAAACCCATCTTCTCGAGTTTCAAAAGTTCTATTTCAAGAAAGTTGATGGGGCAACGAGTAATGGTGATTGCTGATTTTGTAAGGATAGCTGTTGCGATGAGAAACATTGCTTCAATAGGATCTTCACTTAAGAAATATGTAACTGTTGTATTTATTTCTTTAACACCGGTTACAGTAAGTGTAGTTGTGCCGATTCCTTCTATCACCACCCCAAGTTTTTGAAGAAAAAAGCATACGTCCTGTACTTGGTAATTCGCTGAAGCAAACTTAATAACTGTTTTACCAGGAATAAGGGCCGCTGCCATGAGGGCGTTTTCTGTTACGGTATCTCCAGATTCATAGAGGACCACTTCAGCTGGTGTAAGTTTTGTGCTTTTAATTTTGTACTGCTTAGTAAGGGTTTCTATATCAACACCAAACTTTTCAAGGGCGAAAAAGTGAGGGCGTACTGTACGAGAGCCGAGTTTGCATCCACCAGCTTGAGGAAGGCTAAACTGTTTTGCGTGATGAATAAGCGGACCAATAAACATGATAATACTTCGAGTTTTTATTGCCGCTTCTATGTCGAGATTTTTAAGATCAATACTATGAGCTTCTATTTCAATATCGTTTCCAACCCATTTTACTTTTACGTTGATACTTTGGAGTACTTCGATAATACGAGCCACCTCTTCAATACGAGGCATATTTTTAAGAATAGTTTTTCCTTTATTCAAAAGGGAAGCACAGAGAAGTGCAACAGCGGCATTCTTTGAGCTTTTTACTTCAATGGAACCAGAAAGTTTTCTTCCACCTTCAATTTTAAAGTTTAAAGATTTATTTCCAATTTGAACTACATCACGTTGAAGAGCTCCACTTATCTTTGCAAGCATTTCTGTGGAGATGTTTTGCTCACCTTTTTCGATACGAGCAATAGCGCTCTGTGTGGTGCCTATTTTTTCTGCGAGCTCGCTTTGGGTAAGTCCACGCTCTTCACGAAGTTCACTAATAAACTTTCCAATCTGCGCCAGTTTTTTATCTATTGTTTCCATATATATGTTTAAAATTGTAGTTAAAAAAGTATAGCATATATGCTATGTAAGTTCAAAGTACAAATTTAAAACTTTAAAAGAGAAGATTAGAAATTGTAAAACCTTTTTGTAAGGCGTACTATAAGTGCACACATGGCATGGTTTTCTAAAAAGCTTGGTATTGATTTGGGTACTGCAAATACACTTGTATTTGTTCCTGGAAAAGGTGTGGTTCTCTGTGAGCCTTCTGTTGTAGCTGTGTCTGAGGAGGACAATAAAATTTTGGCAATTGGTGTTGAAGCAAAACAAATGATTGGACGCACTCCCGAACATATTATTGCGTATCGTCCAATGAAAGATGGGGTGATTGCAGACTATCGGGTGACAGAAGCAATGCTCCGGTATTTTATGGAAAAAGCTCTTGGTAAATGGAGTTTTTGGAAGCCTGATGTATTGGTTTCGGTACCCGCTGGTATTACATCTACTGAGCGTCGTGCGGTGATAGAAGCTGCCATAAAAGCAGGGGCGCGAAATGCATATGTGGTGAAGGAGCCAATTCTCGCGGCAATTGGTGCGGGTATTCCTATTCAAGAAGCGGCAGGACATATGGTGGTTGATATTGGGGGAGGAACCACTGATGTTGCTGTGATTTCGCTTGGAGGAATAGTGTCTTCAAAATCAGTAAAGGTTGCGGGGAATAAAATTGATTATGCAATTGCTGACTATATTAAAAAAACATTTAACTTAGCGATTGGCGATAAAACATCTGAGGATATAAAAATGAAAATAGGTTCAGCGATCCCTATTGAAGACGAACTTTCTATGATTGTAAAAGGGAGAGATTTTGTGACTGGACTTCCTCGCTCAATTGAACTCAAAACAAATGAGGTTGTAAAAGCTATTACAAAAGAACTTCGTGAAATGATAAAAGCTATTAAGGATGTACTTCAAGAAACTCCACCAGAGCTCGCATCTGACATTATTGATCGAGGAATAATCATGACAGGGGGAACTTCACAGCTTAGAAATCTTCCTGAGCTCGTGCTCCGTCGTACAGGTGTGAAAGCTCAGCTCGCAAAGGATCCTTTTTATTGTGTAGTGAAGGGGACTGGTATTGCACTCGAACATTTGGATACATATAAAAAATCAGTTATTTCAAAGAGGTAGAATATTGTTGAGAAAAGTAGCTTATCCACACTTGACTTGACATTAAAATTATAATGTGATAACTTCTCATCAGAAGTGTTTTGATGTTTCAGTTCGTCTTACTTTGCACACTCGTAGTGTGTGAAGGCACTGTTATGTATCGCCTCGTAAAGGAGGTGATCCAGTAATACCTAAGCGGTAATAACAATGTAAAAGAGACATCTGACAAAATACTTTGTTCGGTTCTTTCTCACTCAAGGAGACTTGTTCATGCGACGAATTTTCGTTCTCATGCTCATCGCTACCTTTTCCGTGCTGAGTCTCGGCCCGCCCGTGGAAGCTTCCAGCTTCCCTCAACTCGCCGACAACAGCATCAGCATCGATCAGGACGGCGCCACGTTCAACGAACCGGCGCTTTCCCTGGGCAACTTCGGCGGCAACGGTCGCAGTATCGACCTCGGCCCGCCCGTGGCTCGTGTGTTCATTCTTGATAAGCACAACAACATCGGCCTGCTCGACAACACCGGCATCGGCGTCATCGCTACTGCGACGCCCGCCATCGACTTGAAGCGCGACTGCGCCACCACCCTCAGCCACTTGCTGTGGGCGAACCTCGGCCAGGCGAAAGCAGGGCCGCGACACTCCATTGTGGAGTGAAGGTGCCAGCGGCCTTTCTGCCGCACTCGTGATCCTCCGGGATCATACCCCCTCTAACAGAGGGGGTATTTTTTTGCCAAAAAAGTTTTGAGAAGAGATAATGGTAAGCAATGAGTCTTAAGAAACTTATAGATATCAATAATCTGCACCATGCGTACTGCATAGAGGGCGACAATGCCAGCACGGCACTTGAATTGAAAGATTTTTTAAAAGAAAGTTTAGGTATTGAAACGATTGGTAATCCAGATTTTTGGTATCAGTCTCATGATACATTCTCAATAGAGGAGAGTCGCAAGCTCAAAGAAAACCAACAGGCACGATCTTTTTCAGGAAAAAAGATTTTTATTATTTCATGCAACTTTATAAATCGAGAAGCTCAGAATGCTTTACTTAAGATTTTTGAAGAGCCAACAGAAGGGACTCACTTTTTTATACTTACAAAAACAGCAGATATTCTTTTACCGACACTAAAATCTCGATTGGTGATAGTGAACCTTTCAAAAGAGAGTGTGGATAAAAAAGAAATTCAAAGTTTTGTAAAAGCTAATATCTCTAAACGTATTTTGTATATTAAAGAAATTATTGATCTAAAAGATAAAAATAGAGGGATTATTTTCTTAGATTCATTGGAAGGCTATCTTAAAGGGGAAGGCTTAGTAAAAGAAAGTTCTCATTTTTTAGGTGAAGTTTTAGAGTTAAAAAAGTTTTTATTTTCTCAAGGATCTTCATTAAAACTTGTACTTGAGCATGTAGCACTTACTTGTCCAAAATAGTGTGTATAAAAAAACCACTGGCACCGTCGGGGGTGTGCCAGTGGCGAGTTCTCAGGTTGGGTCGGGGGAGGCCAACCTGAGATAGGAGGTACATTCGATCTGTATTAATATTAGCATATATAAAAATATTGTCAAGTAATTATGCTCTGTATATTAAATAGATTTGAGATAAGGGTCTTTTTTGATACAATGAGCTATATTAGTAAAAAATCATATGGTATACAATTTCACATCCTTTAAAACACAAATAAAAGAAGTAGAAGAGTGGCTCAAGAGAGAGTTTGGCAGTCTTCGAACAGGAAAGGCAAGTCCTGCTGTTTTGGATATTGTAAAAGTTGAATCATATGGATCTCTAATGTCTATTAATCAGATAGGAAGTGTGACTGTGGAAGATGCTCGTTCAGTTCGTATTACTCCATGGGATATGTCACAGGCAAAAGCTGTTGAAAAGGCGATCACAACATCAAATTTGGGTCTTTCAGTAACTGTTGACGATAAGGGTCTTCGAGTTATTTTTCCTGAGCTTACAACAGAGCGACGAGCTGACTTGGTTAAGGTTGCAAAAGCAAAACTTGAAGAGGCTCGCAAATCAGTTCGTCTTGAGCGAGATAAGGTAATCTCTGATATTGATAAAAAAGAGAAAGAAGGTGGAATGAGTGAAGATGAAAAGTTTCGTTTCAAGGCTGAGACTCAAAAGATTGTTGATGAGGCAAATAAAAACTTGGAAACCCTCTTCGAAAAGAAGGATAAAGAGATAATGGGGTAAATTAAAACTTGCATATTTATTACATTTCTTTGTTGCTTCGCTCGTTTGCTCAGGCACTGTAGGTTTACTACAGTTTTATCGCAAGCCTCGCTCGCGCCTCGAACTGTATATAAATATCCAAGTTTTCAAGTTTTATTGTAGTAATATATAAAAATAAATGTCCATAATAATTTTTCTTATAATTCTCTCGATTCTCGTATTTGTTCACGAGTTTGGACATTACATTACTGCAAAGAAAAATGGCATTAGGGTTGATGAATTTGCGATTGGCTTTCCACCAAGGATTTTTTCATGGATGAGAGGGGAGACGAGATGGTCAATAAACCTTATACCAATTGGTGGATACGTTAAGATTTTTGGTGAAAATCCAGATGAAGAGTCACTTGCAGGTCCTGATAGTACTCGAAGTTTTGTGAATAAACCAAAGCGGATTCAGGCACTTGTCTTGTCTGCGGGTATTATTTTCAATATTTTATTTGCATGGCTTTTGATAACACTCGGTTTCGTTTTTGGTTTTCCCGTACCTGCAGGAGATTATCCAGAAGAGTATGTTCATGACAGAAGTTTAGTTGTAATTGCAACAGTTGCGGATTCTCCTGCGGCACTTGCTGGGGTAGAGTCGGGTGACACAATAGCTTCTGTAACTTCAGGTGCGCACAGTCTCACTATCTTAGAACCAGAAGCATTTAGTGAATTTATTTCAGAGCATGGTGATAAAAAGGTAGTACTTGAACTCAAGCGTGGTGAGACTCTCCGAAGTGTTGAGGTGATTCCACTCGAGGGTGTTGTCTCTGGCAAGCCAGCTATTGGTGTTTCGATTGACACTGTAGGTACTCTCAAACTGCCTTTCTTTAAGGCTATTGCTCAAGGAGTTACAACTACAGGAAATATCATATTAGAAACGATAGTAGGTCTCTCAATGTTTTTCTTTGATGCTTTTCGTGGACAAGGTGACTTCTCGCAAGTGTCTGGTCCTGTTGGTATTGCAGGATTGGTGGGTGGGGTAGCAGAGCTTGGTTTTATGTACCTCATCTCTCTTACAGCGCTTATTTCAATCAACTTGGCAGTTATCAACCTTATTCCTTTTCCAGCACTCGATGGGGGACGACTTTTGTTCGTGGCAATTGAAGCAGTAACAAGAAAACCAATTTCTCCAAAGGTAGCAAATACATTGAATGGAATTGGATTTTTACTCCTCCTTCTTTTGATGGTGGTGGTGACGTATAACGATATTGCAAAACTTTTTTAGCTTTCAGCTTCTTGCTGATAGCTTTTAGAGAAAAAGAAAACCCCGAAGCTTGCGCTTCGGGGTTTTGATTTATTTTGTTTCGAACTCGATGTGACCTTTTCGGCTCTTGGTGTTGTAGTAGGCTTTGAAGGGCCAGTTCACTTCCTTTCCTTCAGCTTTCACAATAACACCTTCTATGTTCCATGAATCACCAGATCCATCTTCCCAGCCCATGCTGTCCACAATAAGCCATGCTTCGCTTCCGCGAATCCCGTAAATTTCAAACCTGAGTCGAATTCTGCCGTTGTGAGGTAAAGATTTGATTTCAAGACCAAAGTCTTCAGGGGTAAACTTGAAGCTATGAGCGAGACGAAGTCTGTCCAGGTTCGGTCCTGTGTCAATGGATCCTGTTCGGGTGGTCATACGACCCTCCTTGTGTAAGAACAATTTCTTTGGTTAAGGTAGAAATGAAACCTTGTTTCGAACCTCTACAAGAAGTGCGACACCTATCCATACGAATAGGGATTAATTTACCAAAACAATAGTGATATTTTTTTATATTTTTGTCAAATAAAACTCCCGCCTTGTGAGCGGGAAATTGTATGTGAGATGTTGCGACCGTCAGTCTTTTTTCCGCATGCGAGTGATTTCTCCAGCGGTTTTTCCTTGCATGTTGTCTGGGAGCATTGCACCCATTGCCGGAAGTTGTCTCGGTTGCCAACCTTCTTGTCCGAATTCGAGTGGATCAAGAGGTTCAAGTTCTGCTCGAAGAGCTTGGATTCCGTCGCTCACTTCTTGAGCTGTGATTTCTTGACCACTCTCTTGGAAGCACTTTATTGCGAGAGATGGAAAGGTAAGGAGATAGGACAAGATCTGTAGAGCTGTGCGATGTGCATTGCTTCGTTTGAGTGGTGTGAAGAATGCTTGAGGAATTAGCAAGACTCCATTTTCAACGCTCATACCAAGCAGCTCTCTTTACAAGGGTCTTTCGCGAAATTCAAACGGGACCATAGATCACCTTCTTTCATGTTAAGGGTTTGTACGAACTTATTTAAAGTTAGCAATTTAGATTGGGTATTTCAAGTTTGTAATTGCTTGAGCGTATTTTTTCCTATACTATTAAGCTCATGAAACAGTCACAACTCTTCACAAAAACTCGCAAGGAAGCTCCGAAAGATGAAGTGGCAAAAAATGCCGAACTTCTGATTCGTGCTGGATATATTCATAAAGAAATGGCGGGGGCATATGTATATTTGCCATTAGGACTACGAGTGCTCAATAAAGTGAATGACATTATTCGTGATGAGATGAATAAAGTTGGTGGACAAGAAATGCTTCTAACTTCACTTCAAGAAAAAGATACATGGGAAAAGACAAATCGATGGAGTGATGAGGTGGTAGATAATTGGTTTAAAACAAAACTCAAAAACGATACAGAGCTTGGACTTGGTTTTACGCATGAAGAACCTCTCACGAAGCTTATGAAAGATCACATTCGTTCGTACCGAGACTTGCCTGCCTATCCATATCAAATTCAAACAAAATTCAGAAACGAATCTCGTGCAAAGAGCGGTCTTATGCGTGGACGAGAATTTTTGATGAAAGACCTTTATTCTTTTTCAAAGGATGAGGCTGAACACAATGCTTTCTATGAAAAAATGAAGCAGGCTTATCTCAACATTTTCAAACGTGTCGGTTTGGGAGATGGGACATATATGACATTTGCTTCGGGTGGTTCGTTTTCAAAATATTCTCACGAATTTCAGACAGTTACTTCTGCAGGAGAAGACACTATTTATGTTGATGAGAAAAAGGGTATTGCAGTTAATAAAGAAGTATATACCGATGAAGTGATTGCAGATCTTGGGGTGGACAAAGATTCATTGGTTGAAAAAGTGTCAGTTGAGGTAGGAAATATTTTTAGTCTCGGAACTCGTTTTTCTGATGCATTTGGACTGAAATACGTAAATGAAAAAGGAGAGGAAGCCCCTGTAATTATGGGAAGTTACGGAATAGGTCCGGGGCGTCTTGTGGGAACAGTAGTTGAGGTTCTTTCAGACGACAAAGGAATTGTATGGCCAGAAAGTATTGCTCCTTATACTATTCACCTTGTTCGAATTTCTGATAAAGAGGGGGCGGTAAAGGAATCAGAGGCTCTATATCAAAATCTTATTTCAAAAGGAGTGTCAGTGCTTTATGACGATCGAGAAGGTCTTCGTGCAGGAGAAAAGTTTGCAGACAGTGATTTATTGGGTATGCCATACCGAATTGTTGTGAGTGATAAATTAGTTGCTGAATCAAAGCTCGAAATAAAGAATCGGGCGACAGGAGGGGTGGAAATGATTTCTAGTGAAGGTTTGTCTGTCTGGATAGAAAATACTTTGAGAGATGAAAGATAAAATTATTACATGGAAACAAAAGCTTTTTGCGTGGCTCTCAAATGATATCGGAATTGATTTAGGAACTGCCAATACGCTTGTATATGTTCGAGGCAAGGGGATCGTGATAAACGAACCTTCTGTTGTTGCTGTAAATCAAAAGACAGGTCAGGTGGTTGCGGTGGGGAGTCAGGCGAAAGCAATGCTTGGACGTACACCTCAGCATATCGTTCCTGTTCGTCCAATTGTGGATGGTGTGATTTCAGATTTCGAAGTAACAGAAGAAATGATTTCATATCTTTTAAATAAAGCTCAAAAAGAATCAAAGAAGTTTTTGGGACCACGTGTGGTGGTGGGTGTTCCTTCAGGAATTACTAACGTTGAAATTCGTGCGGTACGAGATGCTACTCGTAATGCGGGGGCGCGTGAGGTGCATATTGTAGAGGAACCAATGGCTGCCGCTATTGGAATACGACTTCCGATACATGACCCTGTTGGTTCTATGATTATTGATATTGGCGGAGGAACCACTGATATTGCGGTTATCTCTTTGGGTGGAGTAGTTCGATCAAAAAATATTAAGATTGCTGGAGATAGACTGAACAATGACATTATTTCCTATATTCGTAATGAGTTCAAAATTTTAATTGGAGAAAAAACTTCAGAAAATATAAAAATTGCTATTGGGTCTGTCATGCCTGAGGAACAGCCTCTTGAAGCAACAATAAAAGGACGAGATCTTATCACGGGACTTCCTCGAGAAGTGGTGATTACAGATGCTGATATTCGTGAAGCTATTTCACATTCAATAGATACTCTTATTGAATCTGCTCGTGAAGTGCTTGAAACAACTCCTCCAGAGATTTTGTCTGATATTATGCATAGAGGAATTTATCTCACAGGTGGAGGTGCTCTCATAAAAGGACTTGCGCCACTTCTTGAAGAGTTTATAAAAATTCCTGTATATATTTCGCAAGATCCGTTAGGTGCTGTGGCTCGTGGTACGGGGATCATACTTGAAGATATGGAAAAATATAAAGATGTGTTAATTGCTCACGAAGATGAATTACGTCTTGAAAAGTAGGAATCATGGCCGTGGGGTTTTTTTTAGAAAAATCTCAAAAGCAGGCGCTCTTGTGGGTGTCTTATTGCTTATTTCTTTTTTTATACCTACTTTTTTTTCGAGTGCTGTGTTTAAACTTTTTTCGGAAGCTTGGAATTTTGGAAATGCGGTAGATGCGGAAGCTTCTCTCAATACAGGTTTCTTCTCTTCAAAAGAAGCTCTCATTCTTGAAAATAAAGCTCTCAAAGAATTGCTTGCCCAGACCACTGTAAAAGAAATTGCCTACCAGGCTTTATATGACGAATACACCGAACTTAAGTCTTCTCTTGGGGGAAGTGCTGATGAAGGATCTATTCTTGCTGGAGTTATTGCTCACCCTCCACGTATTGCATATGACAATATTATTATCGATATTGGTTTGGCTGAAGGTGTGAGGGTGGGGGATGTGGTTTTTGCAGACGGTGTTGTTGCTTTGGGTACTGTGGTAGATGTGTATGATAGTCAATCAAAAGTAGAGCTTTATTCAACACCAGAAAGACAGACCGTTGCATTTATTTCACGTACAGGTGTACAGGTAGATCTTGTTGGTAGAGGAGGAGGGGATTTCGAAATAGTTGTTCCTCGAGAGGCTTCTGTTGTTGAGGGAGATATTTTTGTAACAGCCGGAGCTACAGGTTTTGTTACTGCTCGGGCACGAGTGATAGATTCACGCCCTACAGATGCATTTCAAAATGTTCTTGCTGAAGTGCCAGTAAATATACAGAACATTCGCTGGGTTACTTTGAAGAAGCAATAAAATGACACGATTTTTATTACACTGCGCGATAGCTTTTTTGTGTATATACGGTCCATGGTGGCTTGTTACCTTCTTTGTCCTTTTTGGATTTTTTGTGTACGAATCTTTTTATGAAGGAATTGTCTGGGCAGCCCTTTATGATGGTCTTTATGGAAGTTCTTACACACTTTTGACTTTCTTTTCTTCTTTTCTTTTTCTTTCTTTTGTCACATTTGCTCTCGTGCAAATCATTCGACCTCGATTGCGTCTGTATAGGAATTTTTAAAAATACATATAGTTTACTCTCTCTCTACTATTCCGTAGAATAGAGGTGTGTTTGGATTCTTTAGAAAAAGAAATCGTAATCTACTCCAAGAGGATATTTATCCTGACGAAGTTTTTTTGGATTCAAGTAATCTTCCTCAATTTGATAAAGACCAGTTTGAAGGACGTATTGAAAAGCCTATTTCACTTTTTGCTATAGGTGTTGTGGGTATTATTTTTTTAGTAGTCGTTTTTGTCTTTACAGGAAAGTTGTGGGCACTTCAAATAAAAGACGGGGAAGCTTTTGCTTTACGAAGTGAAAATAATCGACTTCGTCACACACTTGTATTTGCAGAACGTGGAGTAGTTTTCGACAGGCGAGGTACGGCACTTGTCTGGAATGATATAAATCCTGAGACAAGCGAATTTTCTCTTCGTAAATATATAGAAGACCCTGGATTCGCTCACATCCTTGGTTATGTGAAGTATCCATCAAAAGATTCTTCAGGTTTTTATTACAGTACTGAATTTACAGGGATTGAGGGTATTGAAAAAAACTTTGATCATGTTCTTGCTGGTACAAATGGTTTGAAGATTATTGAGACTGATGCTCTTGGAAAAGTTACCTCTGAAAGTGTTATTGAACCTCCTCAGGCAGGTCAAGACATCGTATTATCTATTGACACTCGGGTAGAAAAAAGGATGCACGAAGAAATTTCTAACTTGGCACACAGTGCAGGTTTTGAAGGAGGGGCTGGAATTATTATTGATATTACTGATGGAACTATTCTTGCGATGACGAGTTATCCAGAATACAGTCCAAACGTAATGTCTCAAGGAAAAGATCAAAAAGCAATTTCAGAATTTTTAGCAAACAAGCAAAATCCTTTTTTGAATCGTCTTACGTCTGGCGTCTACACGCCAGGATCTATCGTGAAGCCATATGTGGCGCTCGGTGCTTTGTCTGAGGGTGTTATTAGTCCTACGAAGCAGATTTTGAGTACAGGATCGATTTCAGTTCCTAACCCTTATGTCCCTGGAGTTTTCTCGGTATTTACTGACTGGAAGGCTCATGGGTTGGTAGATATGAGACGAGCTCTTGCCGTCTCCTCAAATGTGTATTTTTATGAAGTTGGAGGTGGTTTTGAAGATCAAAAAGGTATAGGTATTTCAAATATAGAAAAGTATATGCGCATGTTTGGTTTTGGATCTACGACAGGTATTGATATTGGTACAGAAGCGGTAGGTACAATACCTAACCCAGAATGGAAAGCTAAAGTGTTTGATGGCGATGAATGGAGACTTGGTGACACGTACAATACCTCAATTGGGCAGTATGGTTTTCAGGTGACTCCTGTTCAGGCTGTTCGTGCAGTCTCTGCTATTGCAAATGGTGGACATCTTGTGACACCGACTCTTGTTCCGACAGGTGATGAATCAAATGAGGTGATAACTCTCCCTATCTCCGAACATCCAGAATGGTTTACAGTGGTTAAAGAGGGTATGAGACAGGGTGTGCTCGAAGGATCTGCCTCAGGCCTCAATTTGCCTTATGTCACGGTTGCAGCAAAGACAGGGACAGCAGAGCTTGGGTCACGTAAACAATTTGTTAATTCATGGGTTACAGGATTTTTTCCGTATGAAAATCCACGATATGCATTTGCATTGATTATGGAAAAAGGACCACGTACCAATCTTATTGGTGCAACCTCGGTTATGAGGCAGGTTCTTGAATGGATGAGTGTCTATACACCTGAATACACACGATAAGTCAGGATTGACTTATCCCTCCAATCAAGTAGAATAGTCAACTAATATTTGAATTTTAACTTCAATAACTATGCCAGAAGAAAAAGAATTTTTAACTCAAGAAAAACACGATCAGATAATTGCTGAACTTGAAGATCTGAAACATAACAAACGCAAAGAAGTTGCGGAGCAACTTGAGTATGCAAAATCTCTAGGTGACCTCTCTGAAAATGCTGAATACCATGAGGCTCGTGATATGCAGGCAAATATCGAAGACAGAATTAATCGTCTCGAGGCGATTCTTAAAACTGCTGTAATTATTTCTTCTCATAAGACTGATATGGTTGCTGTGGGTTCTGTAATTACTGCTCAAAAAGAAGGTTCAAAAGAAAGTAAAGAATATACTCTTGTGGGCTCAGAAGAAGCTGATATGTCAGCTGGAAAGATTTCTATCCGTTCACCTTTTGGTGAAGCAGCGCTTGGAAAAAAGAAAGGAGATTCTTTTTCTTTCAAAACTCCTGGAGGGGTCATGAAATATAAGATTGTGAAGATTGCATAGTTTGACGACCTCCCGTAAACTAAACCCATGGCTTCACTCGAAGAATTAAGGGATGTTCGGCTCGCAAAGCTTCAAAAGCTTATTGATGCAGGTATCAATCCTTATCCTATAACATCAAAGCAAGACTACGAACTCTCAAAGATTGTAGATGATTTTTCTGTTTTGGCAGAAAAAGGAGAAGTTCTCAATCTTACAGGAAGAATTATGGCAATGAGACCTCAAGGGGGGCTTGTCTTTTTTGATTTATTTGATGGTACAGCAAAACTTCAAGCAGTTTTTAAAAAGGAAGAGGTAGAAGAATCAATTTTTAATCTATTTGTTGAAACAGTTGATATTGGAGACATTGTTGGAGTCTCAGGTTCTTTATTTATAACAAAACGAGGTGAGAAAAGTATTCAGGTTAAAACATGGACCATGCTCTCAAAGAGTCTTCGTCCATTACCTGAAAAGTGGCATGGTTTGCAGGATGTTGAAGAGCGTTTTCGTAGACGATATTTAGATACATTGATGAATGAGGATGTGCGAAAACGTTTTATAACTCGTTCAGTTGTCATAAAAGAAATAAGAAATTTTCTTGAAGATGGGGGATTCCTCGAAGTTGAAACACCTCAGCTTCAACATCAGGCAGGTGGTGCATCAGCGCTTCCATTTGTGACACATCACAATGCTCTTGATGTTGATTTGTATTTACGTATTGCACCAGAGTTGTATCTTAAACAACTTTTGATCGGAGGTTTTCCTAAGGTATATGAAATTGGTAGAAATTTTCGAAATGAAGGTATTGATGTAACTCACAATCCAGAGTTTACGATGCTTGAGTACTACGAGAGTTGGAGTGATGCAACAAAACAAAGAGTTTTTATTGAAAAACTTTTGAAGAAAGTAATTAAGAAGGTTCACGGAAAAACAAGTTTTGAGCTCAAGGGTGAGGTTATTGATTTTTCAAAAAAGATTCAGGTTGTTTCATATATTGATCTCTTGAAACGACACGCTCTCGTGCCTAATCCTGAAGAGGCAGATCGTGCCGAGTGGGAGCTCAAGGCAAAGCAGTTGGGTGTCGGAGTTGCTCCGGGTGAACCTGCTCATGCAATTATGGATTCTGTGTACAAAAAGATTTGTCGTCCAAAACTGATTCAGCCAACATTTGTGGTTGATTATCCAATAGACTATCTTCCTCTTGCAAAAAAGAACGAGAAAAATCCTCGCATTGTGGATGCTTTTCAGCTTGTTGTTGGTGGGGTTGAGATTGTAAAAGCTTTTTCAGAATTGAATGATCCTATAGATCAGGCACAACGTTTTACAAGTCAGGAAAAAAATAAAGAAGCAGGGGACAAGGAGGCACAGGTGATGAATGACGAATTCGTTGAGGCGCTTGAGTATGGAATGCCTCCTGCGGGTGGAGTGGGGGTTGGTATTGATCGTTTAGTAATGCTTCTTACGGATACCCACAATATTCGAGAGGTGATTCTTTTTCCAACACTAAGGCAGAAATAGAAAGTAGAATATAGAATTTAATATATAGGATTTAGAAAAACACCCCCGATTGAGCAAAGCTCAATCGGGGTGTTTTTATCTTTGAGCTCTCCTTACCCAATCTTCAACGTTTCGTACAACGTGTCGATTTTTTTCTGGATACAGAATAAGTTCACAGAGAATGTTCTTGGTTTGTTGCAGTTCCACCACACTTTTTTTTCCTGTTTCAGCAATTTTCTCCAGTTGAATTCCGAGATAAAACACAGAAACAACAGCAGATAGTGCAATAAACATCCAAAGATATGATTTCATATTCTGCTCCCTGAAAAGGTTTGTTCAAATCTATATGTAGTATAGATCTTTCATAAGAAAATCAAAGATAAAAAGGCAAAATGTAAAAAAGTTTTTAGTTTTGCCTGACTAGTATTATTTTCACTAAAAATTCATTCGATATATCGATTTCCGAGCTTCTAAAAAACCTTTGAGATTAGCCGTGTTTTGTTGTGGATAAGTATATACACATTGTGTGAGCTAGTGGTATATAATGGTATCTAAGTGGGAAAGAGTGGTAAATGATAATTTAAGAGAAAAAGCCTTATGCTCATCGGCGAATACACTCATGCGATTGACGACAAGAAACGTATTTCGCTTCCAGTGAAATTTCGCAAAGAAGTTGGGAGTAAGGTTGTGGTAACACACGGTCTCGATAATTGTCTCTTCCT
>JBJOQC010000039.1:0-4314 GCA_046050145.1 Candidatus Parcubacteria bacterium | reverse complement strand
AGAATCCTGAGAGAAATCGAAGGAACTTGTAGAGACTAAACGTCAGTATTCTAGAAATAGAAAAAGCTATAGTCCATTGCACGCAGTAATGCGTGGTAACAAGCGTGAGACAGGTTGGTCTCCTATCTACTGCAGGCGTTGATTCTTGAGGGGATTTGACTCTAGTACGAGAGGACCGAGTTGAACCGACCTCTGGTCTGAGAGCTGTCACGCCCGTGGCACCGCTCTGTAGCTATGTCGGGTTTGGATAACCTCTGAAAGCATCTAAGAGGGAAGCCGACCCCAAGATTAGGAATCGTTGAGGCCCGTGGGAGATGACCACGTTGATAGGCTTTAGGTGTACGCACAGTAATGTGTTGAGCCGTGAAGTACTAATGAGCCGATTCTATTAGGAAATTTGAAAATCGTACCAAGGTAAGACTTTGGTAGTTGTGTTCTGTTTCGTGAAATTATTCACGGAAAATATACTTACATTAATTAAAAGACCACCCTATCGAAAGATGGGTTTGAAGATTACATACTGGGAACGCGGAGGTGGTGTTATCTGGTGTGATACTTCGTGGTTAGTATAATCGTCCGACAAGGGTAGTAAGTTTAAGTAAAAGTTCACTGAGGGCCTAGGACTTCTTTGGATTTTTAAGCTGAAACCGATGATCGTCCTGTTATACTAGAACGACACAAATACTGGACCATCCCGTTCTCAGTCTTGGGGCCCTAGCTGTAATTGGGAGAGCGCCCCGATCAAAAGGGGAGGTTCCAGGTTCGAGTCCTGGGGGCTCCATTGCCCGAGCGATCAAAATCGCTCGGGCCCAGTATGTAGTCTTCAAACTTGTCTACGTAGGCAGAATATCGAATGTTTAGTTCTGGTGATTTGTCGCAGGGGTCACACCTGTTCCCATTCCGAACACAGAAGTTAAGACCTGTTGAGGCGATGATAGTCCTTCGGGGCGAAAGTAGCTAGTCGCCAGAACTAAGTATTTGATTGTACGGATTACAGTTCGAAGGATCTGTTTTTGTGTAGATACAAAATACAAATGTGTATGGCGTATCGAAACTAAGACGTTGAGACTCATTGTGATCTTAAGCAATACAGGGTGAGCTGACATTGGTGTCAGCCCCCTGTTTTTTTATTTATAAAATAAACCCTCTTCTCTCATTACAGTTTTCGTTCTACACTTAGACTATGTTATCTTGGTCAACTCGTAGAAAAATTATATATCTTTCAATTGTTTTAGGAACATTGTTCACTATTGTTCTGTCAATTTTTCTTGTTTGGTATTATGAGCCACCAACCTGTTTTGATAGAAAAGAAAATAGTGATGAGACCGGAGTAGACTGTGGAGGCTCGTGCGCCCTCATCTGTGCTTCAGAAGCACTTGATCCTCTTGTACTATGGCAGAGAATTTTTAGAGTATCAGATGGTGTTTATAGTGCTGTTGCTTATATTCAAAATCCAAACGCAACATCCTTTGTATCTCGTGGAGAGTATTCCTTTACCGTTTTTGATGAAAAGGGAAAGGTTCTTATTCTAAAGCAAGGTTCGGTTCGAATACTTCCTAATAAGAAATTTGCAGTCTTTGAAGGAAATCTTGTGCTCTCAGCACCTCCCTCGAGAGTGGTATTTGAATTTAAGAAACCTCTTGTGTGGCAAAAGCAAATTGCTGTTGTTCCAGAAATATCTGTTAAAAATGCGCGACTGTCTCGGGCTGAAAGTAGTCCTCGTATCGATGCTGTGCTAGAAAATAAATCTCTTGCTGATATTCGAAATGTTGAGGCTGTTGTTATTGTCTCTGATGAAAACGGAAATGCTTTGGGTGCATCAAAAACATTTATTGATCGCATCGCAAAAGATTCAGAGTCTTCGATTGTGTTTACATGGCCTGAAGCTTTTGAAGCAGATGTAGGTCTTTGTAAGCGACCAGTGAATGCAATACTTGTTATTGATCGATCGGGAAGTATGGATGACGATAAGATAAATCCTCCACAACCCCTAACTGACGTTAAGGACTCTGCTCTTTTATTTGTGGATGAGTTAGGTGTTGATGACAAGGTTGGTCTGGTTTCTTTTGGCACGACAGCTACTAATCCTCCTGACATGTCCCTAACTTCTGATTTTGAAACTCTCAAGGGTGCGATTAAAAATATTTCTATTGTGCTTCAGGGGGGGCAAAACACAAACATTGGTGATGGTATATTACGTGCAAAAGAAGAATTATTTTCTACTCGACATACTGAAGATTCAGCTCGTGTGATCGTGCTCCTCACTGACGGGATTGCTACGCATCCCCAAAAACCTGAAGATGAATTTTACCCAGAAAAATATGCCGAATTTGAAGCGGCCGCTTCTAAACGACAGGATGTTGATGTTTTTACTATTGGACTTGGAAATAAGGTAAATACAGCCTTTCTTCAAAGAATTTCTTCTGGAGAAGGATATGCTTTTATTGCTCCGACTACGGAGAATTTGGGTGAAGTATATAAAACAATAGCGAATGAGATTTGTAAAAAAGGTCCAGTTGTCATAGAGATAATTCCTTTGATAGAGTCTCGCTAATTTTTCTGTATACTAGTGTAATGTTTGGAAGACTTACTGAAACAGGTTTTTTCTCCCGTATTGTGCGGTCTATGGACTGGCTTTTGTTTTTTTCTGTCATGCTTATTTCTGTTGCAGGGCTTGTGACGATGAACTCTTTTATTGGTGAGAATTATTTTTTTGAAAAACAGATCTTTTCTTTGAGTCTCTCAGTCTTTTTATTTTTTGTATGTAGTGTTATTGACTGGAGGTTTTTGCGAAAGACGAGTGTAATTATGTTTATTTTTATAAGCACTTGCGCCATTCTTTTGGTACTTTTTGTATTGGGTAATGTGGTTAAGGGTGCGCAAAGTTGGTTTGATTTTGGCCTGTTTTCATTTCAGCCATCAGATCCTGCAAAACTTGTGGTAATACTTGTTCTTGCCAAGTATTTCACCCGAAGACATATTGAGATTGCACATGTGCGACACATTTTAGTTTCAGCTTTGTATGCTGGAACCATATTCGCTCTTGTTTTTTTGCAACCTGACTTTGGTTCAGCGATTATTATTTTATCAGTCTGGTTCGGAATGGTTTTTGTTTCAGGTATTTCAAAAAAACATTTGATAACGGTTATTATGCTTGGAGTCATTTCTTTCGCCTGTTTGTGGATTTTTGTATTTAAGCCGTATCAAAAGGCAAGAATTATGACTTTTATTCATCCTTTAACTGATATTCGAGGTGCTGGATACAATGCATATCAATCAACGATTGCTGTGGGATCAGGACAGCTTCTTGGAAAGGGTGTTGGGTATGGTACTCAAAGTAAGCTACAGTTTCTTCCAGAATACGAAACTGACTTTATTTTTGCTGCCTTTGCTGAGGAGTGGGGTTTTGTAGGTGTAGGTGTTCTCTTTGTGCTTTTTGCTTTTGTTATTTTTAAAATTCTTTACTATGCCGTGCATGGTGCGTCAAATTTTGAAATGCTTTTTGGGATAGGTCTTGCAATACTTTTTATAAGCCATTTTATTATTCATGTAGGTATGAATATAGGACTGCTACCTGTGACAGGCACAACTATACCTTTTATGAGTTACGGAGGAAGTCACTTAGTTACTGAATTTGTAGGTCTTGGAATCCTTATGGGTATGGCTCGATATAGACGAGCTGTATACAGAGGAGTTTTGGAGAATGAAGTTGTTGGTATTTCTCATGTATAATTATTTGCATGAGACGCGAGACGAAGATTTTATTGTACGCAAGTAATTTGTGGTATTTCAGTGACGGTCTTGTCGGACCTCTATTTGCTGTTTTTGCTGAAAAAATCGGTGGAGATATTCTTGATATTTCATGGGCATGGGCGGTGTATCTAATTGTTTCAGGTCTTGCAATTATTGCTGTTGGCAATATATCAGATAGGGTTTCTAAAGAGAAAATGATGATTCTTGGTTATGCGCTTAATGCATTTTTAACTTTTGCTTATATATTCGTAACTACCCCACATCAACTGTTTGCTCTCCAGGCAGCTTTTGGTATTAGTGTCGCCCTTGCAACTCCTACATGGGATGCTTTGTACGATAAATACTCTGGAAAAGGTGATAGAGATGGTTTTGTGTGGGGTATAGCTGATGGAACACCAAATATTGTCCTGGGACTTGCGGCAATTATGGGAGGTTTTATAGTTTCTAATTATTCATTTACAGCTTTGTTTGTTGTGATGGGGCTTGTGCAGGTGCTTGCGACGCTTGTACAGCTTCGAGTTTTGTATAAGTAGGTTTTAGATAGAGAGCTATTGTTTTTTG
>JBJOQC010000038.1:0-19770 GCA_046050145.1 Candidatus Parcubacteria bacterium | reverse complement strand
CACGATCAATGTGTCGAACTTGGAGGGGTCTCTTGCTCAAAAACGTCAGGAAAACTCGTAGGTATCGTGGAAGAACTGCTGAAACAGTAAAAGACATCGCGCCTAAATAAAACCAAAAACCAACCCTCTCGTGGTTGGTTTTTTATTTATACATTATCTCTCCCCCCGCGAAGAATCGAACTTCGATCTTGAGTTCCGCAAACTCATGTCCTATCCATTGAACGACGAGGAGTAAAATGAAGTCTAAAATGAAAAGTCTAAAAAGTAAAATTATTTTCAGACTTCTTCTTTTTGTTTAAGTCTTTTTAAAAACCAATATATTCAAGGAGGTGCTGTATCAGGGGCTCTTTAAGCTCTACTTCTTGCATCTTTTGAGTTAAAAAATCTCGCAGCTCCTCAAGATGAACCTCCTCCGGAATAAGAACTGAAACAAGCGGAGCAAATCTTTTCTTTGATTTTAAAAGTAGCCGTTCATGATTGTGATACAGTGCAATCCAAAACGCTTCCATTTCATGGTACGGATACACATACTTCCCTGCTCGTATACCAGTATTTAAAACTTCCACATCAATTATTTGAGGACTTCGTGCTGAATATAAAAGTAATGTAAAAATACCCACAATAAGCACTAATGCAAAAAGTGTATTACCCAAAAGAAAAGCTGTGACAGAAGATGCTATTGAAATAATTGCCACAGACCAATACCAGTCAGCGGTTTTAACTCGATATACATACTCAGGAGTTTTCCAAGAAAAAAAAGATTCATTCATTACACGTAAATACTACCATGCAGAAACACTCTTCTTATAGCTTCATACTCACAACAAAAAAACACCCTGACGGTGTTTTTTTGTTGTTTATATTATTTAATGTTTTTAACAACTCGTGAAAGTCGAGACTTCTTTCTTGAAGCAGTATTTGCTTTCAAAAGTCCTGTCTTTACTGCCTTGTCTAATGCTTTGTAAGCAAGAGAGAGAGCCTTTCGAGCTTCGTCCTTTTTCTTTTCTTCAACAAGCTTCTTCACGGTCTTTAGACTACCTACAACTGCATCTTTTCGACGTAGGTTATATACACGCTTGCGAGCGCTTGCGCGAAGAGCTTTCTTAGCTGATCTAATAATTGGCATGGCGAAGATACTAACATAGAGCTTGAAAAAGGGCAATATATGAAGACAAGCTCCTTAGAGCTATACTTGATACCATGATCGCCCACATACACGGAAAAGTTATTCATACCGGAAACCGTTTTTTAGTTATAGAAAACAATGGTTTAGGATACAAAGTTTTTGTAGGTGACCGTATCCTCCTTAATAAAACAAACCAGACTATTTCACTTTGGACTCACCACACAGTACGTGAAGATGCGAGTGATCTTTTTGGTTTCGAAACAGAAGAAGAACTCTCATTGTTTGAACTTCTTATATCAGTATCAGGTATTGGCCCAAAAACAGCACTTGGCATCCTCAACATCACCACCCCTCAAAGCCTCAAACAGGCCGTCATATCAGGCGAAACAAATCATCTTGTGAAGGTATCCGGCATAGGTAAAAAAACTGCCGAAAAGATTGTTATAGAGCTTCGAGATAAATTTAAAGAAGAAGACTTGAGCGGAACACACTTCAAAGACGAAGTGGACGTACTCGAAGCACTCAAATCACTTGGCTATTCACATAAAGACATACGAGACGCTTTGGACGAAACTCCAAAAGAAGTAGTAAGTACGCAAGACAAAATAAAATATGCTCTTAAATTTTTAGGGGGATCAAAAAAATAACATGTTACAAGCACTTAAAAAAATTATTCCTCCAACACTTCAGGCGCGTCTCTTGCCTGTATACCACTACCTTTTGGCACTCTCTGGTGCACTTATATATCGCTTCCCTTCTCGTAAAATCAAAGTGGTTGCAATCACAGGCACAAAAGGTAAAACAAGTACCGCTGAAATTGTAAATGCAATCCTTGAAGAAGCGGGTTTCAAAACAGCTCTTGCGGGAACATTACGTTTTAAAATAGGAAGTGAATCGATCCGCAATACATATAAAATGACCATGATTGGACGTTTTTTTCTCCAGCATTTCCTACGCAAAGCTGTAAAAGCAGGTTGTGAATGGGCAGTTGTTGAAATGACCTCTGAAGGAGCTCGCCAGTTTAGACATAAATTTATTGATCTTGATGCTCTTATTTTTACCAACCTTTCTCCTGAACACATAGAATCTCATGGATCATATGAAAATTACGTACAAGCAAAACTAAGTATCGGTCGTGCCCTCAAAGAATCTCACAAATCAAGACCTGTTCTTGTTATAAATGCAGACGATAAAGAATCTGAAAAATTTATAGCGCTTGGAGTAAAGGAAACATACTCTTTTTCAAAAGAAGATGCCCTACCCTACCAAGAACGTGATACAGGAATATTTTTCACTCTCGGAAAAACAGCTATTCAGTCATATCTCCATGGAGAATTTAATCTCTATAACATGCTTGGTTCAATCACTTTTGCTCGAACCCAAGGAATACCAATGCAAACTATCAAGCATGCCCTTGAACACCTGAGAGAGATCCCAGGGAGACGCCAAGTATTGATCCAAGAACCCTTTGAGGTAGTTGTAGACTATGCTCACACCATTGACTCTCTTGAGCAACTCTACAAGTCATTTAAAGGAAAAATACTAATCGGAGTGCTTGGAAATACAGGAGGAGGAAGAGATACTTGGAAACGCCCTGGAATGGCACTCGTTGCTGATTCATATTGCGACCACATCATTCTAACCAACGAAGATCCGTATGACGAAAACCCTAATACTATTGTGAATGCAATGGCAAAAGGCATGCAAAAACACATTCCTCAAATCATTCTTGATAGGCGTATGGCAATACAGAATGCTTTTAAAAAAGCTCTTGAAACGCGAGAAGAAAATCCTGACAAAAAAGTAGCTGTACTTATAACAGGTAAAGGTACTGATCCGTACATTATGGGTCCAGATGGAAGTAAGATGCCTTGGGATGATGCAAATGTTGCGTTTGAAGAACTACGGAGACTAGAAATAATGAGTTCTCAATAGATTAAGAAGAATATTATTCAAATATTAATCTGAAAGCCAGAAGTTAACAGCTTAAAACAACCTTGCCTGAATTACCAGAAGTACACACAACTGCAACCAAACTTAACCAGCTTATAACAGGCCTAGTTATTACTGATGTTTGGTCTGACTATTTCTCCCCTCTTTTTGAAGGTAAGCAACAGATTAAAAATAAAAAGTATTTTGAACAGTTTAAAAAAGATGTCATCGGAGCACACATTATCTCTGTCGGTCGTCGCGCAAAAAATGTTCTTATACATTTATCTAACTCAAAAACTATCTTGGTTCATATGAAGATGACAGGACACCTTTTGTACGGAACGTACAAAAAGAATTCAAAAGAAGTTAGACATAAATCGTGGACACAAGAAACATGGATTCCAGACGAAAAAGAAAACTCCCCTCTTTGGGATTCATATAACCGTTTTATTCATCTTGTGCTCTCTCTTTCAAATAAAAAAAATCTGATTCTGTCTGACGTTCGTAAATTTGCAAAGGTTGCCGTAGAAAATACTCGAAGTCTTTTTGAGGGAGAACATTTAGGAAGCCTGGGTCCCGAACCACTCGAAAACAATTTTACATTTGAAATTTTTAAAGAAAGAATCGGTCAAAAACCAAACTGGCCTATAAAAACTACCCTCATGAATCAAGAACTGATAGCAGGAATCGGAAATATCTATTCAGATGAAATGCTCTGGAGGGCTGGTATTCACCCTTTGGAATGTGTAGAAAATATATCGAAACCAAAAATCAAACTTCTTTTTAAAGAACTCAAAGAAACCTTAAGTAAAGGTATAGATTTTGGCGGTGACTCTACTTCTGACTACCGACAACCTGATGGTAGCCATGGAGAATTTCAAGGACACCATATGGCATATAAACGAAAGAATATACTGTGCCTTAAAAAAGGCTGTGGTGGTATGATGAAAAGAATCGTGGTTGCTGGCAGAAGTGCCCACTTCTGCGAAAAACATCAAACAATATGAAACCTAACGATGTCTTATTTATTATTTTCATAGTTGGCATCGGCCTTGCAGCCCTCCTTTCTGGTGGAGCAAAAGGTGCACAAAATGGAACAAGAGGCTCTTTCTTTTTGAACGGAGGAAATGATGGAAAACCTTTAACTGAAAATCAGATTGAACAAGAGATAAAAAAGGTTGAGAGGAGTGTTCAAGAAATCGCAAAAGACATACAGGAACTTGAGGAAAATAAAAACGCTTCAGTTTACAAAGGTCAGATCACCATGAGAATTTCGGGCCAAGCCTCGAGAGATCCCGCAACAGAATACATAACACTTGAAACATCTACACAAAATAAAAATCCAATACGAATAACAGGATTTCAATTCAAAAGTCTTTCAACAAATAAGGGAGCAACTATCGGACAGGCTATCCCCCTCTTTTTTTCTCAAGGAAATAATGTAAATCAAGATGTATACCTTAAACCGGGAGAAAGAGCTTACGTAGTAACTGGTAAAGGGAGCATGAACAATATAAGTTTTCAGGTAAATAAATGCTTTGGTTATCACAATCAATTTAATACGTTCATGCCATCGATCCAGCAACAATGCCCTCTTGCAAGAGATGAGAAAAATAATATTCCAACCTCTCCTGTAAATGATAGTTGTTTTGACTTTATTGAAAGTTTTCCACAGTGCAAAACCCAAACAACTCCACTTCCAACCAATTTCACTTTTGAATGTAGGAATTTTATTTTAGAAACAATGAATTACAACTCGTGTGTAAACCTCCACAAAAACGAAAGTGGTTTTTACAGCAAAGAATGGCGGGTCTTCTTAGGAAGAGATGAGTCTCTTTGGAAATCAAGACGAGAAGCTATTGTACTTCTTGATCAAGATGGAAAAACTATTGATACTGTTATTTTTGACTAAGTTTTGAATTAAGTTGAAAAAGCGCAATTCCTGTTGCAACAGAAACATTAAGCGACTCCTTTTCTCCCCTCATAGGTATTTCAATAACAGCCTCACAGAGATTTAACGTATCTTCCGAAATTCCAGACACCTCATTTCCCACAATAAGAGCGACCGGAAACTTTAGTGTATATGTTTTGTAATCAACAGAGTTATCTGACTGCTCAAGAGCAATAATTGAAAATCCTTCTTTTTTTAGTAGTGTAACCACATCTTCAAGGAGAGGATTATGCTCCCATGCAACAGTTTTTTCTGCACCGAGAGCAACCTTTGAAATATCTTTACGCGGACGATTAAATCGATCGAGAGGAGTTGGGGTATAACCAGTTATATATATTTTTGAAACACCTGCCGCATCAGCTGTACGAAAAATAGACCCAACATTGTGGGTACTGCGAATATTGTGGAGGATGAGGTAAATGTCTGACATTATAGGGTCAATCTACAAAAACTGGCTTAATAAAGCGAGATAGGAATCTCTCCTTACAGGAGCAGTATCCTAATCGGATATTTTATTTCACCTTACTCATAAAATATCTCGATTAGGCTTCGATTCCTACCCGCACGTGCATTTTGGCACGTGCTTGGGCGGACACTTCGTGTCCGCCCAGTAGGAATCGAACCTACGACCTTCTCCTTAAAAGGGAGCTGCTCTACCGACTGAGCTATGGGCGGATATTGTATTCTAACTCTTTATACCCCTGAGCCTACCAAAACAGCTAAAGACAAATATTACATTTCACACTCTTCATCCTCTGGTTTTTACTAAAACAACCACAAGTAGATGTGTAAAGAAAATATAACAGAAAAACCAAAAAAGTCTATTTATAAACTCAAAATCAACCTTTCTAACCCTATCTCAAAATCCCCTCGCCCTTGCCGAACCCTGTGATATAAAAAAACCATATCACTTGAAAGTTTGTGCAAATCTAGAAGTGAATAATATTTTGAAGACTGTTTCGCCTTGGTATACGGATATGGCTTAAGCCCCGCCTCATCAGCTGTTTTTGAAAGTTGTGCTGCTATCATATTTTTTATTTGCCAATACAAAAGCCCGTGTATCTCCTCCACCTCCTTTCCCTGATCCATAGCTTCTCTATACAAAACCCACAAATTCTTTTTATCTCGACTACCCAAAGCGTCTGTCATTCGAAAATCCCTCCTCTCTTCTATTTCTACTCCTTTAAATTCTTGAATTTTCTCAGCATGTTTCGAAAAAGCCTTGAGAGACTTTGCATCAAGCTTCCCTAAAACAGTGACACACACATGTACGGACTCTTGTATTGAAGGCAGACCCCCCACAAGCTCTTCCAAATTTTCTTTAGAAAAAGAACGAGCGTCAATATGAATTATATATTTTTTCTCAAAAAGCCCTTGGCTCTCCACAAGCTCTTTAAGAGCATTCTCTGTCCAACTTTCATTATCAAGATTAAAAAAAGAAGCGTCTGGTTTTTTTACAAGCAATTGTTGCGAAAGGGCCTGAGCTTTATCGTGCGCCTTATTACTTTCTTCTCCATAAAAAACGTAGAGCATGTTACAGGTTACATATTATAGGTTATATGTTTTTCATCCCTCCCCAACTTTTCCCAATTTTCACTGTTGAAATAAGAGGCACTCCCTTTGAAAGCTCTGCGTCCAGCACCCCTTCCATAAGGGTCTTTATATGAGGTACAACCTCATCTACTCTTTCTTTTTTTATTTCAAAAACAAGTTCATCATGCACCTGAAGAAGTAGTCTCACCTCATTCTCTAGACCTTGTTTCTCTATGTATTCCGAAACCTTTACCATTGCAAGTTTAATAATATCAGCAGCAGTACCTTGAAGAGGTGCGTTAATGGCCATACGCTCTGCGGAAGCTTTAATAAAAGGAATTGAAGACTTTATACCTTCAAAATATCTCTTTCTACCAAACAATGTCTCTGTATATCCTGTACGTTCTGCTTCGACCTTCACCTTGTTTAAATACTCCGCCAAACCACTAAATGTATTAAAATAACTCGCGAGAAACTGCTGTGCCTCATCTCTACTTGTACCAAGATTTGCTCGAAGCGCATTCACACCCATACCATAAATAATCCCAAAATTAATTATTTTGGCACGTCGACGCATTTCAGAATCTACACTTTCTTTTGGAACACCAAACACAAAACTCGCGGTCGCACTATGGATATCTCCTCCTGATTTAAATATGTCTACAAGCTTAGCGTCCTCTGAAAGAACTGCGGCTACACGAAGTTCGATTTGCGAATAGTCGAGAGCAACAAGGTCAAAACCCTTATCTGCCACAAAAGCATTGCGTATTGCCCGACCTAGTTCGGTTTTAGTTGGAATATTCTGAATGTTCGGATCATTTGAAGACATTCTCCCTGTAGTTGAACCTGTCTGGGAAAAGTGACTGTGCACTCTATCATAACCATCAAGAAGTGTGGGAATAGTATCTATATATGTCGAGAGAAGTTTTTGAAGCTCACGGTATTCCAGAATATAAGAAATAACAGGGTGTGCATCTCTTATTTTTTCAAGCTCAGATTCTCGAGTAGACCGTGCTCCACCCCCTGTCTTTTTGGCATTTTTAATTTTCAAACCAAGCTTATCAAAAAGCACCTCACCAAGTTGCTTTGGTGAATTAATATTAAATTCCAAACCTCCCTCCTTCCAAATTTTCTTCTCGAGAAGAGTAAGTGCCTTATGATATTCCTCCGAAAGATCTTTTAAGTATGCTCTATCTATTTTAATCCCCCACTTTTCCATAGAATTAATAATTGGAATAAGCGGCTTTTCAATAGACTCATGTACAAATGTGAGATTTCTTTTTTTAATTTCATCAAAAATAATATCTGAAGCTTTTGCAAAACTATCGACATGAGCAAAACTCAACACATCCTCTTGTGTAGGATTTGTATTATTTGAATCTAGAAGCCATAAAGCAAGTGTCACCAGCTGAAGCTTTTGTGGATCGATCACCTCTTTCTCTTTTACAGTCTCTAAAGCACCCTCTTCACCCAAGACCACTTTTCGCACCCTGTCTCCAAGAGTTCTAAACTCCAAATCTTTAAATAGAGTCAACACCGGCTCTATATTAAAATCCTCTTTCCATGTTTTTTCTGGTAAAGAAAAATTGAGGGGTGCATCTCGACGAATTGTTGCAAGCATTTTACTAAAGAGAGCCTCTTCTTCACCTTCCGTTAGGAGTCCAACCATTCTCTTTGTTATTCCTGCTTTTTCAAAAGCTTCCGGAGTCTTTTTAAGAGTCTTGTAGACATCTTCGACTGACCCAAACTGTGTCAAAAGAATTGTGGCTGTTTTCTCACCAATTCCTTTTATGCCCGGAATATTATCCGATGGGTCACCTCTAAAACCTTTATAGTCAGGTATCATCTCTGGCCCAAAACCAAACCTATCTCGCACCGCTTTTTCATCATATAAAATAGTGTCGTTTATTCCCTTTTTTAAGGTAAATACCTGAACCTGCTTCCCTGAAACAAGCTGTAGTGTATCCATGTCTCCGGAAGCGATGATAATATCTATGTCGTCATGTTTTTTTAATGTCTCAACAATAGTGCCCAACATATCGTCAGCCTCAAAACCTCCAACTGAACACATTGGAATATTAAAAGCCTTGAAGAAATCTTTTGATTTTTCAAGCTGAGAAATGAGTGCATCGTCAGTCTTTTTTCTTCCTGCCTTATACCCTTCATACACCTCGTGACGGTATGTAGGTTGAGGAAGATCAAAACAACCAACAATATAGTCTGGCTTCAAATCGCTGATGATTTTCAAAAGCATGGTCGAGAGACCGTACAAAGCTCCTGTCGGCTCCCCCTTACTTGAAGCGAATTCAGGTAGTGCGTGGTATGCACGATGTAATATTGCGTGCACATCAAGTAGCACTAAACGTTTTTTTGTTTTTTCCTGTTTATCTTTCATGTGTATGTATTTTTATCTCCCTCGTATTCTCGTTGATAAATTTAAAAGAAACAAAAAGAACATCTTTTGGCATAAGATCCTGTATTCTCTCTCCCCACTCAATAATGACAAGGTTTTTTGGATCTGAAATTATTTCTTCCCATCGCAAACTTTTCATTTCAAACTCTTTCTCTATTCTGTAAGCATCAATATGGACAAGACGATTAAAGATCGCACTATCAGGAAGTGTGTATATTTTTTCAATTACAAATGTTGGACTTGTAACAGTTTCTGTAACACCTAAATTTCGAGCAATTTCCTGAGTAAATGTGGTTTTTCCACTTCCTAAATTTCCAGACAAACCGATCACGCATGCTTTTTGTTGTGGTTTTAAAGAACCAACAAACCTTCGGGCAAAGGCTTTAAATTCTTCTAGATTGTGAGTTATCTCCATATACAAATCGTACCATAAATACGCCCTTGTTAAGCCATATATTTACTTGACTTTTAGGTATTATACATGGTATAATATACACAGAGGTTAAGTATGGAATGTCCCTACAAAACCTGACTTCAAAACCAAGGCTTTTCTAAGAAAGGATTAGCCATGACCAAGTTCTTTGCAATCGTTACGTTTTCCCTTCTCGCCCTCGCGTTAGGTGGTTGCACCACCTACACCACTCGGCACGGCGCCGATCGGTGGAACTATGGCACCCCCGATACAGGCGCCAGCGTTCAAACCGGATTTCGTTACGAAACCGGCCGGGAACACTCACAAGAGTTCTATGCTAAAAAACAGCAAGAACTCGGAACTCACATTTATAGTGAGACCCACTACTCCCGCCCGATTAAAGGCGGACCAGTGGTGACATCCACCATCAGCCGAGGAGAGGAAGTTCGGTACCACTACGGTACTCCACTTCCGGTGACAGGAGTCACCGGAAGGGAGGCCCCTCCTGTTCTAGGAGGAATCGCCGATTTCTTCAAAGGAATCGGCGCCGATGTTGAATACTCGAAAGATTGATGTTTTGTCAGAAAATCATCAATCTCAGCCCGCGCAATACGTTGCGCGGGTTTTTTATTATTTATTTTTATATACCACACACCCTCCCTGATCATTTCCAATTCCCTCCTATGTTACAATTTCTTTATGGTTCCCCAATTTGACGAAGAAAAACAAATAAAAAAACTTGATGAACTTCGTCGAGGAGAAGAAGAAAGTCTTGCCCGGATACTGTCTGAAAAATATGGCGTAGCATATGCCGACCTCACCCTCCTTCCTGTTGATATGGATGCTCTTCGTATTGTAAAAGAAGATGAGGCACGCGCTGCCAATGCTGCAGTTTTTAATATGCAGGATAAAAAGAACATTTCTGTTGCAGTACTCTCTCCTCAAAATGAAAAAGCAAAAGAGTTTATAGAAAATCTTAAAAAACGAGGCTATATAACCCACGTCTTTATGGTTTCAAAGCAAAGTCTCATCAAGATCTGGGATCGCTATAAAGACCTCTCTTTTTCTTTTGAAACAAAAGGTGGCGCTCTTGATATTTCAAATGATCAAATTCTTACCTTTTTGAAAGATGTAAAAAATCTTGCAGACGTCCAAAAGCTTGTAGAAGAAACTCTCGCAATGAAAAAAGCTTACCGTGTGTCACGAATTGTAGAAATCATTCTCGCGGGCGCACTCTCCACAGGAGCTTCTGATATTCACATCGAACCAGAGGAAGCATATGTACAACTTCGTTACCGTCTCGATGGTGTACTCACCGAAGTAAGTAAATTTGATACTGAAACCTTTAGACTCCTCCTCTCTCGTATCAAACTCCTCTCAGGACTAAAGTTGAATGTCAAAGACTCTGCTCAAGATGGACGTTTAAGTATTAAGGTTGGTGAGGATGATATTGAGATCCGCGTTTCAATGCTTCCAGGAGCATATAGTGAGTCTGTGGTGCTTCGAGTACTTAATCCAAAATCAATCGCCGTTCCTTTGGAATCTCTTGGTATCCACCCTCGCTTACTTAAAGTCCTCGAAAAGGCTATAGAAAAACCAAACGGAATGATCCTTACTACTGGACCTACCGGATCAGGAAAAACAACAACACTCTATGCTTTCATGCGAAAGATTCATAACCCTGGAATTAAAATTATTACTATTGAAAACCCTATTGAATACCACCTTCCAGGAATCGTACAGACACAAACCGACGAAGATAAGGGGTACACCTTCCTTGAAGGACTTCGTAGCTCTCTTCGACAAGACCCTGATGTGATCATGGTGGGTGAAATCCGCGACAATGAAACAGCGGAGATTGCTATTAATGCCGCTCTTACTGGTCACTTAGTATTTTCAACACTACACACCAACAACGCTGCGGGCGCCTTCCCTCGCCTTATAGACCTTGGGGTAAATTCAAAAGTTATCACTTCAGCTATCACTGTATCTATTGCTCAAAGACTTCTCCGAAAATTGTGTGATTCTTGTAAAGAAAAAATTGCTGTTGAAGGAAGAAATAAAGAGATTGTTGACCATATTCTTTCTCACATACAAGACAAAACATATCTTCAGGACGTGGCCTTGGACTCTATGTGGAAATCTGTTGGGTGTGAAAAGTGTAACTTTACAGGATACAAAGGAAGAATCGGTATTTATGAAGCAATCCTTACAGATGAAAATATTGAAACTGTCGTAAATCAAAATCCAAGTGAGCGTGAAATTCGTAAAGCTGCGGAACCACAACAACTACTTACCATGGCACAAGATGGGGTGATAAAAATTCTACAAGGAGTCACTTCTGTCGACGAACTTGGACGCGTAATCGATCTCGAATCTGCAGAATAAGAGTGTCGCATCTCGAAATAATTCTGTACATGTAACAACCCCTGTTGTTTGATGGTAAAAAAAGTTGCAGGAACCTTTTTTGAGGTAGATAATAATCGTCAGAAGATCTTAGAAAAACAAAAAGGTGTGAGCACAATGTATATGCACACACCTTTTGTCCAAAACATAAATCTCTAAGCAATACTTTCAATATGCGTATCAAAAGCTAACAGATTCCCTGAGGATTTTTCCAGAATTCTTGCATAAAGCAAGCTCCAAAAAGTCCTTGAGAAAATGCTAATCGACCGTAAGGTCGTTTGCTTAGAGATTTATGGCTTGGACAGCCGAGTCATCTCTATAAATATCCTTATTTCAAACCATGGATATAGTAGCACACTCAAGATAAAAAGTCAATAGGCTTCTTTCGATCCTATTTTTTTAAAGGTGTGCTTTACCTATACACAAGGTATACTATCAATGAAAAACGCTCCGAAGAGCGAAGACAAAGAAGTTATCATGACTACCCCAGAAAAGCAAGAACATGAAGTTGAGGTGAAGGATAAAGAGTTTTTAGATCAAACTCTTCGCCCTTCTCTATGGGCTGAGTATATTGGTCAAAACAATATAAAAAATAACATTCAAATCCTCCTTAAAGCTGCTGAGGAACGCAAACATCCTCCGGAACACATCTTGTTTTATGGCCCTCCAGGCTTAGGGAAAACAACACTGGCTCATCTTATTGCAAAAGAGATGAAAGCTCAGATGAAAATAACCTCAGGACCTGCCATTGAAAAAGTTGGTGACCTTGCGGCAATACTTACCAATCTTTCACCGGGAGATATTTTGTTTATCGATGAAATTCACCGACTTAATAAGACTGTTGAAGAAATCCTCTACCCAGCAATGGAATCAGGGTCTCTCGACATCATTATTGGTAAGGGCCCTTCTGCTCGAACAATACAACTTGAACTTCCACCCTTTACCCTCATTGCAGCAACAACACGTGTTGCCCTTATCTCTTCCCCACTCCGATCACGCTTCTCTGGAGGATTCTTCCGGCTAGAGTTTTATACTGAAGATGAGATTCAAAAAATAATCACACGGTCTGCAAAAATATTTAACATCGACCTCAGTACTGAAACAGCACGTCTTATTGCGGAGAGGAGTAGATTCACACCCCGAACAGCAAATCACCTCCTCAAACGAACCCGGGATTATGCGCAGGTACACAAAAAAGAACTTGACCCCCTTACAGCTATGGAGGCACTCAAACTCCTTGGTATCGACGATTTAGGCCTCACCCAAGCAGATATACAACTCTTACAGGTTCTTATAGAGAAGTTTGCTGGTGGACCTGTAGGTTTAAATACACTAGGAGCAGCTCTTTCTGAAGACCCTGCGACACTTGAAGAATTTAATGAACCATACCTTATCCAACTAGGCCTTATAGAAAGAACTTCTCGAGGTAGAGTTGCTACACCTAAGGCTTATGAGCATTTAGGTTTAAAGCAAAAAAAACTTATCTAGTTTTTTTATTTTTAATCTCTTACTATGTCAGGACATAATAAATATTCAAAAATTAAACATAAAAAAGCACTTACTGACGCTAAAAAAAGTAAGATGTTTTCAAAGTTTTCACGACTTATCACTCTTGAGTCTCAAAAGGCAGGTGGAAATATTTCTTCACCCGCACTCGACAACGCTATAAAAAAAGCTCGTGAAGTTAATATGCCAAATGACAGTATTGATCGTGCTGTTAAAAAAGGTATTACCGACAAAGAAGATTCTCTTGAACCTATCACCTACGAAGGTTATGGCCCAGGAGGATGTGCCCTTATTATAGACACCCTAAGTAGTAACCGAAATAAAACTGCTCAAGAAATAAAACATACCTTTTCAAAAAATGGTTTTGCTCTTGCGGTCCCTGGTAGCGCATCATGGGCCTTTAACAAAACCTTAGGTGAAGGTTGGGTGCCTCATACACACATCCAAATATCTGAAGAAGATGGAAAAATCCTTGAAACTCTTATAGAGGAGCTCGAGGAAAACGATGATGTTCAAGAAGTTTACACAAATGCAGAATAAAAAAATTGTACGTATTCTTGGTATTGATCCTGGGTACGAAAGACTTGGTGTTGCGGTGATAGAAAAAGATAATTCAAAAAATACCCTTATTTTTTCCGGCTGTATCGAAACCGACAAAAAACTTCCCCACCCCCAAAGGCTTCTTCATGTTGCAGAAAGTCTCGAGCATATTATTCAAACCTACACTCCTGAAGAAACCGCTGTTGAAACCCTCTTTTTTAGTTCAAATAAAAAAACTGCCCTCTCTGTCGCTGAAGCACGTGGAGTAATTCTTGCAACCTCTGCCCGTTTCAAACTAAAAACCTTTGAATACACACCTGCGCAAATAAAAATTGCAGTTACCGGTCATGGAAAAAGTGATAAAGGGCAAATTATGAACATAATTCCAAAACTCATCTCAATTAAAAAAGAAATTGAGCGAGATGACGAATACGACGCCATAGCAATAGCTCTTACACATAGTGCCTCACGAAATTCTTTGATTTAAAACCCTATCCACAACCACACCTTATTTGCAAAAAAAATAATATCTGATACAAATGAGGAATCCTTAAAAGGATAAGACCGTTATAACTTTTAATTTCTAAATAATATGAGTGAAGAGATGCTACACGATAACTTTATTGTGGACGAAGATGAGGAGATGGATGAGATTATTGAAGATGAAGATGGCGAGGATGAGGATGAAGATGGCGAGGATGAGGACGAGGACGAAGAAGGTCTCGAATAAAAAATAAAAACACCCCTTTCTGGGGTGTTTTTATTTACTAAAACAAACTCCTTATTTATACACAATCCTTACAAACCTTCTCTTCCCTATTTTGAAATCACCCTCTTCTGCAACACCATATGGATCAGTTATTTTTCTTCCTTCTGGAAGTTTTGCTAAAGCACCCTCCACAACAAGACGTCTAAAATCTGATTTTGAAGAAATAAAACCAGCATTTGTAAGAACATCAACAAATAAAGAATCCTTTTCTACTTGTATTGTTTGAATATCTTCTGGTACCCCACCCTTTTTAAAGGTTTGAATAAAGTTTTTTTGTGCAAATTCTGCCTTACTTCCTCCGTAATATAATTCTACAATTTTAAACGCAAGGACAATTTTAATATTTCTTGGATTTTCACCCTGAGCAAGTTGTTTTTTTATCTCTTCTATTTCAGAAAGAGAGGTGTTGGTACAAAGGAGAAAATAGTCCGAAATAAGCTCATCCTTAATAGACATCACCTTACCAAACATATCTCCCGGCTCATCAGTAATATTAATCACATTACCCCAACTTGTAGACATTTTTCTTCCATCGGTTCCCAAAAGCATTTTTGTTGTGAGAACATCCTGCTCTTTCATTCCATACCTTTTTTGTACAGTCCGTCCTGCCTTCAAATTAAACAACTGATCAAACCCCCCAATCTCAACATCCGACTTCACCACAACAGAGTCGTAACCCTGCATAAGAGGATATAAAAATTCTCGAAGAGATACTTCCTCACCCTTATCAAACCTTTCTTTAAAGTTACGTCGTGCAGACATTTGCTGAACAGAGAAGCTTTCAGCTAAATTTACAGTCTCATTAAAAGACATTTTTTTAAGCCATGTGCTGTTAAAACAAAATTCAACCTTTCTTAAATCTAAAATCTTCCCCACCTGCTCTTTATATCCTTTCAAATTCTTCTGAATATCTTGTTCGGTAAGCATTGGTCTCTTTTCGAGTTTGTCAGAAGGGTCCCCTATACGAGCAGTAAAATCACCAACAATAAAAACAATCTTATGTCCTAGATCTTGGAAAGCTTTCAGTTTCCATAACACAAGAGCTCTTCCGAGGTGGATTTTTGAGCCTGTCGGATCGAAACCGAGCTTAATACGAAGCTCCTTACCTGAAGCAAGTCTTGCTTGAAGACTCTCTTTTACTAAAACATCTTCAACACCCCTCTCTAAAATTTCTTTTATTTTTAAGGGGTCTGTGGATATAAGATTTCTCTTGAAAAACATATGTTTAATGTAACATAACCCCTTGTCTTTTTCTAAGCTGTTACGTACTATACCCTCTCGTGTTAGGATGAAAACATATGTACAATTTTAAAAATCTTATACCTAAAATTTTTCATAAAAAAAAGCCTAGTAGGGTAAAAAAAATCCTTATCACTTTAGGTATGTGGTTAGGAATATTATGTATCTTTCTTGGCGGCTTTGCTCTCTTGTGGATCTCAACCTTTAGAATACCTGACCTGAACTCTTTCGAAGAAAGAAAAGTTACTCAATCAACAAAGATTTACGACAGGACTGGAAAAATCCTCTTGTACGACGTTTTTCAAAATGTAAAAAGAACGGTTGTTCCTTTCGAAAACATTTCTCGACACATTAAGAATGCAACAATAGCCATAGAAGATGCGGAGTTTTACGAACATGGAGGTATTAAACCTACAGCAATTATTCGCGCAGTACTTACAAATTTCCTATCAGGAAATCTTTTGAGTGGACAAGGGGGTTCTACCATCACACAACAGGTGGTTAAAAACTCTCTCTTAACAAATGAGAAGCTTATCTCAAGAAAGTTTAAAGAATGGGTACTTGCCCTTAAGCTCGAACAGGTTATGGATAAAGATTCTATTTTGAACTTTTATCTTAATGAAATTCCTTATGGAGGAAGTCTTTATGGAGTAGAAGAAGCAAGTCAGGCATTTTTTGGTGTAAAAGCAGAGGAGGTAACCTTGTCCCAAGCAGCATACCTTGCTGCCCTACCCCAAGCACCTACCTACTACTCACCTTATGGAAAAAACAAAGAGGCTCTCGACAAAAGAAAAGCTTTGATATTGAGAGAGATGTTATCAAACAATTTCATAAACCAAGAAGAGTATGAGCAGGCCTTAGTAGAAAAAGTTGAATTTCAACCTCAAGAAGGTTTTGGTATTAAAGCTCCTCATTTTGTTTTATTTGTTAAAGATTACCTTGAAAAAAAGTATGGACAAAAAGTTCTTGAAGAAGGTGGTCTTCGAGTAATCACAACCCTCGACTATGAACTCCAAAAAAAGGGAGAGGAATTGGTAAAAATATACGCCCTTGAAAATGAAAAGAAGTTTAATGCTTCGAATGCAGCACTTGTTGCGGTAGATCCTCAAACAGGGGGCATTCTTACCATGGTTGGTTCTCGAGATTATTTTGATAAAGAAATCGACGGAAACTTTAATGTTACTCTCGCAAAAAGACAGCCCGGGTCAGCCTTTAAACCTTTTGCTTATGCAACAGCCTTCTCAAAGGGCTATACCCCAGAAACAGTCCTTTTCGATGTAAAAACAGAGTTCTCTACAGAGTGTAACCCTGATGGAACAGCAAAAAATGCCTCGGCAGTGTGTTACATGCCTCAAAATTATGACGAAATTTACCGTGGTCCTATATCAATGAGAAATGCCCTTGCTCAATCCATAAACGTTCCTGCTCTACAAACACTCTACCTTGCGGGCTCTAAAGACACTTTGCGCCTCGCGAAAGACATGGGCATACAATCACTCGAAAATGTTGGTCGCTATGGCCTCACGCTCGTTCTAGGAGGTGGAGAGGTCAGTCCTCTTGATATAACCTCTGCGTATAGTGTTTTTGCAAACAATGGTGTTCGAAACCCTTACACCCCAATCCTTGAAATAAAAGATTCTAGTGGTCGTACATTAGAAACATATACAAAAAAAAGCACTCAGGTACTCTCAAAAGAAATAGCCCTTCAAATATCTGATGTACTTTCTGATAACAAAGCTCGAACACCTGCTTTTGGAGAAAGATCTTTTCTTTATTTTCCAGGGCGTGATGTCGCAGTAAAAACAGGTACTACAAATGATTATAAAGATGCGTGGATTGTAGGTTACACTCCCAACATATCTGTGGGAGCGTGGGCAGGAAATAACGATAATAGTCCTATGGATAAAAAAGTAGCAGGATTTATAATTGCACCTCTTTGGAACGCTTTCATGAACCATGCACTTAATACAATGAATCACACCTCTTTTGAAAAACCCACATACTCTTACACACTCGATCTAAAACCAGTTTTACGTGGTGAATGGCAAGGAGGCATATCAAATCCTATTGATAAAATTTCTGGAAAGCGTGCAACCGAATACACACCTGCGGAAGTTTTAACAGAAAAACTAAGTGGTGGTGTTCATACAATCCTTCACTGGGTAGACTCTTCAAACCCTCTTGGAAATCCACCCACAAACCCAAAAGAAGACTCTCAGTACGAATCGTGGGAATATGCTGTGCGTGAATGGGTAAAAACAAATGGAATAAGCGAACAAACAGACATCTCGCTACCTACAGAGTATGACGACATACATAAACCTGAATTTGGTCCTTTTATATCTATTCGAAAACCAATATTTGAAAGTGTAGTAAGTGGAAATGACAGAGTACTTGTTGATTTTGCCTATACAGGAAAATTCTCACTCTTAAAGGCAGACTTCTACTTCAACGGAAGTTTTGTTGGATCAAGTACAGGAAACACCTTTTCTTTTATTCCGAGAGATATAGGCATAAACCAAGGAATAAATAGTATAAAAGTAGTCGTATATGACTCTGTATATAATAAAGCAGAATTAGAAACTCAGATTACAATTTCAAATTTCTAGCGAATATCAGTAATAATATTCTTACCAAGACGTTCTTCTATTTTCTTTAGAAGAGAGGTTTTTTTAAGAAATATTTGTGTTTTAAGTATTGGGTTGTTTTTTATAGACAGCACTGTCTCTTTGAGAGTAAAGTCTCCCCGTATGAGGGGTATACCCACTTCTTTACACACATCCTCAATAACAATTTCTTGTTTAACTTTTTTAAACAATAAACCTTGAAACTTATCTAAAAAGGACTGTATATTTTTCACAATTATCTGTTTGTAGACATTACAAGATATGTAAAAGATGTGTCGTTAAAAGGTTTTATAATTGCTGGCTTATTAGAACCGTTAAATGAAATAACAACAGTGTCTGTTGCAATAGACTGAAAACAATCAGTTATATACTTATAATTAAAACTTATTACAATATCCTCCCCTTTTATTGTTGCATCGAGAGTATTCGTACTTTCTCCAACATCGGCATTAAGAGATTTAACCTCACAAACCTTTTCTTTTGTTTTTATTGAGAAAGAAATTTGATTAAATTTATCAGAAAAAATATTCGCAACCTTAAGAGTATTAATAAAATCTTCTTTTAAGACAACAATCTCTGTTTTAAACTCCTGTGGAATAATCTGTTTATAGTCAGGAAAAACACCGTCTATAATCCTCGAAACAAGGTGTACTCCATCAAACATAAATGATATTTGATTCTTATTTGCTCGTACCTCAACTTTTTTATCAGCTTCCCCAAGGATACGCACGATCTCTTGAATGTTTTTATATGGAATAAGAATAGGATCAAATTGTTTTGTTTTTGTCTGTATTTTTTTCTCAGCAAGTCTAAATGAGTCTGTTGCCGCAAAAATAAGGTATTCCCCATCACAAGAAACAAGAATACTTGAGAGTTCTGGTCTCATACTTTGAGCTGCTGCTGCGTACCAGACTGACTTTAGACCTGTTATAAAATGTTGTGGGTCTATAGAAAACTCAACATCTTGAGAAACTTTTGGTATAAGAGGAAAATCTTCAGATGTTGTTGTTTTTATAAGAGTTGAGGAATGTTTTGTGCTTACCTTGAGATTATTTTCTTTAGTCTCTAGAAATATACTTGTATCGTTTTTAATAGTGTTTACAAAAGATGCTAGTACATGACCTGAAACGGTCAAAATACCCTCCTCTTCTGTCTTTACAGGTATTTCTACCTCTACACCAAGTTCGAGGTTTGTTGCTTTTATAATAAGACTGTTTTTCTTTGCTTCTAACAACAAACAACTGAGTACTGGTAAAGCAAGATTTTTACCAGTTATCTTTTCTGTTTGAGAAATAGCTTTTTTAAGTTTTTCTTGT
>JBJOQC010000037.1:0-8252 GCA_046050145.1 Candidatus Parcubacteria bacterium | reverse complement strand
TTGGCGCTTTTTTTTCCATACAGAATAACTCTTATACTGCACTAGATTCGTTGATTTTTCCAGTTAAAATTGTATACTTCTACCTTGTAAGCTAATACTCAGGACTAAAATAAACATAGCTCATTCATGTCTATTTCAAGTAGAAAAGAGGCGTTCATACTTTTTTTGGGAGACGTTTTTATGTTTCTCGTCTCCTTGTGGTTCATGCTCTTTATACGGTACCAAGATCTTCCAAGCAGAGAGTTGGTTAACGCTCACTCAGTACCTTTTGCAATTCTATTTGGTGTGTGGGTCATTGTGTTTTTTATTGCGGGACTTTACGAAAAACACACAACAATACTCAAGGGTAAGTTGCCGACAGTTATCTTTAACGCTCAGATCATCAACAGTGTTCTTGCTGTGGCCTTCTTTTATTTCATTCCATCGTTTGGAATTACTCCAAAAATTAATTTATTTATTTATCTTGCTCTGTCATTTTTATTGGTATTGTATTGGCGTCTGTATGGATATGGTTTGTTTGGTACTCGATACAAGGAAAATGCGCTTCTTATTGGCGGTGGTACAGAGATGAAGGATTTGCTCCATGAAGTAAATAATAATAGTCGGTATGGTTTAAATTTTATTTCATCTCTTGATGCGGATATGCTTGCATCTGTTGATTTTCAAGAGGAGATAGTGAGGCGTGTTTATGCTGAAGATGTAAAGATTATTGTTCTTGATTTGAGAAATGAAAAAATAGAGCCGGTGTTGTCACATCTCTATAATCTACTTTTTTCAAAAGTACGTTTTATTGATATGTATCGTGTCTACGAGGATGTTTTTGACCGTATTCCACTTTCACTCCTTAGATATAGTTGGTTTCTAGAAAATATTTCTGCAACTACAAAATTTACCTACGATTTTTTGAAGCGAGGTATGGACATAACAATCTCATTTGTACTTTTTGTACTGTCTCTTGTGTTGTATCCTATTGTTTTTCTTATGATTAAGTTGGAGGATGGGGGAACACTCTTTTTTACTCAAGTCCGAGTCGGAAAAAATAATAAAATAGTTAATATTATTAAATTTAGAACGATGCCGATGCATACTGAATCAAGTGGTATTGCAAAAGACTCAAACCCGACTCGTGTGGGCGCTTTTCTAAGAAGAAGTCGTATTGATGAATTGCCACAACTGTGGAATGTGCTTCGTGGAGACCTTTCTCTTATTGGTCCACGTCCAGAAATTCCATATTTAGTAAAACTGTACGAGAAAGATATTTCGTATTACAATATTCGACACCTTATAAAGCCAGGTCTTTCTGGTTGGGCTCAGATTTATCATAAGGCGCCTCCAAAATTTACTGTAGGCATAAAAGAGACTCGAGATAAACTTTCATATGATTTGTTTTATATTAAAAATCGATCAATTCTTCTTGATATAAAAATAGGATTAAAAACAATCAAAACTCTTTTTTCTCGAAGCGGAGTGTAGAAGAACGATAAAAAAATAAAATGAATTCTAATAAAAAACAAAAAGTAATTGTAGTTGGAGGGATGGGCTTTATTGGTACTCATGTATCAGAAGAACTTGTGCGTAAGGGTTTTGATGTGCATATTGTTGATAATCTTTCTGGTGATAGGGTTTACGGCAAGGTTCCAAAGTTAGCCAAGTTACATAAAGTAAGCATTCAAGATTCAAAGGCTCTGATTCCTATTTTTAAAGGTGCTTCTTTTGTTTTTCATCTTGCAGCAAAACCTCGTGTTCAATATTCGATTGAGTATCCATTTGAAACTCACGAGAATAACATTACAGGCACACTCAATGTTTTAATTGCTTCTCATCAAGCGAATGTGAAGAAGGTTATTTATTCAGCATCAAGTTCTGCTTATGGAGACCAAAAGATATTACCACTTGTTGAAGACATGATTGCTCATCCGAAAAGTCCGTATGGATTACAGAAATATGTGGGTGAATTGTATTGTCGTTTGTGGAGTGAAGTGTATGGTTTGCCAACAGTTTCTCTGCGTTATTTTAATGTGTACGGCCCAGGACAAAGTGAAGAGGGTGCGTATGCTCTTGTGATTGCTAAATTTTTAAAACAGCGTCGTGAAGGAAAGCCTTTAACTATTGTTGGAGATGGAAAACAGACACGAGATTTTACTCATGTGCGTGATGTAGTTCGGGCTAATATATTAGCAATGGAAAGTGATAAGGTTGGAAAAGGTGAGGTTATTAATATAGGTAGAGGTAAGAATGTTTCAATAAGTGAGGTTGCAAAACTTATAAAAGGTCCAATATCATATATTCCTTCTCGACTTGAACCTCACGATACAAGGGCTGGTAATAAAAAAGCCTTTAAGCTTATTGGGTGGAAACCTCAGGTTGATCTCAAGGAGGGTATACTTGAACTTAAAAAAATAAATGATATTGTGTAGCTCTCATGGCAGCCGTTAAAAAACCTCTTATTGGCTTTATTGGACAAGGTTTTGTCGGTAAAAGCTACGCTGATGATTTTGAAGAGCGTGGTTTTTCTATTGTTCGATACTCTTTAGAGCCAGAATATGTTGGCAATAAAGATAAAATAAAAACCTGTGATATTGTTTTTATCGCAGTACCAACTCCAACAACACCAAAAGGATTTGATTATTCAATTGTAAAAAAGGCAATTACTCTCACGGGACTGAGAAAAATTGTTGTTATTAAGTCTACTCTTTTGCCTGGCACGACAGATCAGTTACAAAAAATTTTTCCAGATAGAATTATTTTATTTTCACCTGAATTTCTTAATGCAAGTTCTGCTCATAAAGATGTGAAAAAACCAATAATGAATATTGTTGGTATACCAGAAAATCAATCTAAATATATGTCTTATGCAAAAAAAGTTTTATCTTTTTTTGCTAAGGGTATGTCTGAACATATTGTAACGGCAAAAGAAGCTGAAATTTTTAAATATACTCACAATACACATGGATACTTGAGGGTCATTTTTTCAAATTTAATCCATGATGTAGCTCTTGCTTTTGGCGCTCGGTACGAAGAAATAAAAAAGATAATGGATATTGATCCGTACATGACACATACAGCGTCTTATTATAATAATCCTCTTCATAAAACAGGACGTGGAGCGGGAGGTGCTTGTTTTATAAAAGACTTCGCTGCGTTTACTGAGATGTATAAGAAAGCTGTTGGAGATAAGCATGGGGTTAAATTACTCGAAAGTTTTGAAAAGAAAAATCTTCATTTACTTATTTCAACTAAAAAAGATCTTGATATTGTGTATCAGGTCTATGGTAAACATGTTCATAAGAAACTTAAATAGAGAGTTCGTGATATTTATTAAAATGTTGTAAGATATCTCGACTATGGTACGAACAAGAATTTTAGCTTTGTGTGTGGTGCTTATTGGGGTTGGAGTTGGTTTTTTTGTATACAACTCTCAGTCGGCAGAATCAGGTTTTAATTTTAAACTAGGACTCGACCTCGATGGTGGTACTCAGCTTATATATAAGGCTGATGTTTCAGGTGTAGCAGAGAGTGAGGTGTCAGAAGCTCTTTCTGCTCTTCGGGACGTGATTGAGCGACGTGTGAATGTGTTTGGTGTGTCAGAGCCACTTGTTCAGATAGAAGAAGGGAGAGCTCTTACGGGTGGATCTGAACAGCGTCTTATTGTGGAACTTCCAGGGGTAACAAATATAGATGAGGCAATTGATGTGTTGGGTAAGACACCTCTTCTTGAATTTAAGTTACAAAAAGATGGTTTACCAACTTCACAAGAAGAAATAGCAAAGCTTGCTCTTGAGGAGATTTTTATTCCTACAGGACTTACTGGAAGGTTTTTAGAGCGAGCTGAACTTCAGTTTCCACAACAGGGGAGTGGAGGTCTAGGTGAGCCTTCTGTGCTTCTTGTTTTTAATACTGAAGGTAAGGAGTTGTTTGCAGAAATTACTCGTAAAAATATTGGAAAATTCTTAGCTATCTTTCTTGATGGTGTACCTATTTCTACTCCAGTTATACGTGAAGAGATTGTGGATGGTAATGCAGCGATCTCAGGAGGTTTTGCAATTCAAGAAGCGCGAGAGCTTGTACGAAATTTAAATCTCGGTGCACTTCCTGTGCCGATTGAGCTTGTGGGAAGTCAGGTGGTTGGTGCAACACTGGGACGTAATGCTATCGACGCGGGTGTTGTTGCTGGTTTCTATGGATTCATCTTTGTCTCACTCTTTTTGATTTTCTGGTATCGACTACCAGGTTTTCTCGCAGTACTTTCTCTTGCGATGTATGTTGCTTTAATACTCGCGCTCTTTAAGTTGATCCCTGTCACACTTACTGCAGCAGCTATTGCAGGACTCATTATGTCTTTTGGAGTTGCTGTAGATGCAAATATCTTAGTATTTGAAAGAATGCGAGAAGAACTAAAGGCAGGCAGGAGTCTTAATGATGCAATCAGCGAAGGTTTTACACGCGCATGGTCATCTGTTCGTGATTCAAATATCTCAAATATTATTACAGCTTCAATTCTTTTCTGGTTCGGAACATCACTCATAAAGGGTTTTGCACTCGTTCTTGCCTTAGGTGTAGTTGTTAACATATTTACTGCAATTGTTATAAATAGATTATTTATGCGTGCATTTGCATCTTCAAGTATGGGTCCTGTCAGACACTTTTTATTCGGTAGAGGTTTTTAAAAATAATATGTTTGTAATTAAGTATAAAAATTTCTTCATAGGTCTTTCTCTGTTTTTTGTTGTGCTTGCTCTTGGTGCTGTGGTGTATTTTGGTCTCAAGCCAAGTATTGATTTTGCTGGAGGGGTGATCGTTGAGGTTTCTTATGTAGAGGATCGTCCAGAAGTTCAGGAGCTAGAGAAAGATTTTTCTCTTCTTAATCTTGGTTCTTTTTCTTTGAGACCTTCTGGTGAAAATGCATTTACACTTCGTACTCGAACCCTCTCTGAAGCTGAAAGGGAAGATGTGCTCTCTGTTTTTTCAGAAAATAGTACGGGAGAGATTGTGGTAGAGAGATTTAATAATATCGGTCCATCTATTGGTGAAGAGCTTTCTCGTAAGGCATACCTTGCTCTTGGAATGGTAGTACTTCTCATTGTTGTGTTTATTGCTTTTTCGTTCAGACATGTATCAAGGCCTGTATCTTCATGGAAGTACGGTTTGGTTGCGGTTATTGCATTGATCCATGACATTATTATTCCAACAGGAGTATTTGCAGTTCTTGGTTTTTATTTAGGATATGAAATCGATACTTTGTTTGTGACCGCACTCCTTGCGATCTTTGGTTATTCTGTATCCGATACGATTGTGGTATTTGATCGTATTCGAGAGAATTTGAAGAAGAAAGAAGAGTATCGTGGAAAAGAATCTTTTGGAGATACTGTAGGAGTTTCTCTCTCGGAAACCATGGCTAGATCATTTAATACTTCCTTTACGACATTTCTCGCTCTTCTCGCTCTCTATATCTTTGGTCCGGTTTCAACCGAGCATTTCGCCCTTACTCTCTTGGTGGGTGTTATCGCTGGAACATACTCAAGTATTTTCCTCGCAAGTCCACTCCTTGTTCTTATAGAAAGATGGCAGAAGAAGGTATAGTACTGTTAGTTACAAAATAAAAAAACCGCAACATATGTTGCGGTTTTTCTGTCTCTCATTATTATCTTTTTACCCAGCCAAGTATTCCTGGATTGTCATAATAATTGTTACTTGTGGGTTTAATTTCTATTTTTCTAGACCAAACTCCTTTTTCTAGGTTGATTGTCCACGATCGTTCATTACTTCGACTTAGACCAAGTGTAAGTAATTCTTGAATGTCGTTACTGCGGTACCGAGAAGAGTTGCCATAACTTACTCCATCAGGAGACTCAAAGTTCGCATATATTTTAGAATCTTTTAGATCTTCAAGATTTACCTCTTCGTATTTTTCAGTTTTTGTATCTAACAGATATAGCTGGTCTGAAACAACAAGTTCGTTTACTACAATATTCTTTCTGTTTAAACATAGATTGTCTACTGTCTTTATTAGATTTTTATTGGTATCAATTGAAAATTTTTCATGCAAACACTCTCCCTGTTGTGGATATTTCGAGGTAACCATGAGGAGATTGTAATCTGTAGAAACTAGGTTTTTGTTGTTTTGGATTAAGATAATCATTACCATTACAGCAATAAATGGAATTGCAATACCAAGGCTAACAATAAGGTGATTATTTTTCATGATGATATTTTATGTTATGGTAATATAAAATATACCTTATTATCTTACTAGGGTAAAATAATTATAAAAAATATGATAAAACAAATAGGTGATATAGCAGCAATGGCTTTCATTGTTTTTGTCGGGATTTTTACAGTGATGGGTGTATTTTCAATATGGGAGGTCGTCTCTGGTGAGGTGCTCACAAAGTCTCTTATGACTATGGGTATATTAACCCTAGCAACAATAGTTGTTCTGGTATTTTCTCACTTTACTGAAGGGTCGAGCAGATCAGGTACTGATTCTTCAACACCATTTAATCAATAATAATAATATATTTTATGTTTGAATCTGTTAGAAAATTATCTCTTGTTGTTCTTACTCTGTCTATATTACTTTTAACTTTTTTAGCAATTTTAGGTGTCTGGGAAGTTGTATCTGGTGATATTCTTGAAAAGTCTCTTTCAACAATGGGACTTCTCGTTGGTTCATCGTTACTTATATTATTTATTTCGTTGGAGCGTGAGAAAAAATGGATTTTTGATTCAACACGAACTCGTCATGGATCAACTGGTGCAAATGTAGTAAAAGTAATTATCTTTTTTATTATATTTCTTTGGTTGGGAAGCTGGTTTCTTGGAACAATCTTCCGGTTTTTTTAAGCTTAAAAATTTTGACACAAAAATGGAGGTTGAGTTACAATAATAATATGTTTACAAACAAGTTTATTCGTACTATTGCGAAACTACATCTAAAAGATGGAGGTCTTGTTTGTGTCTACTAAAATTGAGAAATAATAATTAGCGGATATATACAAGCTCTCCATGTTGGGGAGCTTGTGTTCTTTTTTGCCAAAATTTTGGCAGTAACCTTTTTGAGAGGTGTTTTATGAAAAGTCTTGAAGAGAGAGGTATTTCTGGAGATCCTAAGATTGGTGAGGCTGAGCTTCAAAAACGTGAAGAAAGGAAAAGGCAGAAACGTCAACAGAAACGGTCTAAACAGGAGGAGAAGAGAAATCGAAATCTTCAAGAGCGAAGGGTGGGTCCAAACGGTGAGGTTCTCGAGCGTTCTTACGACCCTCGAGGTCACGGTCTTCAGTTTGTTGCCGCTTGATAAAAACCCCGTATTTCCACAAGGAAATACGGGGTTTTCTTTAATTCCATGTTCTAAATTCTTCATTCTAAAAAGGGGGTTGACTTCCTTTTTGACCCGCGTATAATAGTCTCTACCTTAGTAATTCGAGCGAATCATTATCTTTTAATGAAGAGCTCGAGCGCTTAGGTTTTGTTGTTTGATAATTCAAGAGAAACGTATTCGATCTTTTTGAGACTCATTGCAGAACCGAAGTCTCAAAAAGAAAAATATGTGCAAGTTTCTAATAACCCTACAAAATGCTTAGCAACACTTTTGTAGGGTACATCCGTTGATATTTTATTCAAAAAATATTGACGGGTAATTCCATAGGATCATTTCAAATACAGTACAAGCGTATTTGAAATATGGCTGGACAATATAAGATATAATATTTTTTATTTTGTTCCGTTCTGGTTTTGTGCTTCTGCCTCAGGTAGCGCACAAGACTTTAATATAAGAGTTTGATCCTAGCTCAGGATGAACGCTGGCGGCGTGGTTAAGGCATGCAAGTCGAGTGGGTTTAGACCCACGGCAGACGAGGTAGTAATACATAGGTACACACCTTCAAGTCGGGCATAACTAGTCGAAAGATTAGATAATTCTCGATAGTCCCTACGGGGTAAAGATTTATCGCTTGAAGAGTGGCCTATGCGGTATCAGCTAGTTGGTAAGGTAACGGCTTACCAAGGCAATGACGCCTAGGGGAGGTGAGAGCCTGACCCCCACCGATGGTACTGAGACACGGACCATACACCTACGGGTGGCTGCAGTCAAGAACCTTCCACAATGGACGAAAGTCTGATGGAGCGACGCCGCGTGGTTGATGAAGTCCTTAGGGACGTAAAAACCTTTTATGAGGGAGAAAGTTTATTGATAGTACCTCATGAATAAGGGGTTGCTAAACTCGTGCCAGCAGCAGCGGTAATACGAGTGCCCC
>JBJOQC010000036.1:0-4422 GCA_046050145.1 Candidatus Parcubacteria bacterium | reverse complement strand
ATTGGTAAGTATTGCAGCATTTTTTGTAATGCCGTACGTAGTACCGCTTATATTTAAAGGAATTACAGGAAGTGCTTTAGCTGATTTGATTTTATTTTCTCGTATTCTCTTAATATCACCGATCCTTTTAGGGATTTCAAACATATATGCGAGTATGACTCAAGCATTGGGTCGTTTCATTATCTATGCCACAAGTCCTATTGTGTACAATGCTGGAATTGTATTTGGGGTTGTGTACCTTACTCCAATATGGGGTATTAAAGGTGCTATTTATGGAGTACTTATTGGAGCTGTGTTGCATATGGCAATTCAGATCCCTTTTCTTTGGAAAGAAGGTTTTTTGCCAAATTTTTCTTTTATTAAAAACATACGATCAACACTTTCTGTGTTTGCAATTTCTATTCCGAGAACGCTTACTCTTGCAACGAGTCACATTTCAATCTTAATACTTCTTTCTTTTGCTTCGGTCTTAACCTCTGGCTCGATTACCATTTTTAATTTTGCATTTAATTTACAGTCCGTACTTTTGTCTCTTATTGGTGTGAGTTATTCTTTGGCTGTATTTCCAACACTTTCACGTCTGTATGTAGAGTCTCGCATGGATATGTTTGTTGAAAATATAGTAACTTCACTTAAACATATTGTATTTTGGTCTGTTCCAGGTACTGTTCTGTTTATTGTATTACGAGCACAGATCGTGAGAACTATCCTTGGTGGAGGTGCTTTTACGTGGGAAGCAACACGTCTTACAGCCGCGAGTCTCGCTCTATTTGTCATGTCAGTTGTGCTTCAAAATATAGTTCTGCTTTTTATTCGAGCTTATTATGCAATAGGCAAAACAATAACGCCTCTTATTATCAATATCTGTTCCGCGTGCTTCACGGTACTTTCTTCTTTTGTATTTCTTGGATTCTTTAAACAAGTTTCAGTCTTTAGGTTTTTTATAGAAGATTTACTTCGTGTTTCTGATGTTCCAGGAACTGAAATTTTAGCTCTAGCACTTGGTTTTTCTTTTGGTTCAACTTTGAACTGCGTATTGCTCTGGCTTGTGTTTCGTTTTGATTTTGGATCATTTACTCGGAGGGTTCGAAGAACTCTATTTGAAGTTTTTTCGGCAAGTATCATTATGGGCTATGTAACATACCAAGCTCTCGCTTTCTTTGTAAATATATTTGATGTAGAGACATCGATAGGTATCTTCTTACAGGGTCTTTGTGCTGGTGTTGCGGGTATTATTGTGTGTGTCGGGGTCCTTTACCTATTAAAAAGTGAAGAGCTGAAAGAAATGAGGGAGGCTCTATCAAAACGTTTCTTTAAAGCATCTGTCGTTGGTCCAGACGCTCAAGTTATATAAGCTAGCCTTTTACTACCCATTAGATTAGTATGTTTCCATGGACACAAGTCGCATTCGAAATTTTAGTATCATAGCTCATATTGATCACGGAAAATCAACACTCGCTGATCGTTTTTTGGAAATAACAGAAACTATTGAAAAACGAAAAATGAAGGAGCAAGTTCTCGATAGTATGGAGCTTGAACGAGAGCGGGGTATTACTATCAAGATGCAGCCGGTACGAATGAAGCATAATGTTCTTGGAACGGACTATGTATTTAATTTGATTGATACTCCAGGACATATTGATTTTTCGTATGAGGTTTCTCGCGCCTTAAAAGCTGTGGAGGGTGTTATATTGCTGGTAGACGCAACTCAAGGTGTCCAAGCTCAAACTATGTCTGTGCTTGGTATGGCGCAAGAATTAGGGCTTGTGGTACTACCTGTGGTAAGTAAGATTGACTCTCCTTTAGCTGAAATTGATCGTGTTAAAAAAGAAGTTGCACTTCTTCTTCAATGCTCACCAGATGATGTTCTTGGTGTGTCAGGCAAGACCGGTGAGGGCGTTCTAAAACTTTTGGAAGAGATAGTAAAAAAAGTTCCTCCTCCACAGGGTAATTCTGCTGAGTCCTTCAAATCTCTTGTGTTTGATTTTCAGTATGACAATCATCGTGGTGTTATTGTGTATATTCGAGTTATGGCAGGTAGTCTTTCACGAGGTGAAAAACTTATTTTTAAAGCTTCGCGTGAAAACTTTAATGCAATTGAGGTCGGAATTTTTTCTCCGGATGAAGTTCCTGTAGAAAGTCTGGGTGCAGGTGAAATAGGGTATATTGTGACAGGTATCAAAGAACCAGGAGTTGCTTCTGTTGGAGACACAGTTACAGGTGTACGAGATATGAGTGAAGCTTTGCCAGGATATATGAATCCTCGACCTGTTGTGTGGGCTTCTATATACCCAGAAAGTCAGGATCACTTCAATCTTCTTCGACAGGCACTCGGACGACTTCGTCTTTCAGATTCTTCGCTCTCATACGAAGAAGAATCTTCAGGTGCTTTGGGTCGCGGTTTTAGGTGTGGTTTTTTGGGAATGCTTCATCTTGAGATTATTGTTGAGCGTTTACGACGAGAATTTAATTTGGTGCTTGTGGTAACAATGCCAAGTATTACCTATGAAGTGGTTCTTAAGGGAGGTAAGAAACAAATTGTATATTCACCACATCTTTTTCCTGATGATGGTTCAATTGAGAGAGTTTTTGAACCGTGGGTTACGGTGAGTATTATTTCTCCCTCAGGATACTTAGGTGGAATTATTCAGCTACTTCACGAACATGAAGCAGAGGTAGGTGAGACAGAGAGTTTTGGTGATAATCGTACTCGTATTAATGTACTCATGCCACTTCGTGAACTTATGCGTGGTTTCTTTGATGAAATGAAAAGTGTTTCTTCAGGCTTTGCTTCAATCTCATATGAAATTGGTGAAATGCGTGAAGCTGATGTTGTGAAGCTTGATATGCTTGTTGCAGATGAACCAGTACCTGCTTTCACACGGGTTGTTTCTCGTCGAAAAATGGAAGATGAAGCTGAAAAGGCGGTAGAAAAACTGTATGGTATTTTGCCAAAGCAGATGTTTACAACTAAGATTCAAGCGAAAGGTCTTGGAAGAATTATTTCTTCACGAACACTCACTGCAATAAAAAAGAATGTAACAGGGCATTTGTACGGAGGAGATATTACTCGTAAGAAGAAGTTGTGGGAAAAACAGAAGGAGGGAAAAAAGAGAATGAAAGCAGAGGGGACTGTAAATATTCCTCACGATGTGTTTCTTAAGATGATGAAATCAGAGTAAAACTGATCTTGTCGGCACATTTTTTCGTTGCTTCACTCGTTTGCTCCTGCGCAGTAGGTTTACTACAGCTTGGTCGCAAGCCTCCATCGCGCCTCAAACTGTATCCAACAAGGTCAGTTTGATAATCTTCGAGATATTTTCTAGTAAAAAAGAGGTGTATAGAGTAAAAGCATGCTCACAATGATAAGAATAGCGAGTGCGCTCCATATGATCTGAATAACTTTTTTATTTCTTTTACTCCACATAATACGGGTTATAATAGCACTATGTCTCGTTTTTTTCAAAATAGAAAAACATCATATCTTTACTCAAGAGCAACGCTTGTTGCGCTTGTGCTGCTTACTATTTTTCTCATACGAGCAGTATGGAATGCTTATGGTGAAATGGGACACACTCGTGAACAGGTTTCCTCTCTTCAGAATGAATTTACTGCAATTTCAATAAGGGCAAATGATCTATCTCAAGACATTGCTCTTTTGGAGACCGAAGAGGGTCTTGAAAAAGAAATACGAAAAAAGTTCGGCGTTGCAAAGGAGGGTGAACAGGTTGCGGTAATTATTGAGGAAAAAAAGACCGAAGAAGTGCCTGTGCCTCAAAAAGATACTGGTTTTTTCGGGGCTATTTTTAAAGTATTAAAAAATTTGATATACTAGGTGGATTAGAAATAAGAAAGATCCAATGAAAAAAATTTCAATCTACTCAACACCAACCTGTACATACTGTAATATGGCAAAAGCTTTTTTTAAGGAAAAAGGTATTGAATATCAAGAGTTTGATGTGGCTGCAGATACTGTTAAGCGTAAGGAAATGATTGATCTTAGTGGTCAGATGGGTGTGCCTGTTATTGATATTGACGGACAATTGATGGTTGGTTTTAGTCGAGAAAAGCTCGAAGAACTCCTTGCATAATAGGTAGTAAAAAAATCCGCATGTATCCATGCGGATTTTTTTACGTGTGTTATATTCAGGGGACTGCCCCCGTAGTTCAACGGATAGAACGACCCCGTCCTAAGGGGTAAATGTAGGTTCAATTCCTGCCGAGGGCACACGAGCGAAGCGTAGGGTCGCAGGGAATTGAAGCCTGATTGAGCTAGTTTATGAGCAGGGCGAAATAAAATAGCTAATTAGGATACTGAAACTGTAAGTTTCAATTCCTGCCGAGGGCACCTGGTGTTATAATATCTCAATGCTTGAACCACAAGAGAAAATAATGCTTGAGAGAGCTTTGAAGCTTGCTGAG
>JBJOQC010000035.1:0-5880 GCA_046050145.1 Candidatus Parcubacteria bacterium | reverse complement strand
ATATGTAAAAAATCTTGCGAATGCAGGTTTTGCTGTAGTGCGTCTTGAAGAATGGATTTCTCATAAAAAAAGTGAAGTGGGACCTCGTCAAAAAGCGGAAGACAAAGCACGTATAGAGTTTCCTCTTTTTATGTGTTTGGAATGTAAACCTCTATAAGTTTTACTTAAGTTTATTTTTATGTTTAAATAAGTAAAGAACCGAACCTCTTTCTAGGAGTTTTTACATGAGGGTAGATACAAAAGAATGGTACGTGTTTCCTGAAGGAAGTGATGCTAATACCCGAGTTCTTTCTCTTCCAGGGATTGATCCAGACAGTGATCCAATCGACACTGTGTGTGCTGATGGGAGGCGTCGAGGGTTGTGGAAAATACAGGATGAAAATCTTGTACTAAAAACCCTAAAGAGAGAGAAGGAATTGAATGGGTTGTGTATATTTATTTTTCTGTCACTCAATGGTTCACCTCCACAGCGGTGGACGTTGTGTGAAAAGAAAAGTAAGACGCGTCAAATTCTCTCAGTACAAAAATGGCTTGCAGAATGCAGGCGAAAAAAAGCTGACCTAAAACCCCCTCTCTTTTGAGAGGGTTTTTTCGTACAAAAAAGGATTACTGTCAACTTGTAAAGGAATTATATGCTTGATAGGCTTTATCTGTTAAAAATTATTATCAATTTTCTTAGAGAATTTATGGAAAGTAGAATTACAAACACAACGATCGTTGCTCTTATTGTAGGTCTTATTATTGGTTTTGCTGGAGGTGCGTATTGGTACAAAGGCAAGATGAGTATTGAAGTACCTAAAGGTATGACAGAAATAGAAGAGGAAGAAGAGGTGTCTGAAGTTTCGTCTACTCCAACAACTTCAACATCTACAACTGTTGTTTCGACAGTAGTAGACGGAAGTATTGTGGCTGCTCCTAATCAGAATGCAGGTGCTTCTGTATTGGTAGGAAAGGTGACTTCAAATACAGAAATTTGGGTTGCTGTACGTGAAGATAATGGCGGACTTATGGGAAATATTTTAGGTGCAAAGAAAGTTGGAGCAGGTGCACATGAAAATGTGGTAGTAGAACTTTTGAGACCAACAGTTGTTGGATCAAAGTACTACGTTGTGCTTTTTAGAGATAATGGTGACGGAGCTTTTAATCATAAGACAGATACTCTTATAGAGTCAGACGGAAGTGTGGTTGTTTCAACATTTAGAGCTCAGTAATAAAGAATAAAAACACCCCGCGGCCAAAGGCCGCGGGGTGTTTTTATTTGCACATGATCACCTTTACATTCTATGTAATATATGTATAATATAATCTGGTTGCACTTTTTCAAGGAGGTTTTGATGGAGCGATTTATTCTGACTCTTGCATTTTTGGCCTTTATTACCGGCTCAAATCTGGGGTGTGCTGGTGTCCAATCCTATGGATACTCTCGTGTCCAGCACCACCACTGTGACCATCGTCCATTGTATGGTGATTTACGTCAGATGAATCACCAGCGCCACTATCACCACAGGTATTACCCTTGTGACTGAAGGAGGGCAGATCTGGACCATCTCCCCCTCCTAAGGTTTTCGTTCAGCCCAACGTTGTAGCTACACACTACAGTCGTTGGGCTTTTTTATTAAACAATGTATATTTCTTTTATGAATGAGCTTAAGAAAAAAATCCTCGGAGGAGGTATTGCAGTTATTCCAACAGATACTTTATATGGACTTGTTGCTCAGGCTTTGAATATGGAAGTAGTTTCAAAAATATATTCTCTTAAAAAAAGATCTCCGGATAAGCCTTTTATAATTTTAATTTCTTCTCTTACTGACGTGGAGCAGTTTGGTATTTCTCTTGACCTTGAAACAAAAAAAATACTTGAAACATACTGGCCAGGAAAGGTGAGTGTAATACTCCCAATCTCTAATCTTGAAGCACAAAAACGATATGAATATCTACACAGGGGTACAAATTCTCTTGCATTTAGACTTCCTAATAAAGCAGACCTTATTAGTCTCTTAAAAGAAACAGGACCGCTTATTGCACCGAGTGCCAATCCACAGGCAGAAAAACCAGCAGAGACAATAGGAGAAGCTCAAAATTATTTTAAACATGAGGTTGATATCTATATGGATGGAGGAATTCTTCAGGGTGAACCTTCGACACTTGTTGAAATAAAGGATGGTAACGTGACTGTACTTCGAAAGGGGGTGGTAGATATTGTGTTGCCATAAGTAATTTTTTGTGACAATATATTTTCGGACAAATATCCTGTAGAGGGTATTTTTTTATTGTGTTCTTAAACAAAACAAGAAAGGAAACAGGATATGGGAACGAAAATTCGTGGAATCGATTTTGGTCCGATTTGTGGAGCTTCAGGAGTACAGGGTTTCTTTGGAGATCCTCGTTTTCCTGAATACTGGCACCAGCATCTTTTTAGGTATATGCCAGGATACAACTTCAAGGGTATGAGTTTTACATCCAAGACTTCAACAGCTTTGAAGCGAGCGGGTAATATGTCTTTGCGTGAAGATGGAATTCGGGTGAAGCATATTCGACCGCGCTGTATTGAGACTGCGTTGAGACAAGGTGTTGTTTTGAATGCCGTTGGACTTTCAGGTCCAGGATTCGAAAAGCTTCTTCTAGAAAATCGTTGGCAAAAAAGAGAAAAACCGTTTCGAATTTCTTTCATGGCAGTTGGTCAAAGTCTCGAGGAAAAGGTCAAAGAGACGAAATTGTTTGCGAGTCTCATGAAAAAACATCTCCCAAGTTTTAAAACAAAGGAGATTATGATTCAGTTCAACATTACCTGTCCAAATGTTGGTATCAAGCCTAGTGCAGAGGGTTTGCGTGATGTTGAAGAAGTTCGAATGCTTATTGATATCCTTGCGGAAATTGGACTTGCTCTTGAGGTGAAGGTCTCTGCTGTTATGGATCCATACGTTGTCCGTGAGATTGCTTCTCATGAAGCCTGCGACAGTGTTTGTGTTTCAAATACTATTCCGTGGAGTAAGTTGGAGGATATGATTTCCTGGCGGAAATTATTTCGTCTTCAAGGTGAAGGATCGCACGTTACTCTAGAGGAGTCCCCTTTGAAGCAATTTGGTGGTGGAGGTCTCTCTGGATGGCCACTTCTTCAGATTGTGTCTCGGTGGATTCGAGAATTTCGTGCGATTGGTTTTGAAAAGCATATTAATGCTGGAGGTGGAATCATGTCTCGAGATGATGTATATGTGATGAAATATGCTGGAGCCGATTCTGTCTTTATTGGATCAGTCGCCGTGCTTCGTCCGTGGCGGGTGAAGGGTATTATTCGTGAAGCGCGTCGCGCGTTTACTTAGTTTGTCGTTTTTTCTCTTACTGACACAAGTACAAGGAGATTCGCTATGCAGATTTCAGAGAATAGTATTGTGATGCTAGGGTTGGATAATTTACATTTCCATGCTCGAGACGGAATCTTGAAGGGGATTACTTTAAAGTATTTGTTGCCGTATTGTGATCGTGCAACGATCATGCCAAATTTGGGTCCACCAATACTTACGGGTGCTCAGGCAGATAATTATCGTTTGCATATTATGCAAACCGTGAAAGATCTCGGGTACCAGACATTTACTCCTCTGATGACGATATACATCACGGAGGAGACGACTATTGAAATGATTCATCATGCATATCTTTGTGGTGTGCGATATGTGAAGGTCTATCCCAAAAATGTGACCACAGGGTCTAAATATGGGGTAGAAGATTATCGAAAGATAATTCCTGTTCTCAAAGCCGCTCATGACCATGGAATGATCGTTCTTCTTCATGGAGAACACCCGGATTATTCTGTAGAAGGTATGGATAAAGAGTCTCAGTTTGTACGAGATATTCTTCCTATACTTCTTTCAGAATGTCCGGGCAAGTTCGTGCTCGAGCACGTAAGTGATGCAGAGTCGGTCGGTTTTATTTTGTCAGAGTGGGATAAGAATGGAAGAAAGCGTCTTGCGGGTACAATCACGCCACATCACTTGATTCATACTCATGATGATGTGGCGGGTTATGGTCCAGTATCTGGTTTCCAAGCAAACCCAGTTCTCCACTGTAAGCCATGTATTAAGTATCATGCGGACAGGGAAGCTCTTCAAAGAGTGGTGCTAAGTGGAGCCCCTTGTTTCTTCTACGGAGGAGATGATGCTCCGCACATTGACACAAAAAGACGTATTACTGGTTGTGCGTGTGGTGTGTGGAATACGATAGCTGCTCCATCAGTTCTGATCGAATTCTTCGAAGTTCACAACAAACTTACTCTCTTGGAGGGATTTACTTCTAAGTTCGGAGCTGAATTTTATGGAATCCCATACAACACTCGTAAGATTTGTTTCGTAAGAGAAGAGTGGGTTGTTCCAAGTTCTGTTCTTGTGGAAGGAACTTCAGATTCGCTTACTCCATGGATGGCAGGGCAAATGATGAAGTGGAAACAGAAGCCTATCGTGTAGTCTTTCTTGAAAATCAAACTCGCCAAGGTCCGACCTTGGCGAGTTTTTTCGTGTATAAATAGCATGTGAAATAGTTGACTTTTGTATTTTTATATGTAAAATATTTAGTGGAATCGATCAGGGTTTTGCTACGTTAGTAAAACCCAATGTTTTTTTACAGGGTCTCGTGACCCACAGATAGAAAGGTTCGGTATGATGAAGAATCGGGTTTTGCCGTTCGAGCTCAAGGATGGGCAGTGGACGTGTCTTATGAAAGGCGGTCTTGGGGAGGCAGATACTCTCTATTACCTCAAGAGAGATTCTGAAACTCCTTCCGAAAATGGAAAACTAGTTTTGGTTTCCATTTCTTCAGATGAGGTGATTAAGTCGACCCACCAAACTGTGGTGCCGTGCATGTTTGTTAAGGAGAAGGAGCTTTCTCTTTCCGCCATTCCTTTCACTTTCTTGGGTGATAAGGGTAAGGCTCCTTACTGGTGGGATGTGAGTGGTGAAGATTACCGTATTGTGGTTTCTCCTCCTTCAGAACTTCATCCTACTTCGAAGGATGAAATTTGCGTGTGTGACTTTGTTTCGGTCTTTGAAGAAGACAGCAAGAGTGTGATTGTTGTCGAGATTCGGGAGCGGAAAAAGAAAATGAAGGTGGAAGAGATGGTAATGGCTTCAGCGTAACGCAAAAATCAGGGAAAAAATTCAAATCGCAGCCAGGAATGGTTGCGATTTTTTTATGTCTAAATAGTAAAATTTTTATTTATTAAACTTTATTTTTTTAACTTATAATTTCTAATTTTTAAATTCTATATTTTAGCTCATATGCTATACTAGGCTTATGAAAAATATTATACCAACCATATTTATAGTGCTTATTATAGGCTTGGTTTCCTACGGTATTTTTTACTTAATACAGAAATCAACAGGAGATACTGGTCAGACTCTTAGCCCTGCTCTTACGAGCCTTACTCTTGAAAAACCAAACTTTGTAGTCAAAGGTAGAGGTTTGGCAAAGGTAGAGGTTTGGGCAATTCCAACAGGTACAGATATAACAGAATCTTCATATGTAAAGATTGGTATTGCAGATTCTATTGTCTCGAGTGGTGAGCAGCGTTTCAATATTCCTATTCCAAAAGAACCAATGCTTTTGACTGAAATATTTGCACGAGGATTTGATGATAAGGGCCGTCTTGTTGGAAAGGTTTCTTTGAATATAAAAGGAGCAAGTGATATTTATCGCGAACTTTGGCTCGAAGCCCCACAGCAAACACTTTTTCTTAAGGTTGGAGAAACAGGTATGATGGGTGATCTTTCGGTGAAAGTTTTGAAAGTCGTTTCAGATAGTCGCTGTCCAACTGATGTGGTTTGTATTCAGGCGGGTAATGTGATTGTACAGCTTGAGCTTGCTCTTGGTACAAAGAAGTCTGCTATTTCA
>JBJOQC010000034.1:0-23850 GCA_046050145.1 Candidatus Parcubacteria bacterium | reverse complement strand
TGGACTTGCATGCGGACTCTGGTTTTTCTACAAGCTTGATATTGTGTCCATAGGACTTCCTGGAGGGGAATTATATCTTGGAGTACTGTTCCCAATATTTTTTGCACTTGTAACCATATTTATTTATTCAGGAGGAGTGATCGATGGCATAGACGGTCTTGCAGGAGGAATCTTTGCGAGCATGTTCACTGCATACGCAGGTATTGCTTTTTATCAGCAACAAATAAACCTTGCGGCCTTTTGCATCACAATCACAGGAGCTATCCTTGCTTTCCTATGGTTCAACATACCTCCAGCACGCTTTTACATGTCAGAGACAGGATCAATGGCACTCACCATCACCCTTGCAGTTGTTGCCTTTATGACCGATAAGCTTGGTGGAGGATATGGAGTACTAGTCCTTCCAATCATTGCACTACCACTTGTTGTCACAACAACATCAAACCTCATACAAATATTTTCAAAGAAATTTAGAGGTAAAAAATTCTTCCTCGTTGCACCAATTCATCACCATTTTGAAGCTCTTGGCTGGCCTTCATACAAAGTAACTATGCGTTTTTGGATAGTAAGTGTGGTATCTGCAATGCTTGGTTTTGCTCTTGCACTTATAGGATAAAATGAAAACAGGAAATTCAGATAGACCATTTTTATTTATTGTTGCAACCCTTGTTATTGGAGGTTTTCTTATTTTTAGTTCAGCATCTCTCGGACTACTGACCGACGGAAGTGAAAAATTCTCTCAAGTCACTTTCAACCAAATAACCCTAGGACTCATAGGAGGAATTATTGCTTGTCTTGTGACTTGGAAAACTGACTACAGACTCTGGAGAAAGTACTCGCTCCTCATTTTTGTTCTATCTCTTGTTGTAAACCTCCTTCTTTTCATTCCCGGACTTGGCATCACACATGGAGGAGCAAAGCGATGGCTCGACCTTGGCTTTATATCATTTCAAACATCAGAAATTTTAAAAATAGGTTTTATTATTTACATGGCTGCCTGGCTTTCTGGTATCAAGGAAAAGGTAACTACATTTGAGAGCGGTCTTGCACCTTTCTTTTTGATTCTGCTTATACCTACAGTCCTACTTCTAGCCCAACCTGACACTGACACACTCGTGATCATAGCCCTTACTGCAATTGCTATGTTTTTTTCTGCAGGAGGGAAATGGAAGCATGTATTTTTATTACTTGGTGCAGGATTTGTTGGACTTCTTCTTGTTGCAACTATCCGACCGTACGTTATGGAACGTGTACTTACATATCTTGATCCTTCACGAGATCCGCTTGGCGCAGGGTATCAGATTCAACAATCTCTCATTGCAATTGGGTCCGGAGAAATAACAGGAAGAGGTTTCGGAAAAAGTGTTCAAAAATTTAATTTTCTACCTGAACCAATAGGTGACTCCGTTTTTGCTGTGATGGCGGAAGAATTTGGTTTTATAGGAAGCGTTGGTCTTATATGTTTATTTATATTTTTCACCATACGAGGCTTCATGATTAGTGTGCGAGCAACAGATCCTTTTGGTGGACTACTCTCGCTTGGAATTGTTATACTTATTGTATCGCAATCGTTTGTAAATATAGGGGCGATGCTTGGTGTACTGCCTCTTATGGGTATCCCACTACTGTTTGTGAGTCATGGAGGAACAGCGCTTTTTATTACACTTGCTGAGGTGGGAATTGTCCTCAATATATCTAAACGAACACGGTCATAATAAATACTTGAATGAAAATTCTTTTCACAGGAGGTGGATCAGGAGGTCATTTCTATCCAATCATAGCTGTAGCACAAGAACTCAATGAATTGACGCGTATACACAAACTCGTCAACGTTAAGCTCTACTACATGGCACCAGAACCCTACAATGAGGGTCTTTTGTATGAAAACAATATTGTTTTTGTTAAAAGCTCTGCAGGTAAAATGCGCCGCTATTTTTCAATACTTAATTTCTTAGATATATTTAAAACTTTTTTTGGAGTACTCACATCTCTTTGGACACTCTTCAAAATTTATCCTGATGTTATTTTTAGTAAAGGAAGTTACCCAAGCTTTCCACCACTCTTTGCAGCAAGAATACTTCGTATCCCTGTCGTAATTCACGAATCAGATACTGTACCAGGAAGAGCAAATAGCTGGGCAGGAAAGTTTGCAAAGCGAATAGCTGTTTCATATCCAGAAACAGCACATTTTTTCAATAAAGAAAAAGTTGCTTTCACAGGAAATCCAATACGAAAAGAAGTAAAGGAGGTTCTTCCTCAAGGAGCTTATGAATTTCTTAATCTCGAGCAAAATGTTCCTGTCATAGCATTCCTTGGGGGATCCTTAGGTTCTGGACTTATAAATGAGGTTCTTATGCAAGCGCTCCCTAAGCTTGTTGAAAAATATCAAATCATTCATCAAACTGGAAAGAAAAACCTCACTGAAACAAAAAATATCTCTGAGGTTATACTCGACAAAAACCCTCTCAAGAATAGGTACAAACCTTTTGACTACCTCAACAACCTTGCAATGAGAATGACAGCAGGTGTTTCTTCCGTTATAGTCTCTCGTGCAGGATCAACCATTTTTGAAATAGCACAGTGGGGCATACCAAGCATCCTTATTCCTATCACAGATTCAAATGGTGACCATCAAAGGAAAAATGCGTATGCGTACTCACGTACTGGCGCTGCACGAGTTATTGAAGAAAAAAATTTTAGTGAAGCAATCTTACGATCTGAAATAGAACGCATCATACATGATCCAAATATATTGAAAGGCATGCAAGAATCTGCGCGAAAATTTGCACGACCTGACGCTGCTAAAAAAATAGCTGAAGAAATACTTTCTATCGCCCTTGAACACGATATACGAACGAAATAAAGTTTAATGCTTCGCATTAAACTAGAATTAAGAGATTGGTATTTAGAATATAGAAAAAACCCTGCACATTTCATGCAGGGCTTGAAGCAAAAACTAATATTCGGAAAACTTACTAAAAGTCATCCATGTCCCAATAAAGATCAGCAGACTCCATTTTTCGAGGGGTTTTTGCAATCTTTCCAAGCTCATTCCTATCGAAAGGAATGTTATTGTTGAGGCAGTACCTGATAACTCTCCGTATCAATGCAGCGAAACCACGATCAGTTTTAAAAACTACCTCGATTGTATCCGGGGACTCTTGGTAGATCAGCGGACACGCATTGCCATTACGCATTCTGATGGTTGCATAAAGCATTTAGAGACCTTTCAAGTATAGATTCAACAATGACTACTTACGTTCGCCACTCTTTTTTAATTATAACAAATTTAAATGAGCATGTCAACACTAACGAATATACTAAAAAAATAGTAGAATGAAACTATCTTAAGCTGCTCACTATCAGCTTATAGATTTTGATATTTTTATTTAGAATTTATTTGTAATTTGGTATTTGGATTTTGAAATTTGTTTTTTATGACTTCCAGGAATAAAAAAATCATTACACGTTTTCCTCCGTCTCCAACGGGTTTTTTGCATATTGGAAGTGTTCGCACAGCTCTTTTTAACTATCTCTTTGCAAAACAGCATGGAGGTGATTTCATCCTTCGTATGGAAGACACCGATAGAGCTCGGTCAACAAAAGAGTATGAAGACGACATTACACAGGGACTCGCATGGCTCGGCCTCAAACACGATAATACAACCGTAGTTCGTCAAAGTGAACGCGGATCAGTCTATGAAACATACCTTAAGAAGATGGTTGAGCAGGGTACTGCATATATATCTAAAGAAAAAGTAGAGAAAGAAGGAGATCGTGCAGAAGTTGTACGATTTAAAAATCCAAATAAAAAAATTACCTTCTCCGACCTTATTCGAGGAGATATCACTTTTGACACCACAGAACTTGGTGATTTTGTAATTGCAAAAAGCCTCACAGAACCTCTTTACCACCTTGCTGTAGTTATTGATGACTTTGAAGCAGGGGTAACTCACGTCATACGAGGAGAAGATGGTATATCAAATACACCTCGACAAATTCTCATACAGGAAGCCATAGGTGCTCCACGACCTATATATGCACACCTTCCACTCATCTTGGCACCTGACAGATCAAAACTTTCAAAGCGTAAACACGGTGAACAGGTTTCTTTAAAATATTACAGAGAAAAAGGTTTTATAAAGGAAGCTGTTATAAATTTTGTTGGTCTCCTTGGATGGAATCCTGGAGATGAGAGAGAGCTTTTAAGTCTCGAAGACTTTGTAAAGGAATTTCGTATTGATAAGGTTCAAAAGGGTGGGGCAGTCTTTAATGAGGAGAAACTCCGATGGATCAATAAAGAATATATTAAAAAAATTCCTTTTACTGAGCTAGAAAAAATAATTGTTTCTTTTTCTCCAGAACTTTCAAAACTTTCTCCGGAGCAGAGGAAAAATATCATACCTCTTCTTATTGAGCGCGAAGATGTCTTTAGTGGTGTCAAAGACTCTCTCCTGAAAGGGGACTGGGATTTTTTCTTCAAAAAACCAACATACGAAAAAGCGAGTCTTGTCTGGAAAAAAAGTACACCAGAGAAAGCTTCTGAATACTTATTGCATGTGCAAAAAATTATCAATGAAATTCCAGAACAACCTTTCACTCTAGAAACTGTAAAAGAAAAAATATGGCCTTATGCCGAAAAAGAGGGAAAGGGTGATGTGCTCTGGCCCCTTCGTGTTGCCCTCTCAGGTAAGGAAAAGTCTCCTGATCCATTTACATTAGCAGGAATACTCGGAAAGAAAGAAGTGTTGGAACGCATACAGGAAGCACTGGGTTAGGAAATCATTTATGAAAAAACTTTCTCTACAACTAGTTTTTTTGCTTTGCTTCACAGCACCTTGTGCAGTTTTCGGCGCAACAATCAATGAATTACAGACAAAAATTCAAGACCGTAATAGTCAGATTGAAACCTTAGAGAAAGAGATTGAGCAGTACCAAAAAGATATTCAAACAACATCAAAACAAGCACAGAGTCTTCAAAACACCATAAAAACTCTTGATATTTCCCGAAATAAACTCAATACCGACATAAAGGTAACTGAGAATAAAGTTGATGCAACAAATTTTACTATTGAACGCCTCGCTCTCGAAATCCAAAACAAACAAGAGGGAATTGGAGAAAACCTTGATGCTATTAAGAATACACTCCGAAATATTCAACGTGCTGACGACTCATCTCTCATAGAAACCATGCTCCAATATGGAAACATAGCAACATTCTGGAATGAAATAGAAACCCTCGAACAATTCCAGAAAAGTATTCGTACAAAAATAAAAGATTTAGAAAACCTCAAGCAAGATCTTGAGAGTAAAAAAAATGAAACCGAACTTCAAAAAAAGAAACTCGTAAACCTTACAGTACAACTTGCTGATCAGAAAAAAATAGTTGAAGCAAATCAAAAAGAAAAAAATACAGTCCTTGCTCAAACTAAAAATCAAGAATCTACTTACAAGAAAATCTTAGCTGAAAAAGAAAAAATTCGTGACGCTTTCGCCCAAGAACTTAGAGCTTTTGAAGCTGAACTAAAGATAGTTATAGATCCAAGTAGTATTCCTCCTGCAGGTAAAGGACTTCTCGCATGGCCTCTTGATAGTATTCTTGTGACACAACGATTTGGCCATACTGATTTTTCAAAAACAGTAAGTGTTTACAATGGAAATGGACACAATGGTGTGGATTTTAGAGCTGCTGTAGGCACACGAGTTAAAACATCCTTTAGTGGTACTGTCGAAGGTACCGGAGACACTGATGCGACTTGTCCAGGAGCCTCATACGGTAAATGGGTTCTTGTGAAGCATCCGAACGGACTTTCAACCCTCTACGCCCACCTATCTCTAATCAAAGTTTCCACCGGAGACCAGGTGACAACTGGTGATGTTTTAGGATACAGTGGAAATACAGGCTATTCGACAGGTCCCCACCTACACTTCACTGTTTTTGCAAGTCAGGGAGTACGAATCATGCAAAGACAAAGTAAAGTCTGTGGTGGTGCGTACACAATGCCCGTAGCCGATCTTAAGGCATATCTTGATCCACTTATATATCTGTAATATGAAAAAATCAGGCTTTATCGTTCAAATAATTATTATACTTGTAGCCTTGGGACTCATTGGTTTTTATTTTGGTTTAGATATTTTAAAGTTCCTAAAGAACCCAGAAGTTCAAAAATACATTATCGGAGTGAAAAACACAGTTCTCCTTATATGGTCATACATGAAAGTAGGGTTTAACTATGTTATAGGTTTATTTAGTTAAAAACATGAAGAAATTTAGAATTGTTTTATTTTTTGCATTATTACCGGTATATGGTCCGTTATATTTATTTTTACGAACTACATTCGAGTGGTGGGAAGGACTACTTGATTAAATAAAATTTAAAAAAATAAATAAAAAAGAGGGATACTAAAAATTTGAATAAAATATAAGAGGGAGGGGCTTTTAGAGAAAGCCCCTTTTTCTTCATCTACATGTGTCGCAAAAGATATATTGTGCGACGTTACTATCCTAGGTGAAACATATTACCTCTTCATACAAAAATTACTTTAATATCTCCAAAAATACTTCTCTTTTTGTTAAAACTATTAACAATTAAAATCACCCGCAGAGTTTACTACTCTTCTGCGGGTGATATTGCCAGACCTGCCAATCCCTTTTTTACATTCTATTACACACTCCTTTCGTTAAGGTGAACAGAGAGAGGACTTACACAACAGGATGGTCCCCTTTTTTGCAACAGGTAGGCCCTTCTTCAGACCGAACCACTTCACCCAAAGCGAGACGTTTACAAAGCCCAGGACAGTCCTGACAAGCACCTGGAATCTTACTGCACTGAAGAACACCTTCAGGATCTTGACTGATACAAACAGGAGAACGGAGACCCAGACAATCTTTAGGAACCACAAGATTATTATTCGACATAACGTACAACCTCCTTGTGTAAGTGGACCAAAAATAGAGAACAAGTACTTCTTTATTGTATTCTTATTTCTTAGAAATAACAGGAGCTACTCCACATGCAACAAAAAACCCACACATGTGTGGGTTTTTTGTTTTTTGTTATTTCATTGCGAGCGAAGCTTCCTTCAACCAACATTTAGACGAAGCTTTCCATGGAGACAAACCAAACTTCTGATAGAGAACCTTAGCGTAATCCATATTACCTTCTAAGGTATATATATTGTGACCAAGTTTAGTTGCAGTTTCAAGGTGATATCCTTCGTTGATTTGCATAAGACCTACGTCTCGCTTATCAACAATACCTCGAATCACATATCCATCCTTTCCAAAGTGTCTTAATGTAGATTCACAAAAAGCAACTTTAGTTAAAATAGGAGTTTCGGCAAAATATTCTCGAACATATTCCTCAACATCTTCTTGAGAAACAGTATGAGAAAGTTCTGCGATTTTTCGTGACGCTGCTCGTACTTCATCCACAATAGGGGTAGAAGTAGCAACGATAGGTGTTCCATGTGAAGGAGCCAAGCCAGACAAAGCCATAAGAATCGAAATCGTAGTGAATTGCATCATTGTTGTCTTTCCTTAGCTAGTAATATCTACCTCAAAGTGCGAAGCCGCCCTTTAAAATAGAAAACTCAGCGATTAACTGAGTACATGTATATACTAGCACACTTGAACCTATTTGTCAATGACAAAATGCAATTTGTATGGTATAGATATGGCTTAAAATATAGGTTTTATTGTATTTTTTGGTTTACTTTTTTAATATAACTTATGTAGTTTTGACAACAAAAAACAGCCTGGTCACGGAGACTTAGCTGTTTTTGACGTCTCCTTCCCCTATTTAGGAAGGTTAATATTGGAAATAGCCTTACTACTGAGTGCAAGACTATCTTGAATTACATCAAAGAACGAAACGAGGGTGTCCTCAAACCCGTGGAATACCCGCGGGAGAAGGAACCTGAGCGTAACAAGAGCCAGACCAAACCCTACGACTCTCAAAATTTTCATATGATTGAAAATACTAAGAAGGATGTGAACTATACTGACAGGTATAGTTTTGGCGGCTAATGTCCGCTCTATCCCCCTCTTCCCTTTCCACCTTGTGACACACAAGATACAAAAAGAAGAACTGGGGTTCCGAGAAGACCGATTTTGTAAAAGATCATTCCTTCCGACACTCATAATATAGCATATATGATATAAAAAAACCATATCACGAGATATGGTTTAGTAGTTGTTTTTACTCACCCAGCTTACACCTTACACTCTCACGGGCACAAAATGATTTGGCCATGAAGAACGTGGCTTACAAAGCCAGAGTTCTTTTATTCTTCTGCAAGAAACAGGTGCCTGGTAAGAGTCTTCTACGAACACGCTTTCCTCAACAGGTTGAGGTTGAAAAAAAGAGGATGCCCTCCCCACAACCATCTCTCCATTTGCTAATAAAAATGGTCGAGACAAAATTGATCTTGTATTTTGAAGATCGGGATACTTGTACACAAGTTTCAACATGTCAAAAAAAGAAAGTACCGATCCATCCTCAAGAGACTTCGCATCCTTCACCTGCACAAGATCCACTCGTGAAGCTGCATTAAGTTCGGCCAAACCTAATACAGCTTCACCTAAAAGAAGAATCCTAGGATCACAAGAGACATGCTGAGCAAGAAGTTCTTCAAGACTTATTTCGATCATTACTTCCTGGGGAATAGACGTCTCTTTAGGCGGATGAGGAACAGAATATGCTTTAATTCGAAGTTCTTCAATCCTATCCTTAGCAGCATTTCCCGATGTTTTTGGCCCAAAAATTTTTTTCCATAATCCCATGACAAACCTCCCATTAAAAGAATTCACTGAAAAGAACCTGTCGATATTTAACCATAAAAATATTTCTTTTGGAATAGATACCCTGCGGTATAATTAACACATGTTTACAAAACAAAACACCTTCACCTTCGGTTATTTTTTAAAAAATCTTAATGTAGTTATTGGTCTCGTACTTATCTGGAGAGGAGTTTGGTATGTTTTTGACTGGATAGACTTCACATTCCTAAACAATAATCACATGATCACATCACTCGGTGGAATTATTGCTGGACTTCTTATACTGTATATCCCTGACAAAGACTTGAAAGAAATACAGAAACTTTAATTTTTTATTTCAAATCTTTTATACCTCCAACCTCTTTCACAATTTTTTCAAGAGACTCAAGGGGAGAATTTTTTGCAGGATCAATTGTAAGATCAGGTTTACGAGGAACTTCATATGGCGTACTTTTTCCTTCCTTACCTCCCTTTACATAAATCCAATAAGGATTAATCAGTTTGGATATCTTTGTACGAGTAGTTCTGAATGGCGCTATAACTGACACAACAACATTTGAGCCTTGCTGATTAAGAATTCCTGCCAAACGAGCAACTCGAAGATTGTGCTCTTCCCTATCCTTTTTGCTAAAACCAAGATCTGTTGAGATCGAAGCTCTCATTTCATCTCCATCTAAAACGACAGCTTTCAGTCGCTCCTTAAGAAGATATGCGAGTGATGTTTTACCTGCGCCTGTATTTCCAGTAAGCCAAATAACTCTTTTTTTACTCTGACGTATCTTTGTAGCAGAAATATCTTCAATCTCTTTACCTACTTCAATTTTTCTAATTCCCCACCCCACATCTCGCCCATAACAAACCTCCGTAATATCAGGAAGAGGAATTACCTCAACATTTGGATTGTCTTTGTAAAGTTTGCGAATATGATCTACTCGTTCGGTGAGTGTATAAGGATTACCTTCAGAAATCGGAGTATCTCTGACGGCGATAAGTACCTTTTTCCCTTCTTTAAGAACCACACCAATTAAAGTTTTATGCCCATCGTGAAATGGCTGCCAACGACCGATAAATAGTGACCTGCTCATAATCGTAAATTATTAAATAATTCTTAAGCAAAATCAATCTCTGTCTCAAGAGGTAAAACTTTAAATTCAATCCCCTTCGGACCCAAAACTTTTGGAGGAATTTGATGAGCTGAACCGGGTGTTTTTAAAATACCCTCGTGCACAGGAAAACAAATTTTAGGTTTAATATTTAGTACATAATCAATAGCCTCTGAGAGTTTCATCCAGGGACCAGCAACAGGTACAGCCAGGATCTCAACCTCTTTTTTTGGATCAGTAAAAGCATCTCCTGGATAGAAAAATCTATTCGAAATAAAATATCCTGTGTTTTCGATAGGTGGAATTGTACTGTGCATTAAAGCATGTTCTTTCCCAAAACCTTCGATCAACACACCTTCTATTGTTGTGCTTTGACTGTGTTCAATGAGCTTATATTTTATTTGTTCCCTATCAAGAATCTTTCCTACCGTATTATTTGTTATTACTTTTGCATCTGGATTATTTTGTAAAACAATTTTCAAAGAATCAATATGTAAATGATCCTGATGTTCATGAGTTATAAGTACGACACTAATATTTTTAACCTTATTTTGCCCATCAGAAAATGTACCTGGATCAGTCAAAATCCTTAATCCTTTCTCTTCTATCAAAAGACAACAATGACCTAACTTAGTTATTTTCATACATCAATTATAACAAAAAACACAAGAGTATTACCCCTGTGTTTTTATTTGAGAGGATGTGGTTTTGTATACTAGAAAAATTCTGGAGCATGAAAAAATTAAACGTGTGCAACTTTTTTATTTTTCTCCTTACAATCATTTGAACAATAGACCTCACCATCCTCTTCACGGCAGTTTTCACAACAAATAAAATGTTTGTGACATTTCAAATTCATACAGTTTACGTACGATTCGTTTGGGGTATTACACTTCATACATGAACCAACAATTACGTGTTTTTCTGGATCGTCAAAATCCATAGCAATTCGATTGTCGAACACATACAACTTTCCTTTGAAAAAGGTATTCGGATATTTCTCCATAAAACTTACTATTCCCCCATCAAGTTGATACACATCTTTAAAACCTTTCTTAACTAGATATCCAGAAGCTTTTTCACAACGTACACCTCCAGTACATACCGTTAGAACCTTTTTTTCCTTGAGAGGCTCTATCTTAGGAAGTATCTTTTGTATATCTCTAAAATTTTCCATTCCAGGATCAATAGAACCTTCGAAACGTCCTACCCTGTATTCGTAATCGTTACGCATATCAACAATAGTGAATTCCTCACCCTTATTGAGCCATGCATAGAGCTCATCAGGAGAAAGTCTTTTACCGGTAGTTTCCCATGGCTTCACATCTTCATCCTCAAGATGACCACTTACAATTTCTGTACGAACCTTTATAGAAAGCCGAGGAAAGGCACTTCCTGTACCAACACTTCTCTTCCAGTGCATATCGCCAAAACGAGAATCTTTACTCATTTCATCAATATATTTTTGAGTATTTTCTTTTGTGCCCTCTACAGTGCCGTTAATTCCCTCTTCTGCAAGAATAATACGCCCTTTAAGGCCAAAATCTTCACAGAGCTTTCTTTGTGAAGCTAAAAGCGCCTGAGGATCTGCCACAGGAATATATTTGTAATAAAGAAGGATTTCAAACTCTTTCATAGAAAAATACTATACCAGATTTATACAAGCCACGGAATAGGATACTTACTGAACTCTGGGAGAAGATTTTTGTTGTAAATCAATCGTGAAAGAGCTTCTGCTTCCCATTTGGCACCATTAAGTCCAATATGCGGTCTTGGTTCAGTTGGAATACCTACATATTTCATTGTCGTATCCCCACTAATATCAGTATGCTTATTTTTAAGCGGAATCTGCAGACCTCTCTGTGCCATGTGTGCATACGAAACTGAATGCAGATCTACAATTCTTTTTGGCCAAGCAAAGTCGATATGATTTCGAAGTGCAGCCATATGAATAAAATACAAATCTAGGTGATGATTGAGTCCACCAAATGTATGGTTATCTGACTCCTCAACCCACTTCAAAAAGTCCTCAATTATTTCTTTGTCACTTTTCTTTTGGGAATCAGTAATCTGCTCGTGAGTCATACCGTTCACAACCAGAGCTTCTTCCATAACATGAGCACCTTCAAATATTCGACACTCTTCATAAAATTGTCTTTCAGGCTTATCAAAATCAACAGCACCAATACTCACAAGTGAATGCTTGAGTGGATCTGTACCTGTTGTTTCTACATCGAGTACTATCATGATTAGCTGTTAAGTTTTAGTTATAAGCTTTTAAGTAGATTTATTCTAACACCTAAAAGCTCTAAATTACTTGAGTCCCTTACAATTTGCCGCAGGTGTATACCCCGCACTCCTCGCTTCTTCTACAGAGGGAAATGAAATAAGATTTTTCTCACTAATCTGCTTAGCCCCAGTACACCATGGAAAATGGTACTTACTCCCTGATTTTGAAGCAACAACTTCCCCACCCTGATCAGGAACATACACATTTTCTGGTATACCCTGCTTTTCAGAACTATTTTGAATATCTTTTTGTTCAAATCCTTGAAGAACATTAGCCTCGAGACCCTCTGGTAAAAATACTTTTATATCTGTATTTTTTTGTATATCTGACACAGAAAGCCTTCCTAGACCAAATGAAGCTGTACCTACCAAAATGATAAGAAAAGTAATGAAAAAGTTGTATTTTATGTCTTGAGGTATTGCTTGTATTGACCCCTTGATTTTATTAAAGCTTTCTTTTATACTCATTGATACGTATATTTTAAGGTATTTACACATAACACGCTATGGCAACCAAGAAATCGGCTGGCGCTTCCAAAAACGGAAGAGATTCCCAGCCAAAATATTTAGGTATAAAAGTACAACATGGAGCAGAAGCTCTCCATGGTTCTATTATTGTACGTCAACGAGGTACTGACGTAATGGCAGGCAAGAACGTAGGTATTGGTAAAGACCACACTCTCTATGCTTTAAAAACTGGAATTGTAAAGTTTGGCAAAAAACGAAAAACTCATTTCGATAATAGAATTATTAGCAAGAAAATTGTTCACGTTATATAAGAAAAAACCGCTCACTCGAGCGGTTTTTTTGACAAAAATAATAATTCATGATACCGTCTGGCACAGAAAGTTTTGTTTTGCACATCGTCAAAAACCACAACCATTAAAGGAGAATTGTCATGGGAGTACCTAAGCTCGAACCTGAAAAAAGACCTGTATTGCGAATCGCCGATGAAACCGTTCAGATCGAACAGTCCTCGGAACTTCAAGTACTTATGGAAAAGTTCTTGGCTGAGGGTGTTGTATCGATCAATGACGAAGATTCAGCTGCGGCGTCCGCACAAGAGGAGGTGGTTAAGACAAGCAAACCTCCTCCCCAAGAAAGCCCTGAAAGAAGCAAGCTTCTTCATGCGCAAAAAATTGCAAAGACTCACAGGGAACTTCTGCGTCTGGTGAGATCAAGCCTTTGGCTCAAGATATTTATTCCGAAGGCAATCAAGACCTTTCTCAGTGAAGCATACCGTACAATTCCACTCCCAGCCCTCGAACAGGCACACCAGGTAACCTTGCGACACAGCTTGCTCTGCCGTAAGGTCGATAGTCTTGGATGGATTCGACGGCGACTTATCGGACAGTTCTACAGCAAAATTTGCACAGAACTAGGACTCGAACGAAAAGAGATTGGTGAGGGACTCCACTGTTCCTGACAGAGTCAGCAGAAAATCAAAACCGCCACACGTCAGAGCGTAGGCGGTTTTTTCATGTCTCTAATCTTATGAACTTATTCTTTTGCCTTGATTACTACTACAAACTTAGCTTTTTTATCACCTACAATAACTTCAATAGGATGTTCGCCCACAGTCTTTAGAGGATGATCAAGTTTGATAAAATCAGCTGACACATCTATGCGAGCTTGGTCTTTCAAAAATTTTACAATCTCTTCTTTATGAATTCCAGCAAAAAGATGACCTTTTTCACTTGCCTTGCCTTCTGTTACAACCTTAACAGCCTCAAGTGATTTAATATTTTTAGCAAGTAAGTCTGCTTGTATTTTTTTCTCAGCCTCGAGAGTAAGACGCGCCTTTTCAGCTTTCTTAATTGTTGCAGGAGTTGCTACTTCTGCTAATCCTTGTGGAATAAGTAGGTTTAGTGCGTGACCATCTGAAACATTCTTAATATCATGTTTCTTTCCAATCTTTGATACATCGTGAAGTAAAACAACTTTCATAGTTAATATATTGTAATTAGTATCAGAACATCATAGCAAAAAAATATATATTGGCAACTTAACACCCTTGACTTTTATTGTAAATGTACTATAAATATAACCCGTTGTTCTTGATACACACACTTTAACTTGACTCGCCCGAAAGGAATTCCGGTGAAAATATGTCTCAAAAAAAAGAGTTCTACACTTTTGTAATTTTTAAGGAAGACGAAAAAACGAACTATGCACTATACCGTGTAGGTCCGTTTAAAAACAAAAATGAAATGGAACACTGGTGCACTGAACTTCGTCAGCTCGCCATTGACACTCATGACGATATTTTTGCCTATCCTGAATCACTTATTGAACCGAAAGTAGGAAAAATTACACCCTTAGCAGCTAAATCCTGCCGAGATGTAATTGAAGCCATTTGGCACGACCAACACCCTGAAGCTTTTTAGCTAAGGGGTGTTTTCTATTTACCAGTCTTAAAATATTGTATTGCTCTATCAAGTTGAGGATCTTTTTGAGCTTTGAAGTCTTCAGCCGTACGCTTCACTTCAATATCAGGCTTCAGTCCCCCATCAGAAATAGAAAGACCTAGAGGAGTAAGCCATCGGGCAATTGTTACCTTGAGTGATGTTTCTGGAGTTATCTTTACAAGCTCTTGTACTGAACCCTTACCAAAGGTCGTGCTTCCAATAAGTTTTGCAATACCATGTTCACGAAGTGCTCCAGCGAGAATCTCAGATGCAGACGCTGATCCACCATCAACCAAAATGATCATATTGAGATCCTTACTAAATGCATTATAGCCACGACTTCGATGAACAACCTCTTCTTTCTTACCTTCAAAATCTTCACGCACTATTACAGTACCCGCTGGCAAAAACCAACTTGCCATATCCACAGCAGCTTCAAGGTACCCTCCCGGATTGCCACGAACATCAAGTAACAATTTTGTACTACCACTTGAAGCAAATTCACGTAAAGCTTCTCTAAAGAGATCTGCAGAAAGTGCTGAGAAGTTATATAGACGAATTACAAACACACCGTCTTTTCGAAACTCCGTATCTATTGTTGGAATCTGAATCACATCACGCACAATAGAAATCTCTACAGTATCTTCAGCACCTTCTCTTGAAACTGTAAGTACTACAGTTGTACCCTTTTCACCACGAATAATCTTTACAGCATCTTCAACACTCATACCATTTGTAGGAGTTTCATCAATCTTAACCACCCTATCACCCGCAAGTATTCCAGCTTTATATGCAGGAGAATTTTTAAGTGGGGCAACCACAGTCACAAAACCATCCTTAAGTGCAACCTCCATACCTACACCTTCAAAGTTTCCACTGATCTCTTCTTCAAATTTTTCTGACTCAACTGGAGGAAAAAATACAGTGTATGGATCACCATATGAAGCGGCTAAACCTTGTAGAGCTCCCCATAACTTATCTTCTTCAGAAAGACCTTCGGTTGTTGTTGAAACTGAAACAAATTTTTCATCCAAGAGATTCCATGTTTTCCAAAAAGCTTCAAAATCAAGATTCTTGGCAATATCATTTTCTGCATTTACAACATACTGAGGAGCCTCTGCAGAAACATCTTTTGAACCAGCAGAAAAACCAACCATGTACGAAGCAATAACAAGAACAATAAATATCGGCACCACTACCTGCGAAATAAAACGACGTGAAGTATTCATAAAAGTATACTAAGTATCTCAAATGAGCTCTTTGTGGTCAAACAAACACACGGTATACTAAAAATATGATTCACGTACAAAACTATAAAAACATAACCTGGCTTGATTTAGAAAAACCAACTCACGAAGATGTTGTAAAAATAATGGAGCAGTACAACATTGATCCATTAATTGCACGAGACCTTGAATCTCCAACTCCAAAACCAAAAATAGAAGGTGGTGATGAGTCTGTATATCTTGTACTCCATGTACCTGTTTTAAAACATAGTCACACACTAAGCAATAATCAAGAAATAGACTTTCTAATTGGTAAGAATTTTTTTATTACTACACACTATGACTCAATAGACGCTCTTCATCATTTTAAAAAACTTATTGAAAAAGAAGCTGTCGTCAACAAGGCGCATGTTGAAATCACTGGTGGTGTCTTGTTTTACAAACTAGTAAAAGGTCTCTACCAGGCACTCTATGACGAACTCGCTTATATAAATAGCTGGATTGAAGATATCGATAATCAAGTCTTTAGAGGTAATGAAAACAAAATGGTCCGTTCAATCTCTGAAGTGAGTCGTGCTCTTCTGCGTTTCAAAAAAACAATTTCTATTCATAAGGAAATGTTTCTAACACTCCAGACAATTGCTTCAAAAACACTTGGGTCTGAACTCACCTATTATGCGCACATACTTACTCAAGAATCTTCAAAAGCTCTAGCTCTTATTGAAAGCTATAGAGACTCGATTGCAGAACTTCGAGAAACAAACAATTCTCTTCTTTCTACAAAACAAAATGAAACAACTCTCGCTATAAGTGCCATAGCCTTAATCGCTCTTCCTATATCAATTATTATTTCTCTTTTCCAAATAGACAGCCTTTCAAGACCTATCATAGGAATGCAAAATGACTTTTGGATTATCTCAGGAGGAATGGTTGGGGTAGCAATACTGCTCTATTTCATTTTTAAAATAAGAAAACTACTTTAAATCTAAAAACAAAAACCCTGAGAAAATTGCAAGCAATTTTCTCAGGGTTTTTTTATTCACTCACACAAATAAGTGCATTCTCAACAACAGCTCGTAACTCACCTTTTTTGGTGTATAAAAAAACCCACCTACGAGCAGATTCGCACATCATTCTGTTGGAGATATTTTCAGGAATATCTCTCAGGAGAATAACTTTTTTAAACTTCCCCAATCTACCGAAAACATGCTCGAATCTTTTCTTTGTTTGAAAAGTAAGAACACGAAGATTAAACCGAACCATACTTCCTAACAAGATCGGATTAGCATTGTTTGAATTCGACATACAAACCTCCTCTAGATGAATTTGAAAGTATCTCAGAAAAGAATAATGTAAAATAAACAAAAAGTGAAGAGTCTTTTGTTTAATGATATATTGATATACATGAAAATCTGGAATACGCTCACGCAAAAAAAAGAGGACTTTAATCCCATAAAGAAAGGCACTGTTGGTATGTATAACTGTGGTCCTACTGTCTATAATTTTGCACATATAGGTAACCTTCGAGCTTTTTTATTTGCTGACCTTCTTCGACGATCTCTTGAGCTTGAAGGATTTACAGTAAAGCAAGTTATGAATATCACTGATGTGGGACATCTTGTAAGTGACAACGATACTGGAGAAGACAAAATGGAACAAGGTGCAAAAAAAGAAGGTAAGAGTGCGCAAGAACTCGCAGAGTTTTATACACAAGCTTTTTTTGATGATTTGGACTCACTTAATATTCCTCGTACAAAAATCGAATTCCCAAAAGCAACAAGTCATATAGAAGAACAAATAAAACTCATACAAAAACTCGAAGAAAAAGGTTTTACCTACGCCACCTCAGACGGTATTTATTTTGATACCTCGCACTACAAAGACTATGGAAAACTAGGTCATGTCAATCTCGAAGGACAAGAAGAAGGTGCTCGTATTGGAGTTAATACTGAGAAAAAAAATCCTACCGACTTTGCTCTCTGGAAACTTTCAAAACCGAGTGATAAGCGTCAACAAGAGTGGGAATCTCCCTGGGGTGTAGGTTTTCCTGGCTGGCATATAGAATGTTCTGCCATGTCTATGAAATACCTTGGAGAAACTTTCGATATTCACACAGGGGGCATAGATCACATACCGGTGCATCACAACAATGAAATAGCTCAATCTGAGGGTGCTACAGGAAAATCTTTTGTACATTATTGGATGCACAGTGCTTTCGTAAATGTACAAGGAGGAAAAATGTCTAAATCAAAAGACAATTTCATTACCCTTGAAACACTTCGCGAAAAAGGCATACACCCCCTCTCCTATCGCTACTTACTCCTCCAAGCTCACTATAGAGCAATGCTTAACTTCACATGGGAATCGATACTTGGAGCACAGATTGCTTTTGAAAACATACTTCACTTCCTTTCTCACATACAAAACGAAGGAGTTTTAATTGATTCTTATATAAAACAATATAAAGAATACATAGCTGATGACATAAACACTCCTCAGGTAATTGCACTTATTCATCAAATTATCTCCGACACCAAACAAACACCGGAAGACAAGAAGGCCACTCTCTATGAAATAGATACAACTCTGGGACTTAACCTTAAGAAACTGGTTCAAGAAATAAACCACATACCACAACATATTGAAACACTGACGCGAGAACGTGATGAAAAAAGAAAAAACAAAGACTGGAAAGCGTCAGATGAACTCCGTAAAACAATAGAACAAGAAGGTTACCTTGTAGAAGACGCGACTGAAAAAACTATTATTAAAAAGAAGCTAACACCTGATATGTAAACGAAACCGCGCACATATGTGCGCGGTTTTTTATTTGTCCTTATACTCCTTAGCGTTATAACGAAGACTGTTACTCTTTACCCTCTTAGAAGCAATAAAAATCAACACCAAGAGACCGATGATGGCCCACCCCATTATCCACCTCCTTGTAGATCAACATCAGAACAACGAACAATTTCATAAAAAAATATATCACCTTATAGCAAAAAAGTCTCCACAAGATACGCACATCTTGTAAACTAAATTAGTTTTGAGTAAAAAAAATTCATCGTGATAGAATTGTCGCTATGACACAACTTCGGATACCTCCACAAAACAATGAAGCTGAAAAAGCTCTGCTTGGATCTATCATGCTTCGACCAGAAGCAATATACGACATTATGGACGTAGTAAATGCAAATGCATTTTACGTTGATAAACATCGAAAAACGTTTGAGACAATGATGGAGCTCTTTGGTAAAAGTACACCTATAGACCTTCTTTCTCTCTCTTCTCGACTCAAAGAAAAAAATCTTCTTGAAACACTTGGGGGTAACTCCTACCTCACTGAGCTTGTAAACACAGTTCCTTCTGCTGCAAACATCAAACACTATGCAGAAATAGTTCAAAAGAAGTATTTGATGCGAAAAATTATTGAAGCTTCAGAAAAAATATCTCAACTCGGATTCAATGAAGGTGCTGACGGTATCGAAGAACTTATTGATGGTGCGGAAAAAACAATTTTTGAAATTACTCGTAACTTCTCTGGATATCAAAATTTCAAGGAGCTCAAACCACTTCTCCACGAAGCATATGATCGCCTCGAAAAACTTTCGAGCGAAAAAGGTGAAATACGCGGTGTTCCTTCAGGCTTCAAAAGTCTCGACAACCTTTTAGCAGGTTTTCAACGATCAGACCTTATCATTCTTGCTGCCCGTCCTTCTGTGGGTAAAACAGCTTTTGCCCTCGATATTGCTCGACGCACATCAGTGGAGTACGGAACCCCTGTAGGAGTATTTTCACTTGAAATGAGTGCTCAACAGCTCGTAGACCGTATCATGGCAGCACAGTCACGCGTGGACTCTTGGATGATACGCCAAGGTCGTGTGACCGATGAAGGCTTTGGACATATTCGTACAGCTCTAGACGACCTTGCTCGAGCCCCTATTTTTATCGATGATCAGCCAGGAAATAATATTCTTCGTATGCGTTCTGCTGCACGTCGTCTTAAAAATGAAAAAGGTCTTAAGATGCTCATCGTAGACTACCTCCAACTCATGGTTCCAACAAACAGTCGTGCCAATGACTCTATGGTGCAACAGGTAACAGAAATCTCTCGATCCTTGAAACATATGGCGCGCGAGCTTGATATTCCTGTTATTGCCCTCTCACAGCTTTCTCGAGACGTGGAAAAACGTGGTGGCAAACCCCGCCTTTCCGACCTTCGAGACTCTGGATCCATCGAACAAGATGCGGACGTGGTTATGTTTATTCACTCAGAAGACCAGAGAGACGAAAACGGCAAGCTCTCGAAAATGATTGAGAAAGAAATAATTATCGCAAAACACCGAAACGGCCCTGTAGGCGAAGTTAAATTTAATTTTGATAGTCAAAAAACTTCTTTTATTGAACTTGATAAAAGCAATTATGGTGGAGTCGAAAAAGAATTTGATGAATTTTAATTGGATCTATTCAGACAATGAAAAGAGAAAAGATTTTTAAAAAATATTATGAATCTAAATTAGCAGAACAAGAAATTAATAATGTCGTTTTAGTTACATACATACACACAAAAGGACTCATGATGGATGACATCAATAATTCAAGAGAGCTAATATTTACACCACTTACAGAAGTCGATAATCGTATTAAAAATATTTTCTCTAACACAGGAGAAAAAAGAGGTATTTCGATAAGCTCTCTTATTAGTCACAAAAATGAACAAAAATATCTTTTTCTTCTAGACTGCAAACTTCCTATTTCAGATAAAAATGAAAAAGAACTTGTGTTGTCTATTCATAAATCAAAACACTTACTACCCGCACTCAAGAATGGCATGATTTTAAGAACACAAAACTCTTATCATGTTGTTGGTTTTATTCCTTTATCAAAAGAAGAATGGCAAAAACATATGGCATACGCAATACTTCTTCGTACAAATACAGATGAAGACATTGCTGATATGCGCTATATTGGACACAGCTTAGAACGTGGATTTGGATGTCTTCGTGTTAGTGATTATGAAGAAAAACCAACCCCAGATTTTGTTTGTTATCTTAACTAATCTTCCTTAAGAAGCTATAACTTAACAGCTATTGTATGAACCCTCTCGACAAGCTTACAGAATTATTTAAAGAATTTCCTGGTATTGGCCCTCGCCAAGCTCGCCGTTTTTCTTACTTTCTTCTTGCCCGTAACAATGGCTTTGTACAAGATCTTGTAGAAGCAGTTAAAAAACTTCGGCAGGATATTCGAGTCTGCTCATCGTGTTTTCGATTTTTTTCTTTAGGAGATACAACGGAATCAAAATGTGTTGTGTGTAGAAATCCAAACCGAGACACCACTTCACTCATGATAGTAAGTCGAGACAATGATGTAGATCATATGGAAAAAACAGGGCTTTTTAATGGTCTATACTTTGTACTTGGTGGTTCCCTACCTATCCTTGAAAAAGAACCTGAAAAAAGAATTCGTATAAAAGAACTTTTACAAAAAGTAGAATCAAAAACATCTACTCAATTTTCAGAAATAATCCTCGCTCTTGACCTCAACCCCGAAGGTGAACATACGGAAATATTTCTCAAGAAAATGCTCGATCCTCTTTCTCAATCAGCAAAATTCAAAATATCAACTCTCGGCCGCGGACTCTCTACCGGAACAGAGATTGAATACTCAGATGCAGAAACTCTCAAAAATGCTCTTAAAAACAGAAGTTAGAATTAAGAATGTAGGATTAGGAATTAAAAGGTAACAAAAAAACTGCCGTTAGGCAGTTTTTTGTTTTCCTGAAAGCTATCAGCTAAAACCTAACAGCTACTTGATTGCTCCAATCTCTACCTTAAAGTAAGGCTGTCGGTGTCCGTTTTTCTTGTAGTAGCGACTCTTTTGTTTGTATTTGATTACAGTCACCTTCTTTGCTCTACCAATCTCTGCAAGTGTCGCTTCTACCTTTGCACCAGTAACATAGGGAGCACCTATAGTAGTAAGTCCTTTTCCATCATCAACAAGGAGAACCTTATCAAAAACCAACTTATCACCTTCCTTATATTCACCAATAATTTTCTCAATCTTAAGCACAGCCCCTGGAGAAACCTGGTACTGCTTTCCGCCTGTCTCAATAACAGCGAATTCTTGAGTTATATTCTTCTCTACTTCCTTCTTTGGCATATCTGGCTATTTTACACATATATTTTAAAAAAGCAACTCAAATACTACATAAAAAAAGACACCTCGCGGGAGGTGTCTCTAGTCTTTAGAAAAAGCGTGGCCTAGGCAGGGGATGCACTAGAGCCACGCTCGATCAGGGGTCAGTTAAAACAAATCTACCTGTAGATTACCATGTATATGTAAATATGCAAATTATTCATCCTGAGCTGGTTTTTCAATGCTTTTTACCTCAAAATCGATTGGCACCCCCGTTATTCTCATCACATCCTTATCTATCTTCTTAAACTCCTTTCCAGAGGCATTGAAGTGGTTTATGACAGTGCCAAGAGATGCTCCAAGCTTGTCATGGTACTCAACATAACTTCGAAGATGCTTTTGAAGATTCTCCACATTAGCTCGAATCTCCTTTGCAGACTCCTCGATCTGAAGCGCCTTAAGCCCTTGGAGAACAGTCTGTAAATACGCCAAAAATGATGTTGGGGAAACAATGATCACATGCTTATCAGTAAAAGCATATTCAATCAGATCTCTCGTGTTCACCTTTACTGAACCTACTTGAGAGATCAAAAGGTCATAATAGATCGCTTCGTGTGGAATAAACATAAATGCAAAATCCATTGTCCCCTCATTTGGTTTTACGTATTTTGCCGTCTCATCAATACGGTTTTTCAAATCACCCTTAAAAGCTTTTTCCAGACGTTCTTTTTCAAGTGGATCTTTTTCTTCCACAAGACGGTTATAATTTTCGAGAGAGAACTTCGAGTCAATAGGTATTATCTTATCTTTTACAAATACAACAGCATCAACAATCGTCCCATCAGCAAAAGGATACTGCATTTGAAAACTACCTGTCGGCAAGACATTTTTTAAAAGAGTTTCGAGATAATACTCACCGAGCACCCCACGCTGTTTAGGATTCTTCAAAATATCCTGAAGTGACTGAAGTTGATCAGCAAAAGAAACCACTTGTTTATTGGTCTCATCAAGACGAGTAAGCTTTTCAGTAATATCACGGATAATTTTAACTGACTCATTTGACTGGTGACGAAGCGACTCGTGCATTGTCTTAGTCGACTCCCCCACCTTCTCGTCTACTGTACGCGCAAGCTCATTCACTTGTTGCATGAGAAGTTCAAATCCTATCGACTCACCCTTACTCTCCTTCTTTCTACCAACAAAAAACCACAGAAGAAGTGCATTGAGCAGAATTATGATGCCACCAATTACAATAATCTCTATGTCCATTCTCTTATTATAACGTATGTTATTATGGATTGGTTAAATTTTTAATCTTTTCTTTTTAATTTTTAATCTTTTTTATGTTACAGAAAACAATTCGCGAAGACCTCAAGGGCGCAATGAAAGCAAAAGATGGAGTTCGTCTTGCGGTGATCCGTGGACTCATCACCCTTTTTACTAATGAATCGATAAGTAAAGGCAAAGCAAGTGCTGAAGAACTCACCGAAGAAGAAGTGGTAGCTCTTGTTCGTCGTGCAGTTAAGCAAAGAAAAGACTCTATCGAGCAATTTACTCAAGGCGACAGAAAAGATTTGGTTGAAAAAGAACAAGCAGAACTCACCATTCTCGAAGCCTACTTACCTGCCCAAATGAGTCGTGAAGACATACTTAAGGTCGCACAGAAGAAAAAAGAAGAAATGGGAACAGTAGAAAAAACAAAGATGGGAATGTTTATGGGAGCGGTTATGAAGGAATTAAAGGGAAAAGCAGACGGAGTCCTCGTAAAAGAGGTTGTTGAATCCCTCTTTTAACACCTAATTTTTGATACTTATCATTGGGAATCTGGAATTACGCGTAAGCGTTCTTGTCCACAACCAATTGACAAAAATAATTTTTGGTGTATTATAAACTCTGGATAGAAA
>JBJOQC010000033.1:0-19167 GCA_046050145.1 Candidatus Parcubacteria bacterium | reverse complement strand
TTTTGAACTTGAGCCCTCCACAGAAATCTCAGACACTCCATCTGTTAGAGAAACAAGAACCCCGTCTATTTTATATGTTGCATCTTTATATGAAGCTGGTGTCTGTATCTCTTTTTCTGGAAGTTTAATCTCTTTATTTTTAACAAATAGCAATACTCCTACAACGATAAGAATTAGAAAAATACCTCCAAGTACGTAACTATTTTTTGAATTTGGTTTTAAAATCATATATTAAATTATTCAACTCGTAAAAAATGATCTTCTGCTTCGCAAGGAACAACAGTCCCTTCGTAATCTAGCTCTCCCCGCACCTCAACATAATCACCAACCTTAAGCGTACTTATATCAACAACATTCTTAAAACCAGGACAGAGTGAAAATCCTCGAGCTGGAACAGCTATATCCTTAGAAATACCTCCTTCTGTTTTAAAGGTTATCATAGCAGGACCGTCATAAGTAAGCGGCTCTAGGTCTATAGCAAGAATCACTCCACTCTCTGTCACACTCTCACCAACAATTACATCGGCCTGTTTTTCATTATAAATAAACTGATTAAAAGCAAAAAACCCTCCGACGAGCAATACCCCAATTATAATTATTTTTTTCATAGTCTTAATATGAGACGAGTACAATTAAAGAATCTTACAAAGTATATATTGTATATCGAAACAAAAACACTCAAGTCTTAAGCTTGAGTGTTTTTGTTTTTAAAACCCTAATTTTTCATTTACAAAAATAAGGTGAACCTTTCTTCCCATAAACGCCGGTTCTTGTTCAAGAATTAATATCTTTGAAAGTACACTTCCACCCATACCCACAGACTTCATACGCTGGTCCTCAAGAGGGTAAACATACGTACGTAAACGCTTGAGCGCCTCATCAAGGTTTGGAGCAATTTTTTGTACACCTACAACAAAGATAATATTTTTTGAGGTGAATACAAGATGAGGAAGCTGACTTCCTGAAGCCGAAGCGATCACAAGCTCACCACCCTCTGAGACAGCATGCACACTTCCAAGATAATAATCCGAGAAGAGAGCCTTTTGTCTTAATACAGCTTGTTTTGCAGGATCTTTTTCTTCAACAATTGCCCCATGAAGATTATTCCAACCGTGCTTATTAGCTTTTAAATACTCAATGTAACCGATCTCTTCCAAAGTTCGAGACGAACCATTGTTAACCGAAGCACCTTTTGGAATAAGTTCTTTTATTTTTAGAAGTGCTTCTGCTTTTGTCTCAACAACAACAACCTCAATATTTCGATTTTTAATTGCTTCAGATGTCTTAGCTATAACTTCTGGCGTTGCAATATTTGAATGGCTCATATATTTAAATAATTAATGTATAAAATTATTGAAGTTTTTTATCTTTATCCATCTTTTTAACTAAACTCGTAAGTAGTGTAGTTATATACTGTGTGTTTAGAGTGTAGAGAACTTCTTGACCTTGCCGCTCATCAGTCACAACATTACTCTCTTTTAAAATTTTTAAATGTTGAGAAACAAGAGGTTGTGAGAGTTCCACAGTTTCTACAAGTTGCCCCACTGTCTTTGACCCTTTAAAAAGAGCCTCGACAATACGGTAACGAGACGTATTACCTATTCCCTTACCAAACTTTTCTATTTCATTACATAAATCAGACATATAAATATATTAGCATTTACTTATATATTAGGTCAATAAAAAAACCTGCTCATACAAACTGAGCAGGTTTTGTTTTTATTGCGGAGACACTACTGACTCAGCGAGGAGGCCTTCCTCTGGTCATCATCGCCTTCAGACGTTCCAGGATCGAACTGTGCATCTGAGAGATCCGTGACTCGGAGAGATGGAGAACCTCGCCAATATCGACCATCGCCATCTGTTCATAGTAGTACAAGATGATGATCATCCTCTCAGCGTGAGTGAGACCTCTTGTTACAAACGACTTAAGGTCATTTCGCTGAGCGACACTAAGAGGACTCTCTTGCCGCTCATCCTTCAGCACATCGATTTCACGAACCTCCCTGTTCGAATCAGTCTCGAACCACTTACGACTAAGTGAGACAACATTAACCGAGTTTGAATCAGCTTTGATCTTGGAGAACTCATGCTCATCAATACCAAGCCTCTGAGCCAACTCCTCATCTGTAGGGGGACGGCCGAGTTCCATTACAAGCTGTTTATGAGCACGGCCCACCTGACTCGAACGGGAACGTACCAAACGAGGAACCCAATCCATTTCGCGAAGCTCATCGAGTATTGCGCCACGAATACGTGGTGCACAATAGGTTTCAAACTTCACACCTCGCTCCATATCAAATGCATCGATCGCATCCATGAGCCCAAAAATTCCTGCACTCATCAGATCTTCGACATCAATCTCATCCGGCAACTTCTTTTTGATGCGTTCTGCATTGTAACGAACCAAAGGCAGGTAGTTCTCGAGTAAGACATTCCGAAGTTCTTCGGTCGACCGCTTTTTGTAATTGATCCAAATTTCCCCGATGTCTGTCCTTGGTGGTCTTCGTGTAGCCATAGGACTTACGTGTGCCATATCACACCTCCTTGTAAGAGTTAAGGTGCACTAATATCTAGATCAACCATAACTCTGTAACAGATTTTATGCAAGAAAAAGGCCGCTTCCTGAGGAAGCGGCCGAATGCATCACTATCACCTTATCAAGTGAACGTGAGAATCAGATCACGAAGCTCACGATGACCCTTCATCACGCTCTCAACAAGCTCAACCAGGGCCATTTTTTCTGCTTTAATTCTTGAAGCGAGCAGTCTCTGGAGACCAACTGTACCGAGTCTCCTAAAATACTCTAGATCCTGCTGTCCTCGCTCACAAAAATTTATCAACATCTTAAAGTCCTTATTAGGATTTCGAACCACACCAGACCCCACTTTCTCATCGTGAGATTCAACAGCCTGACGAATGTGAAGCCTAGCTGTTTTTGCCGACATCTTTTGACCCACAATCTCATTGGCTAGTTGTACCTGAAGGTCTTGCCGCAGAGAAGTGAGTGGTAAGGCGACCGACATACTCATACGCCTTTCCTTGGGAGCGTCCGGTTCAAGTAATGCTTGAACGTCTGGATGCAAACTGAGAAGGCTCAAGTGTTGGTAGACCCAAGCTACTGTTTTAGAACAAACAGCAGCTATCCTCTGAACCACCTTAGGTTCGTCACCCATCATGTCTTTCATTCGCTTGAGAGCATTCGCGGTTTCGAGCGGAGTATGAGGTTCGCGTCCAAAGTTTGCGCCGAGCGAACGTTTCAACTGCTCGAGTGAATCTTTGACGGGGCAGATCCAGGCCTTCATAGTTTTCACACCAGCCATACCACACGCCCTCCAGCGACGCTCACCATCCGTAAGTTCAAAATCGTGATCAGGGTCACCAGCAACTGGAATAACTTCAATCGGAACATTCTGACCTTCTTCACCAATACTTGTCGCCAAATCCTGAAGAGCCAGCAGATTAAAATTCGTCCGTGGCTGTGTCAGACAAGGACGAATGCGTGACCGAAGCAGAACCGAAGGCTGTCCAGGTTGTCCAATACTCACAACCCCCAAAGGAAACTCTGTTGCAGATGTCACCACAGGTAGAGCAGTCATGCGAAATTCCTTTCAGAAAATAGCTCTGAGAAATGTTTAGGAACAACCAGAACAATATAAACACACAGTATCAAAATAATCAATATTTACTTATATATAAAGTCATAAAAAAACCACCCCATGTACTGGGGTGGTTTTTTTAATGTTATTTATGAAAGATGCTTTGAAACGAGCTTTGTCATTTCAAACATGTTTGCCATATCCTTACCAAATATTTTCTTAAGATTTTCATCCGCATTTATATTGCGCTTATTACTTGGATCCTGAAGATCGTGTTTCTTAATATAAACCCAGAGAGCCTTAACTACTTCGGATCGAGGCATTGGGCCTGGGCCTACGATAGCTGCAAGCTCAGGACTTACAGTCAACGGTTTCATAAATGCAGAATTTTCTTTTGCCATAATTAATTATTTATTTTCTAATACCCTCTATTAAAGCATATATAAGCAAATTTTGCTTGTAATTCAACAAAACATATTCTTTTTCAATAAAAAAATCGCTCCACATTTCTGCAGAGCGATTTTTTATTGAGCTTAAGCTCGAGTTACATTAACTGCACTCGGTCCTTTTTCACCATCAGCAATTTCAAAGTTAACTGTATCGCCAACCTTTAATTCCTCGAAAGTGACACCACTCAACTCCTTAGAGTGGAAGAAAAGATCTTTTGCTTCACCTTCGCGAGCAATAAATCCAAATCCTCGATCTGTAAGAGTTTTAATTGTTCCTGTCATTGTTTTGTTTTATTTTTTGTTAGAAATCCGACTACATCTCTTGAGATTTACTATATTACTATCAATTCCCTATAAAATCAACAAGATTCTTCAACCGGAAAACCTACATTGATAGTATGAAAGCCGTAATCATAAGACTTACAAGCTGATAGAGAGCCATAATACTTATCTGACTCAACCAGAATTTTCTTTCTGTATTAGCCCACACAACCCCCGCTATTTGTGTCGGAAGTATAAAACCAAGCCAAATCCATCCGGCAACACCGTATGCATGGAAGCCTACGTTTGCAAGTTCAAGATAATGAATAAACATTGCCAAAACAAATGTAAAAAGAACGGTTAGTAGAAACTGCAAACCGTAGAATGGCCCCATTGCTTTTTGCATTTTCTGCAACTCCTCTTTTGAGAGGTCTGTGCATTCCATTATTTCCATCCATTTCTTTCCAAAAAGTACTGGGGAGTACCATAAAGCCCCAAGAATAAATTGAACAAGTGAAGCTACACCAATCAATATATAATTTAATTCCATATTTTTATTAAAATTAATTTTTCTTCTATTTTAAACTTAGACTTTTTTACTCTACCACACCTTTTGTAATTAAAACCTCTTCATTAAGATATTTTGATTCTCTCTCAAAAAGAGAGATTGCGATAAATTTTAATTCTTTTTGTTGTTATTTTCTTGACTATAGTAGTTTAAAATTTCCTTAATACCACCTAAATTATTTTCCCATTCTATAGCCTCATGAGTTTTAAGCTCTACAGTAATTGCTGGAACATTAATTGAAGCCAGCCAATCTTCCGCAGCACCAGTTACTTCATAAGCATCAAAAGTTTTAACCAATTTATATCCAGATCCTTTAGAATATGCCTGTAAGATATCGAGAGTTTCTGGAAGAATACCCTCCTCACACTGTGAAGCATAGACGGCATTCGCCTGACTGTGCCAAAAAACAACAGCGCCAGGATTAGTCTTTAGTATAAATTTTTGAAGTGCTTCCGCTTCAGGTTCTGAAAAAGGTTTTGTACCTGCACTTACTTTTTTTGACCGCCATACACTTTCAGATTTCCACTTACAATCAAAATTTCGATTAAGATCTACGTCATTTGCATTGAAGCGCCCCGAAGCAAGAATTTCTGTACTTGTTGAAACCTGAGAAATACTAAATCTCCCCTCTTTTCCTGTGACCCTAAAAAGCCCATCAGGATTAGCTGAAGGTATTACATCAATAGTTATATCTTCCGGAACAAACTCTGGATACTTTTTAAGATAATCAATAAACTCATATGCAAGAAGGACACTATTCCACTCATATCCACCATGAATACCTCCTACAAAAGTAATTTTTTTTGAACCATTTCCGAATGTATAGGCTTCTACAGGTCTTCCCTCTACAGATCTACCGATAATTTCTTGTCTTGATACAGTTTTTTCTGGAACAATAATTGGCGTAATTTCAGAAGTTTTATTTTTGAGTAGAATAAACAAAACTATACCAAGCAATACCAGAACTATAACTGTGCCAATAACTTTCTTCACAAAAAATTATTGTTGAGAATAATACTTAAGCAAAGCATCAACACCAGCTTGATTCTTTTTCCATTCAGTATCTGTATGATTCGTCAAAAGTACACTGATCGCAGGAATACTATTTTTTGCCATCCAATTTACCATATCTCCAGTTGTGGCATAGAAGTCAAAACTTTGGTATGCCGGGTACCCTGAAGCATCTGCAAACTTTTTAGTGAGAGTGCTTGTTTCAGAAGAAACACCATTGTGACAACTCGATGCGAACACTCCACCTGCAGCAGAGTACCAGACAACAGCTGCTTCTATTTTATTTTTTTCAAGATAACCCTTTATTGCCTGACTCTCTGGTTCAGAAAATACCTCACTTCCACCACTCACAGTCTTGGTCTGCCATTTCCCTGAAGTCTGCCAATCACAATCAAAATTTCGATTGAGGTCTACATTATTTGCATTGAAGCGCCCTGACACAACCTCATCTTGTGATGAGGAAACTTGTGCCTGACTAAACCTTGCTGTAGTAGTACCCACAACCTTTAATAATCCATCTGGATTCAAAACAGGAACAACAGTTACTTTTACATTACTTGGAACCACACTTGGGTTTGTCTTGAGATAATCCATAAGCTGTCCTGCCACAAGAACTGTATTCCACTCATATCCACCGTGAATACCTCCTACAAAAAGAATCTCTTGTGCACCATCACCAAAGTGATATGCCACAATATCTTTCCCTTCAACAGATCTACCGATAACTGTTTTAGTTTTATCAACCTCTACCACTGGAGCTGGTGTATCTTTATCCAAATCTACTGGAGCAGGAAGAACAACCACAGTATCAGCTGAGTCTCGAGTAAACATATATATACCAAAACCAATAACACCAACAACCAAAATTCCAATGATAATATTTTTCATAATAATTTTATTTTAACACACCTATATATCCCTTTTTAAACCCTTTTTAATCAAAAATCTTTATAAGATACCCGTCAATCTCCCTCTGATCCATATCATAAAAATGAATATTTCTTGTGTGAAGATCACTTGCAAGTTTTACACCCACAAAACGCCAATGCCAAGGTTCAAAAACATAATGACTATTTCCTTCTGGATACGACAAAATAAAACCAAAACGATGTGCATTATTTACGAGCCATGAATACGCTTCTGTTTTTTCAAAACCTTCAAGCTGACCATTCAAACCTTGTGTAATAAAATCTACAGTAGTTCCGAGTTGATGCTCAGAATAACCCTGATCTGCAGAGAATGAATTGGCAGTACCCGCTCCGTATATAACAGAATACGTAGTTTTTAAAGACTGCTGTTCCGCAAATGATCTGTAGCCCGATTTAACAAAGAGAGTTACTCCACTTGCCTTTGCTGTATCCAAAAGCTGTCGCAAAAAAGGTGATGCTTCTGTTAAGAACTGCTCTGACTTTTTTGTACTGTATAAATACTGATCTGATACGTTTGCTAAGTGTTTTGGCACATAGTTTTCATTCATAAAAAATACTTTTGAATATTTTTTAAGAAGTTCAGGATCAAGAAGGGCAAGTTTTTGTAAACTTCCAACACTACCTGAAATAGACCCCACTACCTGTTCTACACCACCAATCTGAGTTTTAACAGCATCAATATTTTGTTGTGCATACGAAAGAGAACCATAAAGCCCAGTTGTTTGCGCTCGTATGTCTGCAACATTATTTGAAAGGTCTTCTGTATTCTTTAACAATACAAGCGTTGTAGATGCCAGCTCAGACGAGAGAGAATTCACAGTTTGTTTGAGTGTAAATATCTGAAAAAAAGCGTAGATAAAAGATCCTCCGAACAAAAAAAGTATTAATCCTGTTGAAAAGGTACTTAATACAACCTTTTTATTATCTCCATGTTCCATATACTTAGTATATCATCCGAGTCTATATACAATCCAATATATTTACTGTGTAGTACCACCCTTGTCTCCAAAAGGAAGGGTAACATTAATACCCACTTCCTCTTCTGCTGGAGCTGGCACTTCACGGTTTGTATACCACCAATATCCAAAACCTGCCAAGATTAATATCACAATAACAATCAAAACTGTATTTACCCCAGAACTATTATCTTGTACCTGCTGTGGAGGATAGTTATTTTGACTTTCCATTTTTTTAAATTATTTATTAAAGACCCACAATAACAATCCTCTCAGTTTCACATGAAGACTACATGAATAGAAAACAACTTCATAAGGTTTAAATAAAAATAACCACCTGTTTTTTGCAGGTGGTTACTACACACAGTCAACACGTCGATTAATGCCAACCAATAGTGTTGTACTCCCGAAGTGTTAATCGTTTCAAATTTTCATCAAAACGATAGACTGTAATTCCACAATTTGCTGGTGATTGTCCAGGCGCCCACTCAACAGCTTGATCGTAACTCCAACGTTCAAGAATAAACCTCAAAGCACGGAGTGTACCACCATGGGTTACAACCCACACCTTTTTTCCGGCTCTTTCACGAAATAAAGCACTTATAAAAGTGTAGACTCGTCCCGACACGTCGGAAAGACTCTCGCCTCCTGGTGGCCGAGCAAAGAAACCACCGTTAGTTTTCCAATAATTTTTAAGCCATGGAAAACTCTTTTCAGCCTCTCCCTCAAGCATATCGGCGGTATACCCAGGATCACGCTCACGAATAAATGGATTCATCCGAATCTGAATAGGCATTTTTTGTCTCTCAGAAAACGCCTCGAGAATACCGTCAAGAGTTTGCATGGTGCGTACGTATCCTGAATGATACACATAATCTGGGAGGTCAAATTTTTCTCGAAGATACACACCCGTCTTGCGCGCTTGCTCCCAACCAAATGGTGTAAGTTTCACCTTATAGTCTGCAGTTCCAGCAACAAGACTGCGAGCCTCCTCATCCGCAAAATATGTCTTTCCATGCCTTGCTTTGTTACGCTCCGACTCTCCATGGCGAACAATAACCAACTCACAAGGACGTGTCATGATTTTCCTTTCTATTTCTGATTGTGAATGTTTCTGAGGGTAACACTACAAGAAACAATCAAAATAATCAAAAAAGTTTTAAAACATTTCTAATATCTTCTACAAACTTATTTTTAATGTGCGCTCGAGAGATTTATAATCTCTGTACGACAAACCACACAAGCAACAAAAGTCCTCCCCACCAACCGATATCAGAAATAATAAAACTCACGAAGATTTTATTTTGAAGTGATCGAGGCAAAAGATCTCTTTGCTTACCTTCACGTTCTCTTGCAATAAGAAAAGGACTTACATAGAAAGAAAGAAAAAGTCCATTAAGTATTAAAACACCTGCAATTAATGCGTGATACAGTGGCACACCCGACAGAGCCTCGTTTCGATACAAAATAATTCCTCCAACTATCGCAAGCAACATACCTATCCAAATTAAAGGCTTTGTTACTTTATGGGTACGTATTGTTGCTTCACTCCAATACGCAGACTTTCTTCCTAGAAAACCATGAATATCTATCACCGTCACAGCACCGAGACCAATAATAAAACCTGAAATAAAAATAAATAAACCGACAAAATCTAAATTGATCATAAATTATTTTCTAGGTAGTGGAATAAATACACTTGTTCTTCTTTTATATTCTGCAAAATCTGGATTTTCTTCCATCTTTTTTTCAAGCATAGGAATACCGGAAACTTTCAAAAGTAAAAAAGTTATAGTAATTGGCCCAATAATACCAAGCCAGCCATTTGGAACAGAGAGCGCAATCATCCACAAGCCCCACCACTGTGTTACCTCTCCGAAATAATTTGGGTGACGAGTATATGCCCAAAGACCACTCTGCATAAGCCTACCTTTATTTGCTGGATTCTTGATAAATCGCGCCAATTGCGCATCCCCTACAGCCTCAAAATAAAAGCCGACAATCCATACCACTACACCGAATAGATCGAGTAGACCAAGCGTCGGACCAACACTTCTATTGATGAATAAAATCGGAAAAACAATGAGAAATAAAAGTATACCTTGCAAAATATATACTTGAAAATATGAGCGTATGTAGAACCATTTGCCCCACTCATTGCGCCATGCAAGATACCGATAGTCTTCCGTCTTACCCTTATTGCGCGCGTGAATGTGCCATGCCAAGCGTAAACCCCACACACTTACCAATATTCCAACTAATATTCCCCGCACTCCAAAATCATCAGAAATAAAAAAAGATACCCATGTAATGAGTATAAATCCCAACCCCCACGCAACATCTGCCACATCGTTTCTTTTTTTAATCAAAGAAAGAACAAACCATGTACTCATGTATACAAACAAAACAATAGCAAGTGTTATAAAGTAATTCATAAAATGATTTTACTCGCGATAAAGTATGTTATCACTGAAACAGAAGCGGAAAGTACAGCGCCCCATATTAAATCAACAATAGTTACAAGCACTGGCCAATCCTTAGCTAATGCAAGATTGGTAAGGTCATATGTCGCATAACAAACTAAACCGAATAATGCACCAAACAAGAGTGCATGAGTCCATGAATTTTTCTCTATTGCTGGCGTAATTACAAACAGCACCAAACCAAAAATAAATAGAAGGTAGAAAAGAATTGCTGCTGTCCAATTTACATCAGACTTTAATAATGAACCGATTTGCTTAGCATAAAATCCCTTCGCAATAAATCCAATCCAAAGTAAATCAATAGCAAAAAAAACTGGGAGCGCAATTGCGTATAGTTTTATAAACATATCATCTGTTCAAATAAGTTATGGTTAATTGCACACAAGTTGCAAATGTCCCCCACAAAAGATATGGAATATTTGCATACACAACCCAACGAAGATCTGGGACTACTCGCCACAGTGCGACAAATGCCCAAACAAGAGTCCCTACAACAAGAAGAATATCTATAGATGCAAGTAAATTATTTTTAAGTCCAAACTGTATCGGTGTAAATGCAAAATTAAAAACAAGATTGAGTGCAAAAGGTAGCGCCACTATCCAAGGAATCTGCTTGGTAAATGCTTTGTAAAATACCGTCCCGAACGTAAAAGCAATAATTGCGTACAGAACAGTCCATACCGGCCCAAAGAGCCAACTTGGTGGAGCCCAAAAAGGTTTAATAAGTTGTTGAGAGTACCATTCATTCATACATATATACTACCACTAAACTGTAGTGATCTTTATATCGCAACATCTTCACCCAAATTTAAACTCGCTTTGTATTGTTCAATTACTTCTGGATACTTACCCTCCTTACACTCTGCAACAAAAACTTCGGCGCTTTTTGCGTCAGGAAATGACATGTACGTAAGAGCCTGTTCGCACACAACATCTATATTGATTTTTCCTTGCACGGAAGCTGGATCAATCATTTTTGTAATAGTAAATATTCCCTCCATGTCATATTTAGCCCAATGATCTGAACTAAGAGCCTCTCTAATCACTACAAAACCATCTGCTGTTATGTGTGCTCCACTTTGAAACTGTTCCATAGCGCTAGCGGATGCCCCAAAATTCACCGCATAATACAGACCACCATCAGTCTTCAAACCAAATGCACACTCTTCTGTTTGTGGTCCAGAAGTATCAACATGTGGCAAACAGACATAGGTACCAGAAAGAGTAACGTTGCGTGGAGTCGGATCTAGATCTGTTCCATCTACAGGTTTTGAAAAAAAACCAGCAAAATAAGCCAATGTTACAAGAACAAGCACAGCACCCGCTTCAATTATTATTTTTTTAGATGTCATATATATAAATTAATACACTCTATAAGACGTAGCTCAGTAAATCTTCTTACATAAAAAATCCTATTTCCGAAATGAAAGTGTTTTTAATTTTAATACAATTTATACAATTCTTTCTAGAACCCCTTTTCTTTTAACTATATTCTTGTAATCCCACTGAATCTTTTTTGATTTTTTGAGCCAACGACTAAGATCATCTTTGTTGATTTGTTCTACTGAAGTATAGCGAGCGTCTGCTGCTTTAAAGCTACCTTCTTTCTCTAAACCTTTCTCGTCAAAAGATTGACCACTCCAAAATAAGAGCTGAACTGAATCCTTTAATTTACTGTACCCAACAATTGGATTTCCATCCAAAAACCAAACTGGATGTGCGTGCCATATCTTACTTTCTGCTTCAGATAGGCCACGACCAATTTCCTGTGCCAGCATGTCACAAATTGCCTTATCAGTATGAGCTTGAGAATTGTTATATTTCTGTATGTCTTTATTCATATTATTTCTCAGTAATTTCTTTTAGTTTCTTAAGAGCCTTCGGCCACATACCCTGAAATTCATCTTTCATTGAATCTGCAACATCCAATTCAACTTGCACTTCTGTACCTCCATCTTTTTTAATAAAGGTATAATTTTCATGCGCCCCAGCCCATTCTTTGATTATTTCACTTGTAGTATCTTCGACACCATTTTGAATAAACCCAAGATGTTCGATAGAGATAAACTCATAAGGCTTATTTTCTTTAATTCGACTCACCATACCACCCTCAAGACCAGTTTCAGGATGAGGACCAAGAAAAAGAATCTTTGATCCTTTCTCCCAATTCCCTTTGTAATATGAACCTGGATTAAAAGCCGTAGTCCACTCACGATATGTCTTATCCTGAAGCATTGTATTCCATACTTTTTCTACTGGAGCTTTTATAAAAATTGAAAAATGTATTTTTTGCATAAAAATTATTTATATCACTATTTTTTTTATTATCTTTTTACTATACTCCATCATTTTAAACTACTTTAGTTTTTTAATTTTCTTTGTTGGTAAGGATTTTGAAATATCTAACAATACATGAGGCAAGTTTTCTAATTTAGACAACTGATCCTCTTCAATAACATAATGAAGCCTGGCACCTGGATACGGAGGATCCTTCTCACAGACATTTTCAAGTTCTTTACTTGCGGGTAATATTTTTACATACAACTGATCATTACAAATAAGCGCAACCACCTTACCGTCCGCATACAAAGCATATTCTCCAAACATAGCTCGGGTTGAAAACCGATCTTGATGTGCAAGTTTTTCTAAAATAAATTCAACTGTCTCTTTTTGAGTAGACATAATTAACAGATTATCGTATACAGATCAAAACCTAACTAAGAAAGAGCAGGACCGTAAAAACAGCTACGAAACAAGCAAAGAATCCTACGACCTTAGCAAAGAAAATTACAGCATCTTGTTTTTGATTTTCCGCGAGTAGATACAGTGGCTCGGATAAAAATAAAAACCCCATCACTGCAGCCGACAACACGAACAAACTCAGCATTGTCATCGGAATAATTATAGTTTCGTTCTGGTCCTTTAGAGCGCCACCCACAATCTGTGCAACAAAAACTATGCCCACAATATAGAGTGCCGCTCCTAATGCATGTAAAAATGGTTTTTTCATATTTCTATTATATCAAACTTAAAAATAACCTTAGAAAGAAGAACTTACTGTACAATAGAGTCTATGGCCCAAAAAGAAATCTCTTCTGGTACAGTGCATAAACTACCAACAGATTTACAGCAAGCTCTTGTCTCTATTCCGAAGGTATTAGAACTCTGGGAAGATATTACTCCTCTTGCACGTAATGAGTGGATTTGTTGGGTTATCTCCGGCAAAAAAACAGAGACGAGAATTATTCGTATCGCAAAAGCAATTTCAAAACTCAAGGACGGAATGCGTCGACCTTGTTGTTGGGCCGGATGTACTCATCGGTAAAAATATGGAAAAGAAAAATTTAAAATCAAAAATTGTTTATTTTTTACCAAGTGTTCTATTTCTTGTAGGTGCTGCGGTGTTTGATGTGTTTGTAGGTCAATACATCAACAACCTTTCCTACGGTGCACCTCTAAGTGATTTACTTCTTAACAAGATTCCTGTTATAGATCTACGTATAATTGAAGTGTTTGGTTTTGAACTTATACTGATAATTTATTTTCTGTACCCACTCTTTCGAACAAGAGAAAAGATCCCCTACATCTTTAATCAAACCGCCCTCCTTATTATTATTAGGAATATTTCAATTGTAATCACCCATCTTCCTTCACCAGCAGGAAGCCTCGACCACAATATTGTTCCTATTCTTTCGTATTTAACATTCGAACATGACCTTATATTTTCAGGTCATGTAGCATTCCCTTTTCTTGCATTTCTTATGTATAAAACTGAAAAAATAAGAAATTTTTTCCTTATTGGATCAATCGTGATGGCCGTAACAGTATTACTCACACACTCTCATTATTCAGTTGATGTGTGGGCAGCTTTCTTTTTTACTTACACAAGTTACAAGCTCGGAGAATACTTTTTTAAACCGAAAAAAGCCTAACAAATTAGAACAATATAACTAACTATATTAAAAATCTCTTCTTGGTGCGCTTATGGGCGCATCCGCGAAGCGAATTTTAGCAAATGTAAATCTTGATGGTTATATAATAACGTCGAAAATAAAACATTTTCGACGCGATTTTTTCAGTTATATATTTAGGAAAAAATTGGCTGGCCGACTCGAGCTAGAACCGTGGTCGGTCAAGCCCAGCTTGGCGGATTTAGCTAGTTTTAGAATATCATATCAACGGGTCTCGAGCACACTAGTTTTTTCAAAAAGTGACAAAAGTGACACGAAAACGATACTTTTGAGTGTCACTTTACTTTTTAATATCCTCTCTGTATTCTTTGCTTATTATGAGTCAGATACTTAGTGGAATTGTTATAGCAGTTATTTCAGGCTGGATTTTATCATTGTTTAAAATCGGTAACTCAAAAACAATCATCCACACGAATGGTAACCAAGCAGTGTCGAAAAAATGGAAGGTTGCTATTGTTCTTGGTTGGCTTATGTTTATAGGTGGTGGATATTACTTTTTAGCATGGCTTTCAGTTTTAGGATTTAGTGATCCAAAAACTGGTATGGGTCTTTCTATTTCTATACTTGGATTATTTATACTTCTCTTTGGAAAATTTGGATCATGGTGGAACAGAAGTTGGTAATATATAAATAATTTTATCCTAGCAAGGAATGATTGAAAGAATCAAAACAATATAAATTATAATGAATATTTTTGGCACAAAAAGCTCAATATGGCTAAACGGCCAGTAAAGATCTTTATTTTTACCTCGCCCTAACATCTCCCACTCTGTATCATACAAAGCTAAGGGCAATCTGGATTCAATAGCATGTATTACTTTAAATTTTGCACTATTTAACCCTTTATACGAAATAATTATTCTATACCAGAGATAACATACAGTTATCCCCGCGATTGAAGAAGTTGCTAAAATTAAATCTATTTCTGATTGACTTGTTTTTGTCGCCACAAAACCTAATAAAGCAACAAGTGCTGTATTTAAGCCAAGAAAAAATTCATTTGTCTTCTGTCTACGATCACTAATTTTTTCCGTTGCGTTAATATATATTTTGTATTGATCTATGAGATGTTCAACATATTTATCGCCATACTTTTCTCCCGTAGAGGCAAACAACATTTTTTCAATATCTGGTTCTTTCATATTAAGCAAGTTCACGAATACCATCTACAATCGAACTAGTATTCCATTTAACTATTTTATCTGCATTATCTCTTACAACGGTAGATGTCTTTTCACTTGCCCATGGTTCTATTGCTAAAATAGGCTTTGGATTTGTAAACCCTTTAGCAATCTGAATTTCTTTATTAATCCAAGAACTGTAAGTTGAATAAACCCCTGCCAGAATGACAATGACATCACAGAAACGCATTTGATTTTGAATAGCTATAGCTAGTTCTTTTGAGTTTGGTGCATCGTGGATAGGATCGTCTTTTGGAACCGAGTAATCTTTAAAATTAAAACGAGGGTCATCTTCCAGCATTTTGATAAGTTTGTCATATGCGTCACCGTATGCCCATGAGTGACTAATGAATATAGAGTACTGTTTCATAATTGATAAAATTGAATTAATTAATAATTTTAATGTTTCCTATCTCTTGGTGGAAATGGATCTTTTGCAGGAGCAACAGTATCCTTGTCGCGAATCGGTCCACCATTCGGTTTATGTATAACGACTTCTCCACCTCCAGAGTTACCTGAAAACTCTTTAGCAATTTTCTCGGCTTCTTTTTGTGTTGAAACGACTGCAGAAGCTCTATCTGCTCCTTCTTTTAAAACTTTCCAGTCATCGGATCCTTTAGGATTTGTAACTTGATAATTTGACATATATTTTTTAATTTAGATCAGACGGAAGTACCGCAATAACAACTCCCTGAATGATACAGTTATCTGTTAATACTATCGGCATATGTGGATCTGAAGATTTTGGTCTTAGAATCACCATATTGTTTTTTCGCTCTAAAAACTTTATCGTTGCTGAATCATTTATGAGTGCAACAACAATTTGTCCGTCATCGGCAGTTGCCTGTTGTCTGACAAGAACAATGTCACCGTCATTTATATTTGTTCCATTTACTTTTGCTTGATTCATTGAAGTACCATCGACTCTAAGTAGAAAATACTTTGAACCAGGTCGTGCAATAGCTGTAGAGACTGGAATAGTAGCTTCCACATTTTCTTCAGCTAAGATTGGAACACCAGCGGCGACAGAACCTACGAGTGGAATATTAATAGTAGAGATAGATTTGTTGTGGGAACTACTTTCACTGACAAGTCGTATTTTTCTACCAAAACGCTTTATGAGACCTGCATTTTCCAAACGCTCAATAGCAAGAACCGCAGATCGAGGGGATGATTTACCTGTTATCTTGTTTATCTCCTTCAATGTCGGACTCTCTCCATGTATGAGACGATTGCGGATGAACGCATATGCCTTTTTGTCGTTGTCATTTAATGATTCAATCATAGTATAAACAAGTATAAACTAAGGTGGACTTTTTTGCAAGTCCTGATAGAATATAGGTATGGATAAAGAGAAGGAAAAGATATATTTAACCGATATTACTCTCCACGTAAGAGATTTTCGTCAGACTATAAACTTTGCAAAAGTGGCGCAGAAAGGTCGCATGTATTCTCCTATTTCCTCAGATAGCTTTAAAAGCGCAAAACCCACAGAAAGTTTAGATAAGACAGGTGAATTTGAAATAGAAATCAATCTTCCAAAAGATTTGCAGGAAAAATTGGACAAGGGTGAAGTAGAACTGATGATGCCTAAAGATGGTTTACTCATGTATGCAGGAAAAGATGTGGGTGAAAAGATAAAACAAATTAACAGTAAGAAACGTAACCTACTTATCCACCGTGGTCGCACTTGGCACGCCGACGAGAGAGGTGTAGAATGAGGTCACAATTAAATATTACAGGTGGTGCCTCGCACTGTTGCCACGCCCACTTCGTAGAGAAAGCCTAAAGAATCAGTATTACTGGTTCTCTGAGTCTTCTTAGCGAAGTGGGCTTTCTCGTTATTAGATTAATTAATAACGTGAATATGAATAATAAAAACATAAACATCGTATATGTTCCCATTAATTCCCTAAAACCTGCAGAGTACAATCCTCGTAAAATCTCCAAAGAAGCGATGGAGCAACTCAAGGAGAGTATCTCTCGTTTCGAAATGGTTGATCCAATTATCGTTAACTCTGCCCCAAAGCGGAAAAATGTAGTCATTGGTGGTCATATGCGACTACTTGCCGCTAAAAAACTTGGACACAAAACTGTTCCAGTTGTGTATGTAAATATTCCAAGTCTTCAAAAAGAAAAAGAGCTTAATTTGCGTCTCAACAAAAATACTGGTGAGTGGGATTTTGAGAAACTAAAATTCTTTGAAACAGATTTTCTATCTGATATAGGTTTCAGTGACGAAGATCTATCTAGTATGTGGAATGAGAATCTGGAAACTGAAGATGATGACTGGGATGAGGAAAAAGAGCTAGCCAAGATTAAGAAAGCTAAAACAAAACTAGGAGATCTAATAGAACTCGGATCTCATAGGTTAATTTGTGGAGATTCAACTGATCCAAAAGTTTTGAAAAAACTATTTGGTAATGCCAGGGCATCAATGATATATAGCGACCCGGTGTATAACCTAAAGATAAATTACAACTCTGGTATTAGTGGTAAACAACAATATGGCGGAACAGTAAAAGATAATCGTACTGATAAAGAATACAAAGAATTTCTCAAAAAAAGTCTAGAAAATGCTCTATCAGTATCTAAACCAGACACACATGTCTTCTACTGGTCAGATCAGACTTACATTGGATTAATTCAAGACCTATATCGAGAACTTGGCATAGATAACAAGCGTGTTTGTTTGTGGCTAAAGAACTCTCAAAATCCAGTTCCAGGAGTAGCTTTCAACAAGTGCTATGAGCCTTGTACATATGGAGTGCGTGGTAAACCCTACATCACTAAAAGTATCCAAAACCTAAATGAGGTAATGAATAAAGAGATCACGACTGGAAACAGTATGTTGGAAGAAACACTAGATCACTTAGATGTATGGATGGTTAAACGTCTGTCTGGAAAAGACTATGAACATGCAACAAGCAAACCTCCAAAACTCCATGAAAAAGCCATACGACGATGTACAAAACCAGGTGACATTATTTTAGATAGCTTCTCTGGTTCAGCAAGCACCATGATCGCCGCCGAACAATTAAAGCGTCGAGTATATGCGGTCGAACTTGAACCAATCTTTTGTGATTTAGCTATCAAAAGATACGAGAGACTAACAGGCAAGAAAGCCCACATACTTCAACATGAAAAAGAACAGAACTAAAAATGAATTTCTGGATCATCTCCGCAAAATACCGATTATTCAAGTAGCCTGTGAGAAAGTTGGTATTTCTCGTAACAGTGTCTATCGCTGGAGAAATGAAGATGTAGAGTTTTGCAAAAACATGGATCAAGCACTCATTGAAGGAGAAGAACTGATTAACGACATGAGTGAGAGTCAACTAGTCAGCATGATTCGTGACAAGAACTGGCAAGCTATTAGCTTCTGGCTCCGCAAGAGAAATCCTAAATTCCGTGATCGACTGGAAGTTAGCACCAATACTCTTCCCCAAGAAGAACTCTCTCCGGAACAAGAAGCTGTGGTCAAAGAAGCCTTACGTCTTGCTTCATCTCAAATCAAAGAATTAGAAGATAACGAAATAACATGAAAATAAATAACACTAACAACTACAAACCAAATGATGGACTACCTCCTGATCTTGCTGAGAAAATGTTTCGAGATCGTCGTATTAGAATAGCCATTACTCGTAAAAGTCATTTCCTGTTTTTCCATTTCTATTTTGCTCACTATGTGAAATATCCGACGGCACCATTCCAGCGAGAACTATTTCATCTCTCAGAACGTGAAGATATTAAAAACCT
>JBJOQC010000032.1:0-2936 GCA_046050145.1 Candidatus Parcubacteria bacterium | reverse complement strand
GTAGTGACCGAGCTGTTGCTGTGATGTGGAAAACACTGTACCCAAATGGGTGCTTTCTAAGTAGTAAGCGAAGTAGTGAGTAATAAAATACTTGTTGTTTCTTTTCAAAAATCTTGAGATTTTTATTGACATCGTTATCGTTGAAAAACTGCTCCACAGTACTAGCGTATTCGGCTAAATTAAGCATCTTTTCTAAGGCTCGCTTGCTGAAGACAGCATAGCTTAAGCCTGAGGATACGCCTAGACCCTTTTGGGAGCCAGTGATAACCATGTCTACATCTATATCAGAGAAGTCCAACTCATGAGCAAACAGCCCACTTACGGCATCTAATATTATGAGGCAATCATTATTATGACCTCGAATGGTATTTACCAGCTCTTTGAGCTTGCTTTGAGACAAGGCCACGCCACTGCTAGTTTCGTTTTGTTGAAGACAGAAAAAAGAGATTTTTTTACCTTCATTTTCTATACTTCTTATTTTTGAAGAGATAGCTGCGATTGTAAATGCTTCACCCCAATGGCTATCCTCGACTTGTAGATACGAAATACTGCGTTTATTCTGTGCGCAAATATCAATGAAGCGATTGCCGAATTTGCCGTGAGACAGGACAAAGCCAAACTCTTCCATTGTAGTGAGGTTCAAAATAGCTGCCTCCATCAAACCAGTACTTGGCGAAGAAGAGATAATTGATCCGTAGGGCAGTTGAAGCCAGGAAGAACGCAAGTTTTCGGAAATGTAATTGAGTGTATCCTTAAAAGATTCAGTCTTGGGATGGGAATATTCCTTAATCGCGTTAAATACATCGTGATTGTAGGGGGTTGGGCCGGGAGTAAGAATAACTTTAGGAACTCCACGCATTACAAAACGAGTTGCCATTTCTCCAACAGCAGACGAGTTTCCAAAGGGCTCATTAATAATTTTTATTCCGTTCGCGCTTAATGTCTCCATCCCTTGGTAGATATTTTCTAGCCCTACTCCAGGCCTAATCAGACAGATAAAGTTAGGTATGTTAACGATTTCTTGTGCAATGATGTCGCTGATAGTTGTCTTCGTGCGAATCATCATTATATGGGGTCGAGATTCGTGGATTGCCTTAATAATTTCTGATTCAGAATCTGACAGTGAAGATTTGTTAAATAACTCAATATTTACACCGAACCTTTCCCCAAGTGAAAGGAAATTAATTTCATCAACATCAAATATATCTGTAAGGAGTATTCTTAAATTAGGTGGATTTTCGTTTTTAGGGTTTGTCTTAGTCATGCGCCAACCGCCAGGTGGACACAAATGCTTGTTAGTTAAATTGATCTTATAAGATGATGAATTGTATGTCTGACTTGTATATTCTGAAATTATTTGTTCTAGAACTAGTCTTGTATTTTGTGCGATTTTATTTTTTGTTTGTTTCGCTGATCCGCCCACATGACCGGTCATATATGATTCTTTGTGATATGTCACAGGATCTTTAGCATTGGGTGTCTCGTCAGAAATGTAGCGTAACCAGCCTTTATTTAGGTGTTTAGTAAGTGCCTCTCTATCAATAATTAATGGTCGAGCGGAAGCGTTTATTAGTAAGTCCATTTTTCCCGACTTCTCTATATGGGTAAGAAGTGAGTCACAAATAAGATTTGTGTTTACATAGCTTGGATCTTGGCCAAAAAGAGCAGCTCCCCAACTATCATAGTAAGTCGGGAGTAGGACGACAGTGTGGGACTGCAGGAAGACGTCTTCAGTCGTCGTCGACACTAGGACACCCAAGTTTTCCCAATATAGAGTCTCCTCATCCTGAATCCCTTTGCTAATTTTGTCCGAAAGTGAAGGAGAGAAAACTATTATATTTTTAACTCCAACACTCAGACATCGTTTGACCGTTTCTTTGACTGTCCTCCCAGCACCTATAAATCCAAGTGTTCTGTCACGGAAGCTAAAAGAATCAATTGGAAATGGGTCAAGAAACAACTTTTGGGCTGATACGACTACTTTTTCGTGAGATACTTCGTTAACTAGCAAGTCAGCTTTTGCAATTGCCTGAGAATAAAATTCTTCAGAGGAAATTTCAAATAAATCGTTGCCTTCAAAAAAACTATCAGGCACTAGAAGGGAAGTGGTAGGTATATTTGGTAAATTTACAGAGATGCCGAGGATAGTATTGATTTCCTTGAAGAGAATATTAATATCGGCAGATTCAAGGTGTCCGATATGTCCAAAACAAAGGGTATTTGTCTCAACGTTAGATTCACCAAGGCTGATATTTTCTGTATTTAGCTTACTGAGTACTTCAACTATTTTTTTATCCTCGGGAAGGGTGCAACGAGTAACTCTATTGTCATGAAAGTCTACCTCACCAATGCTCGAACAATACTCGTAAAATATTTCTGCAGCACTCTTTTGTCTTTCAGTGTGCTCTTTAATACCACCATTGTGCTCAATTAATTCAATTGCGGCACAAAGTGCGACTGCGGCACTAATGTCGGGTGAGAACGGACTGTCATTTTTTAACGATGAGATAAAATATTTATTTAAATCAAAAATATAAGAGACATCGCTGCCGATACGGTTGGCGTCTACTATTTCTCTTCGTATAGCCACAATAGACAATCCAGGGATACCACCTAATGATCTTTCAGGGACTATCACACAGCCGTCGATCTGTAATGATTTCCAGTCAATTGCTTCCGAAGCAAAGGTTTCGCTAGCGTCTACTATAATTATAGACCGTGGGTATGAAAGTTTTATGTTTCTTACGGTATCTACCACTTGATTTCCTGAGATTAAAAAAAGCTTGGGAGTGCCATCCGTGTCTTGTTGAAGTTTATCATCTTCATAAATATTAAAATTATGGCCTAACGCATTAAGGACCTCGCTCCAAGAACTATCGCGTGTCGTATGCACCGACATCGCGTCAGAGTAGAGATTCCTAACTACAGCTTCAATT
>JBJOQC010000031.1:0-2775 GCA_046050145.1 Candidatus Parcubacteria bacterium | reverse complement strand
CTATGTACACAGCTCTCGATGTGCAAACAGCTTTTTCTCTCTGGAAAACACTTCCGTATCATGCAAAAACTGATATTGGAGGAGGTTTTTCTGTCTATCTAAAGGATGCGGGGCATATTTTAGGATCTTCTATCGTAGAGCTTTCATATGAAGGAACAACAGTTGCGTTTACAGGTGACTTGGGTAATTCACCCTCATTACTTCTTCGAGACAATGAGGATGTTTCTGGCGCTCAGTATGTGGTGATGGATAGTGTATATGGTGATAGAAATCATGAATCGAAAGAGGAACGTCGAATGAAGCTCAAAGAGACTTTTCTCGAAGCAATACATCATAAGAGTGCTCTTGTTATTCCAGCTTTTTCTCTTGAGAGAACACAAACAATTTTATATGAATTAAATGAGATGGTTGAAAATGGAGAAATTCCCACTGTACCCGTATTTCTCGATTCACCACTTGGAATAAAAATTACTGAGGTGTATGGGCAAATTTCTGAGTTTTATAACAAAGATGTGCGAGGTGATATTACATCTGGTGATAAGATTTTTAATTTTCCAAAACTTAAGTTTACCCCTCGGATGAATGATTCGCAGCAGATAGTAAAAACTCCAAATCCAAAAATAATTATTGCAGGTTCAGGTATGTCTGCGGGTGGGCGAGTGGTGGGGCATGAAGCGCAGTATTTACCAAACAAGAATAATATTATTCTTCTTCTTGGATATCAGGCTGTAGGTACAATGGGCCGAGAGCTTTATGAGGGTGCAAAAGAAGTATTAATTAATGGCTCACCAGTAAAGGTTGAAGCGAAGATTGTAAAAATTGGAGGATACTCTTCACATAAAGACTCAGATAGGTTGGTAGAGTTTGTGGAGAAGTCAAAAAAGAATTTAAAGAAAGTTTTTATTGCTATGGGTGAACCAAAGTCGGCTCTTTTTCTTGCTCAAAAACTTCGTGATTATATTGAGGTTACTGCTGTGGTGCCAGAGAAGGGAAGTACTTATTCTTTAGAGTAGGAATTTAGAATTGAATATTGCAGCATAAAAAAATCCCCCGAGTGGGGGATTTTTTTATGCTGTTGCTTTCTCTACAATCTTCTTAAATGTTCCTGGATTATCTTGAGCAAGTGCTGAGAGAATCTTTCGGTCGATTGCGATGTTTTGTTTCTTCAAAGCCGCGATAAATTTTGAGTAAGGCATTTCTCCGAGAGCTGCATTGATACGAACATTCCAGAGGTTTCTAAAGTCACCCTTTTTATCTCGTCGGTGAGCAAAAGCATAACTTCCTGCATGGAAGATTGCTTCCATAGCTGCTCGCTCTTTTTTACTACGAGCAAAACGGTAACCTTTTACCTGTTTCAATACATTTCTTCGGTGTTTAAGGGCGTTAACGCCTTTCTTTACGCGTGTCATGTTATTTGCTTACTTTAACTAGTGAATAGCGACTTTTTGTTTTATTGGTGAAAACCATACCAACCATCTTGTTTTTAGATGAAATCTGGCTTCGGCGACTTTCCTTGGCATTAAAATGGTTATGACCAGCTTTTCGAGCGAGCATCTTACCATTTTTTGTCACACGGATCCTTTTTGTATAGGACTTGTTTGTTTTCATACAATTTCAGTTGAGGCTATCTATATTACTTATTTTCAGTTTTTTGTCCAGTCCCTGCTGTTTTAGGTTGAGTTGGTGCTACAGAAACCTTACTTTCAGGGCTTTTTATCTCTTTTGTGTCCTTAGACTGGGCTCTATCACGTTCTATCACTGCAGTCATGCCTTTAGGGCTTTTCTGGGGTGTTTCAGTGATTTTATGAGGAATACTTACGAGTTTAAAGATTCGATCCATACGCTCTCGAAGGAACTTTTCATCAAGGTATTTTGATCGTCCACCCAAGAAAAGGTTAATTTTTGCTCGATGACCCTCTTCCAACCACTGACTTACTTGTTTTGCCTTGAGTCCAAGATCGTGTTCACTTGTGCCTACTTTAATTTGAATACTCTTTGTTTCAACTGTATGAGACTTTGCTTTGGCTACTTTTTGCTTTTTGTTTTCGGCATATTGGTATTTACCAAAATCCATTATTTTCGCAATAGGTGGAGTTGCGCTAGGGGATATTTCAATAAGGTCAAGATCAGCCTCTTTTGCCTTGGCGAGCGCTTCTGCAAGGGTAATAACACCGAAGTTTTCTCCGGCAGGACCAATAACTCGTAGTTCTGAAGCTCGTATCTGATTATTTATGCGTACCTGTGTGCTCAAAGTAATATAGTTTCTTTAATGGAGAATACTATAGCATATGTACACTTATAACACCATATAAAAAGCCCCTCATACATGAGGGGCTTTTTATTGAGTGTGAGTTTTATTTTTCTTCGCAATCACACACACAGAGAGCATGTTTACAGTCTTGGCATGGAGGACAGTTATTGCCACATTCGCATTTTTTTGGTTCCGACATATCTTTTAAGATTGCCGGGGTGGTATTACCCCAGGAACCTCTACTATATCACTTTCTGAGGCTTTAATTTGATTTTTTATATGCACAGCATGGAAGTTTACTTTTGACAACCTGTGTTATTCTATAGTTTATAATAAAAAATTAGTTTAAAAATTATGAGTAAAAAAGTTGTAATAAGTTTGTTAATCCTCTGCGTTCTCACATTTGGATTTGTATATTTTAATAAAGTTGAAGCTCCTTCTGAAGAGATTAAGGTAGAGACACCTTCTTCAGTAACACAGATTATTCCAAAAGAGACAATAGTATCAAAACCAGCAACAACAGT
>JBJOQC010000030.1:0-3124 GCA_046050145.1 Candidatus Parcubacteria bacterium | reverse complement strand
CCACTTACACTGTACTTCTGCCCAATTTTTTTAAGATTAAGAATTCTGTTTTCATGTTTTGATAATTTTGGGTCCTGCTTTTCATTTTCTATTCTTGTAACTTTAACAAAATATGGCACCTCCCATTCTTCTTCCTTATTTCTTAAAACTATTAAGTGTACTTTATTTTTATTTCCAGTCCTGTTTAGCCAGTCGGTAACGATCATCTCTGCTCCGCCAATCGCCAATGAGGCAATTGCGACAATAATTTCTTGGCTATTTTTTTGGAGTTTTGGTTGGAATCTTTCAGCAAGAATACTATCTATGAGCTCTGGATGGTTTTTCATTCTAGTGATTTTAACATAAAATATAACGTCTCACAGTATTGCACAATGTTGGTTGGAATATTTAAATTAGTAGGCAGTTGTATAATTATATTAATTCAGATTTGTTCTGAATCAAGAGATCTTCTTTGGTTACTTTTTCGAGAATATCTAAATCTTTATTTGTTGAAATTAAATATTGATTATTTTTATCTCTAATTGAATGTAAGGAGTTATACCCAGCCACATCACTCGGCAGCTTTTCTTTGTAAAATTTAAGAAAAGCTTCAAAGTCTTTAATAAAACAATTTCCGCCAGAGCCTCGTTTCAATGTATCATCATCACTCACTAATTGATCAAAAATATGTGTATGACTTGCCCCGATTCTTTTGTCTTGGACAACAGCTTCGCGGATATTTTCATAGTCTGCTCCGATTGACTTACTTACGTCATAGATTTGATTAAAGAAAACAACTTTTTCATATAGAAAACAGTTGCCAGCGTACTTAACAAGTTCTGCTTCTTTTGCTGTCATGATTTTTGAAAATGGTGCACTTGGTAATGCTGCTAAAACTAATTCTGCTTTTTCTTGATTTATTTTAGTCAGTTCTGTGACCCCAACAATGTTTCTTCCAGGTGAATCAACATCTTCTTTTGCTGTGCTTTCAGATAGAAATTCTGGGCAATGAAAAACAAATATATTTTTAAACATCTTCTGTAGAGTATCTGTAGTACCGGGTAGTAGTGTGGATTTTATTACTGCAATTTTACCATCTCCAACCAGTTTAAGTGAATCTTGTACAGCAGTGAAGATAAATTCACCTTGAATAGTTGGTGTTGGAACGGCAATAAATACAATGTCGCAGTCATTTATCTTAACTTTATTATCTAAGTGGTTTTCTTCAAGGGAATATCTAACAACACCATAACCTCTATTTTCAAAGTTGTCTGCATAGTTTTTTCCAACAAAACCCTGTCCAATAAAACCTATTTTAAGATTATCCATCGTACTATTATAAATTAAATAAGCTCACCGGTCTAACTGTACTTAAAATGTAAACTGATCTCTTCAATGTGGTTTTATTAAGTTAGGATGATTTATATGCTGTGCTACACTTTCTATATGAAATTAATTTCAAAGTACTTCCCGCACATTCTTCTCTTTATTTATGTAATCGAGTTTATTTTCTTTGCATTCCATCCATATGATAGAGCGGTGTGGTTGACAGAGAATCTTACCGTGCTTCCAATTGCAGTAATTCTAGCTATCTTGTACTACAAGAACATCAAGTTCTCTAATACCGCGTATGCACTCATGAGTGTCCTGATCTATATGCATACAATTGGTGGACACTATACATTTGCCCTTGTTCCATTTGACTGGTTCAATGATTTTTTTGGATTTGAGCGAAATATGTATGATAGAGTTGCGCATATGACAGTTGGCTTCTATTCATATCCAATTATAGAAGCTGCGATCGCATATAAGGTGGTGAATAAAAGTGGTTTACATATCTGGCAGCACTTGCGATTATTCCAGCAATTGCAGCAATCTACGAAGTATTCGAATGGCGATATGCTGTCGGAGCTGATCCAGAAGCTGGACTTGCAGTACTTGGTTCTCAAGGGGATATATGGGATGCTCAGAAAGACATGTTCATGGATACAATTGGCGGGTTTATCGGGGCCGCACTTTATTTCATCAGGTCAAAAATAAGTGAGGTAAAATAAATATATAAATATGACTACTAGTAAAAATCATACAGATACTGAACTTGAAGGGGTAAGGCTGGATCTAAGTGGGGGTGATATAGAAAAAATAAGCAAAATAGTAATGGGTCTAGGAGATGTGTATTCATTTCAAGATTATGTGACACTAAAGTCTTCGATCTCACCAGTGTTGAATGAAGGCCTCTCTTTTGAGGTGCTGGAACATTTTCTACGCTTCTATGTAGACTACTTAATCTTCAGAGAGGGTAAAAGTTATTTTGGAGCATCATCTGAAGTCGCTTTTCTTTTGAAGAAAGATTCAGCTCGTGCGAACACACTCATCACAGAAGTTTTCACAAAATTTTCAAATCAGTACCCGGGCAGTGATTCATTTGAAGATGCTTTTGATAATGTTCTTGAAGATGTCTTCATGACTGTAGGTGGAGACAGGACTAACACGCTTTACGTTACCACTCTCTCGCTTATACATACAGTGACAAAAAAGGAGACACAAGTGATTCTTCAGAACTCAGCACGCCTACTCTTTAGTATGCTTATTTCCCAAGGTGTCGAAAAGTCAGATACAGTTCTGTATAAAAATTTCTATGCACTTGTGCAAGAGGTTAAGATTCCGATGGATATTAAGAGTGTCTGTAATTCTTCATTTGTTAATACTTTTAACATGGAACGAATACTTCCATTTCTAGATTATATTGCCGAGGACGAAAAAGGGAAGGCTACATTTTATGCTTACTACCTGCAAAAGGCGGTGCAAGAGGCTGAGTTTGATTTGGCGGAAACGCTCCTCTCTCATGTTGGTGAAAAGCAGGAAGAGTATGTGGTTTTGACGAAAGAAACATCTGCTCTTTTTGCGGAGGCTGTCGCCTTTTTGGCCGTATCGCAAGGAGATGAGGCTAAGGAATGTTTTTCTCTATTTAAGAAAATAAAATTACAGCCAATTGATACAGAAAGAGTTCTTGCGCAGTTTATCGGTCTTGCCGTTAACCAGAATGATCAGGAATGGGTAGAGGAGATGATAACACTTCTCCCAGAAAAGATTACCTGGGGAGTGCTTGCATATAATCTTGCATGCTACTTTGCATCTATTTCTG
>JBJOQC010000029.1:0-6783 GCA_046050145.1 Candidatus Parcubacteria bacterium | reverse complement strand
TATCAAAGAAAACTCTCATTGTTGTATCTGGTAATTTTAATGAAAAGAAAGCACTTACAGAAATAGAAAAAGCATTTACAGGTATTCCTAATCAGAAAAAAATAGGGAAGCTCGCTGTCACCGAAATAGTGCAAACTGCTCCGCGAATCAAGCTTCATGTAAAACCAACCGATCAGGTGCATGCTGTATTGGGTATTCGTACCTTCGGAATAAAAGATAAAAGAAATCCAGTATTGCAGGTACTTCAAGGGGTGCTTGGTGCGGGTATGAGCTCACGATTGTTTCAAAAACTTCGAGATGAAATGGGTATTTGTTATTACGTAAAATCAAACGCAGAAGAGTTTACTGATCATGGCTTCCTTTCTATTTCAACAGGTGTTGATGTGAAGCGTGCTCCCCAAGCTATTGAAGCTGTGTGTAAAGAGCTTTCGAAGCTAAAGACAGAGCTTGTGTCAGAAGAAGAGCTTACAAAAGTTAAGGATTGTCTTATTGGTAATATGTATTTAAGTCTTGAGACCTCAGACGCACTCGGTGAGTTTTATGGTATGCAAGAGATTTTGAAAGGTAAAATTGAGACAGCCGAAGAAATTGAAAAAAGTATTCGTAAAGTAAGTGCAAAACAAATACGAGATCTTGCTTCAAAGGTGATTATTGATACCAATCTAAACCTTGCTGCGGTAAGTTCTGTAACTGATGAAGAGGTTTTCAAAAAAGTTCTCCACGTATAGGGTGTGTTACAAAACTAGATGTTATTTTTTAGCCTAAAAGGTATTATAAAAACATGCAAAAACAAGAGTTCGTGTATCACATAAGTCCAAGTAGTGTGGCGAAGGCTATTTTGGTCGGAGGACTTTTCTTCGTACTGTTCCTGCTTAAGGATTTATTGCTTGTAGTACTTGCTGCTGTAGTGACAGCATCTGCTGTAGAGCCAATCACACGATGGTTTATTCGGTATAGAATCGCCCGATTACCTGCAGTTATTTTTATCTATGTAGGTTTAGCTTTTCTTTTGGTAGGGGTGTTTTACTTTCTGGTCTTACCACTTTTGAGTGATACAGCGTCTCTTCTCAATACACTTCCTGATTATCTTGGAAGTGTAAGTGGCTGGACTCCATTTGCGGGTGGAGGTGTTGATGCTACAACTGTGTCTGTTCGATCTTCAATCGTATCTGATATTTCAAATTCATTCCCACTTCAAGACATTGCAAATGATTTCAACAAAGCAATCCTGAGTCTTTCTCAGGGTTTCTGGGAAACGGCAAGTTTTGCATTTGGTGGTTTTCTGAGTTTCTTTCTTATTGTTGTTCTCTCTTTCTATCTTGCTGTGCAAGATCATGGTATTCGAAACTTCCTCTCGGTCATCACTCCTGGACGTCAGCGGGGTTATGTGCTTGATTTGTGGCGAAGAGCAGAAGAGAAAATAGGTCTCTGGATGCAAGGCCAGCTTCTCTTGGTTATTATTGTCGCTGTGCTTGTATATCTAGGTCTCACATTGCTTGGGGTAAATCATGCATTACCTCTCGCTGTTATTGCTGGTCTCTTCGAGATCATTCCAGTGTTTGGTCCGATTCTCGCTTCTATTCCTGCGGTTGCGATTGGTTTTGCAGATGGCGGTGTGTCAGCAGCACTTTTTATAGGTGGTCTATATTTGATTATTCAGCAGTTTGAAAACCAACTTATTTATCCGCTTGTAGTAAAGAAAGTGGTGGGTGTACCTCCGGTTGTTGTGATCCTTGCTCTTATTGCTGGCGGACAGCTCGCAGGTTTTCTTGGTATTCTCTTGGCGGTTCCTCTCGCTGCAGTTTTGATGGAAATGCTCAATGACTATCAAAAAGAAAATGTTGCCGAGAAACTCGTGGCACCTCAGCCACGAATGTAATCTAGCGAAAGGTTTGCTTTTGCGTATACTTATTTCATGTCTTCAAAAAACTTCTACATAACCACAACGCTTCCGTACGTAAACTCTGATCCACATGTTGGTTTTGCGATGGAAATTATTCGTGCAGACGCGATTGCACGTTTTAAGAAAGGCCAGGGGTGTGAAGTATTTTTTAATACCGGTACTGATGAGCATGGCGCAAAAATACATGAAAGAGCTCTTGAGGCGGGAAAAGATACACAAAGCTATGTAGATGAATACGCAGAAAAATTCAAAGGACTTAAAGAGGTTTTGGGTTTAAGTTCTGACCTCCATTTTATTCGTACAACAGATAGTAATCACAAAAAGGCAGCGCAGGAGTTTTGGAAACAGTGTAAAGAAAAAGGATTTATATATAAAAAACAGTACAGTATAAAATATTGTGTTGGATGTGAACTTGAAAAGACTGACAGTGAGCTTGTGGATGGTAAATGTCCGATCCACCCAAATCGTGACATAGAACTCATTGATGAAGAGAATTACTTTTTTAAGTTTTCAGAATTTCAAAAACCACTTCTCGACCTGTACAAGAAAAATCCAACACTAGTTATTCCGGATTTTCGTTTCAATGAAATAAAAGCCTTTGTTGAAAGGGGACTTGAGGACTTTAGTATTTCCCGTCTTAAAACAAAAATGCCATGGGGTGTAGCTGTGCCTGATGACAGTGAGCATGTTATGTATGTGTGGTTTGATGCTCTTGTAAACTATATTTCAACCTTAGGTTGGCCAGAAAATAAGGAGGTGTTTAATTCTTTCTGGGAAGAAGGGGAAACAGTACAGTACGCTGGTAAAGACAATCTCCGTCAGCAGTCTGCAATGTGGCAGGCTATGCTTTTGGCTGTGGGTATTAAACCAACAGATCATATTGTCATTGATGGGTTTGTAACAGGTGAGGGTGGTATCAAGATGAGTAAGTCTTTGGGAAATGTAATTAATCCGTACGATATTGTAAAAGAGTACGGCACTGATGCGCTCCGTTATTTTGTTCTCCGCGAACTAAATTCCTTTGAAGACAGTCCGTTTACGGTGGAGCTTTTTAAGTCTGCTTACAATGCAAACTTGGCGAATGGAATTGGCAATCTCACATCTCGTATTATGAAAATGGCAGAAACAAATCTAGATAAGCCGCCGAGTATTTCACCCCTAGATCTTCCACCGGATTATATATCTTCAATAGACAATTTTGATCTACAAAGGGTGGCGCATATAACATGGCATTATATTTCTGAGTTAGATAGGAAAATTCAAGAAACTCAACCATTTAAAATGGTAAAAACTAATCCAGAAGAAGCAAAGAGAATAATCAACGATTTGGTCGTTGGACTTTATTTGATTGCTAATATGTTGGTCCCGCTTCTTCCGCAAACTTCAGAGAAAATAAAAGAGGCTATCAAGGCAAATAAAATGCCAGAGACACCACTTTTTTTAAGAAAAGATTAAAGTGATGATTTTGTTTATTACTCAAAGAAAAGTTGTCAAACGGCTACATAAACTTCGCTGGCTAGATCAAGGTTTTTTTATTTATAACCTTACTCGCTTTAAGGGTGGAATTCCTCAAGATAAGTTTATCTCTATACTTTTTGCTGATGAATTTTGTTACTCAAATAAAGTGAGTCGTTTTCTTAAATGGTTACTTAAGAAGATTAGGCCTCAATATTTAAAAACATTTCATTCAAAAATTGAATATGCTATAGAATTATGTATTGGAAATGGATATATCAAACCTCCTACAACTTCGGAAAAACATCTGGTTGTAACTGGGAAGGGTTTGGAGTTTGTCAGTCCTGTTTATTACTGGAAACATTTTTACAATAACCCACATATTCAACAGCTTATTTCATGGGTCATACCTATAATTTCAATTTGGGTTCTCTCGCATTTTTTTGATATAAACATAACCCCGAGATAACTATTAAATTTTTTATAAATTCTAAAACTTAACAGCTAGAAGCTAAAAGCTTTTTTAATATATTTTTATAAATCTCAACAATAATTTTCTTATCGTGATTTTGGAGAAAATATCCAAAGCCTGGTTTGGAGTTGAGTTCGAGAAGGTGTAAGTTGCCGTCTGTTCCGGAAATTATGTCGAGACCACTCCAGCGTAGGGGAATAGTTTTAAAAATAGGATCAATAAAGTTCTGGATTTTTTGTATAAGTACAGAATCGATAACCTGTTTTGCTTCACCGACGTCTAAATTTTTTTTATATACAAGCTCAATTGCTCCATCGAGAACGATAACCCGGTACTCTGTGTTTGAAGGAATAAATGTTTGAGCTAAGGCAACATAGTCATAATCTTTATTTTTTTGATCAAAGATTGTGTTAAGTGCTTTTCCTGCTTCTTCTTTCGTACTGCATTTAAATACATGAACCGTGCGTGCACCTTTATTTCTTTTCAGCATGAGCGGTAGCTCAAAAGACTTTGCAATGTCTTCAAGTATTTCTTGCTCTGAGGTAAAGGTTTTATATGAACCATATTCGTCGTGCGCAGGATCAAAATACGCTTTTGTGTAGGGCATTTGAACACTTCCTTCAAGTGCTTTGTAAGCAAATTCTTTGTCCTTCACAAGTACAGCTACGCTCTCATTATTTAGTGGATTTGAAGCGTTTATGAAATAAGAAAAGGGTTGCTTACCAACCGCAACGCAGTTTTTATTTTTATCGAGAAAGGAATAGGGAATTTTGAGTTCCTTACAGGCTTCGATCAGACACTCGATGTTGCTTATCATTGCAGGCATCCTACCACTTTTTCTAGTACTATAGTATTCATGACACCTCAATTTTTCGACATCCACTCCCATATCAATTTCTCGGCATTTGATGCTGATCGGGCAGAAACAGCTCAAAGAGCACATGATGCGGGTGTATTTGTGATAAATGTTGGGACTCAGCAAGATACCTCAAAATCTGCAGTAGAACTCGCAGAAAAGTATGAAAAAGGTATGTATGCAGTTATTGGTCTTCACCCAGTACATACAGGCAAGTCATATCATGATGAAGCAGAGCTTGGGGAGGGTGGAAAAGCTTTTACGTCTCGAGGTGAAGAGTTCGACTCTGCTTTTTACGAAGAATTAGCAAAGTATGAGAAGGTTGTGGCAATCGGTGAATGTGGACTCGACTATTTTCATCTCGAGGAAGGTAGTGTTGAAAAACAAACAGACGTTTTTATAAAACATATTGATATTGCAAATAGGGTAGGAAAGCCACTCATGCTTCACGTGAGATCCTCTCAAGAGAGGTCTGCATACAAAGATGCCTGTAAGATTTTGAAAGAACATGCAAAGGTTCCATTTAATTTCCATTTTTTTGCAGGTTCTATAGAGGAAGCTAAGGAGATTTTAGAATTAGGAGGACATCTTTCATTTACGGGGGTTATAACTTTTGCTAAACAATACGAAGAAGTGGTTCGTTTCGTGCCACTTGATCGAATAATGTCAGAAACTGACTGTCCGTATGTGACACCAGCTCCTTTTAGAGGTAAGCGCAACGAGCCTGTCTATGTACAAGAGGTGGTCAAAAAAATTGCCGAAATTAGAGGTGAAGACTTTGAAAAAGTGCGCCCACAGCTTGTTTTGAACGCTCTTAATTTCTTTAAGCTTAGCTAGGTTTCACCTCGCTAAACGAGGTGTCTTATAGTTGCAATAAAATCAATATATGATAAGCTCTCGAAATGGAAAAAGTTGTAGAAAAAGATGAAATAGTTGCACCAGAAGCGAAAGAAGCCGTATCTCGTATATACGAAGTGGCTTTTAATATCGTTTCTTCTGTTGTGCAGGATGATGTGGCGAAGGAATTTGCTGCTATAAAATCTACTATTGAAAAGCATGGAGGCGTCTTCATCTCTGAAGACATGCCAAAGCTTCGACCTCTCGCATACGCAATGTTTAAGGTATTTGGTGTAAAGAAAGAGAAGTTTACTGATGCTTATTTTGGTTGGGTTAAGTTTGAAATGAATTCAAGTTCTATTGGAGGACTTAAGAAAGATCTCGATGGATCACAAAATATCCTCCGTTCAATGATTATTGAAACTGTCCGAGAAAACACTCTTGTTCAGCCTAAGGTTGCTCATGTAAAGAAGTCTGATGATAAAAAGGATGGAGATCCTGTGGAAGCCTCTCCAGAGGTGATTGACGAAAGTATCGACAAGCTTATTGTTGAATAAAAGAGAAAATAAAAAACCCGCTTACCTTTAAGCGGGTTTTTTTATTGTGTGTCAATACGGTCTCCGAGGCTGATTTGTAGTATAGTAATCTTATTAGGGCAGGAGTGAATAACTCTGTCATTTTAAAAAATATTATGTATCTCAATAAAGCTATAGTTATAGGAAATCTTACTCGCGACCCTGAGATTAAAGCTCTTCCTTCAGGTATTAAGGTGTGTAGCTTTTCTCTTGCTACAAATCGTGTCTGGAAGGATAAAGCTGGTGTTAAACAGGAGAGTGCTGACTATCACAACGTTGTTGTGTTTGGTAAGCAGGCAGAAATGGTTGCACAGTATATTAAAAAGGGAAGCTCTCTTTTGGTAGAAGGTAGAATGCAAACACGAAGCTGGGATGGTCCAGATGGCAAGAAAAACTACCGTACAGAGATCATTGCTGATCGAGTACAGTTTGGTCCTCGTAAGGAAGGTGGAGCTCCGAGTGGCGCTCCTGCGGCAGGTGGGGCTAAGAAGGCGGGTGGAGCTGCTCCAGAGCCACAGGATGCTCCGGTGGAGTATCCAGAAGAAGAAATCAATCCAGACGACATACCTTTTTAGCTAGAAAAATTTGAACACTTCGTCGTTGCAGGCTCCGCTTACTCCTGCGCAGTAGGCTTACTACAGCTTGGTCGTAATGCTCGCCTGCGCCTTGAATTGTTCAAATTTTT
>JBJOQC010000028.1:0-8017 GCA_046050145.1 Candidatus Parcubacteria bacterium | reverse complement strand
CTCTTAATTTTGAAAAAGATAAGATTGGTGACACGATTCTCAAAACTCTTAAACTTAAAAATAAAAGTGCACGAAACGGTTTGAGTGCATGGAAACAATTTGCGGCACGTGTGAAGAATGGTGAAGGGGAAGTAAATATTGCTGTGGTGGGTAAATATTTTGATACGGGAGACTTTGTACTTTCTGATGCGTACCTTTCAGTAATTGAGGCTATAAAATTTTCAGCATTTAAGGTTGGGGTAAAACCGGTACTTCATTGGTTGAATTCAAAAGATTTTGAAGTAGATCCTAAAAAAGTAAAAGAACTCTCGGAGTTCGATGGGATTATTGTGCCAGGAGGTTTTGGTGAGACAGGCATAGAAGGAAAGATTAATGTAATTAAGTATGCTCGAGAAAGTAAAATTCCTTACTTTGGACTTTGTTACGGTATGCAGTTAGCAGTTATTGAGTATGCGAGAAATGTGGCGGGGCTTCCTGGTGCACATACTGCAGAGATAAATCCTCAGGCGCCACATGTGGTTATTGATATTATGCCAGAGCAAAAAAAGCTTTTGGCAGAAAATAAATATGGTGCTTCAATGCGTCTTGGTGGCTACCAGGCACTTTTAAAGCCTAAAACAATTGCACGGGATGCATATGGAAAAGCAGAGATACGTGAAAGACATCGTCATCGTTATGAAGTAAGTCCAGAATATGTTGAGAAGATTGAGAATGCTGGTCTTGTATTTTCAGGCACATCTCCTGACGGAAAACTTATGGAAATTGCAGAACTTCCTCGCGACAAACACCCGTTTTTCCTTGGCACACAGTTTCACCCAGAGCTTCTAGCGCGTCCACTTACACCACACCCACTTTTTACGGAATTTATTAAGACTGCGGTAGAGCAGAAGAAGAGATAAGCTTCTAGGTTTTAGCTGTTAGCTTATTAGAGAATAAAAAAACCGCTGAACTTGTCAGCGGCTTCACAGACCCTCTCTGTGATTTTACTTTGCGTGATAGCGGACGAGGACATGCAGGCCACCATCTGAGGCGCTCTGCATGGTCGTCTCTACGATCTCCTTGGGTTGTTCGGTGTGGATCCAGTCATTCAGGATCTCTGCCCAGTTGCAGTGGCCGTCACCGCGCTGCTCAGCCCGAGTGAGATAAAAACTCTTGAATCGATCCATGACACCCCCTTTCTTGGAGATTTCGCCGGTGTCTGGCGCCCCGAAATTTGGGGTTGGTTTCAACAATGTGCAACAGCAAGTTTGGAAAATTTCCTCTCCTCACTGTTCTCAGTATGTAATAGCATATTTTAGTCTAAAAGTCAAGGAAAAAATTTGAGTAAAAAAATGCTTTAACAAAGCCCTGTTTTGCCAAGCAAAACAGGGCTTTGTACTGAAAGCTAAAACCTAAAAGCTAACAGCTTGTTTACAAACTTATATTTCGTACAACCAACACATTGTCGATTACGTTTAAATCCTGTTCAGTAATATTGCCATAGAAACGGATAGTATCTCCAACAACAAAACGGGGAAGGGTTACGAGAGCTCGGCTTGCTCGCATTATCGAAGTTTTCTCAGTGAGCTTTACGGTATAATTTTTATTTCCAACTGCAATAACGATTGTTGTAGGTAGTGTTGTTTTTTCGATCGATACAAGTGTTCCTTGGAAATTTTGTGGGGTAAATATATTCATATTTACAAACACCTCAATAAAGGTTGCTTGCATACTTTTCTTTGCAGTATCAAATACTCCAAGGACTGAGGTGATAGTGTCACCAACTTGAATATCTTTTGGTGAAATTGAAAGAGATCCTTTTTTAATATGAGTAGTGCCATCAGTACGAATCTCAATCAATCCTTTCTCTTTACTTTGAAGTTTGAGGGTAGACCCTCCACCAATGCTCTCTGTAATTGTTCCAGACGTTTTTACCTCGTCTTGAGTAAAAATACTTACATCCTTTATTGCTGTTGCTTTAACTGAAAATGATTCAGATCCTCGTTCAAGTTCTCCTTCAATAACAAGCCAGTCACCGACAGATATTTGTGAAAGAGGAAGTGTACCTCCGTAGCGACGGGTGATACGTGTGCTCGAGTCAGTTTTTATAGTAAGTCGCAAGTAAGCTTCTTGCCATATAAAACGAGCAAAAATAGTATTTCCTGATATTTGCATCACTTTGATGCCTTGAGCTTTAACGAGCCCGCCTTTTCCAATGTGTATTTCAGGTGGAAAGTCTTCTGTTCCTGAAAGGTTGTTTGTTTGGGCATACACTGTCATGGAACCAATGAGGCTTAATGCAAGTGTAAAGAGAATAAAGTGTTTTTTCATATGTATATATTACCGATTAAGGTCTGCAATTTCTATCACAAAAAAGAACTATTGGCAATAGAAACAAAAAGTCCCGCCTGAGCGAGACTTTTTGTTATTTATAGTTCTTCTTTCGTAGTCGAGTAAAGTTTGGAGTGATTTCGAGGTATTCATCCTCCGCCATAATTTCAAGACCACGTTCAATTGTGATTTCCCATGGTGGTGTGAGATAGATCTTTTCATCAGACCCAGATGCACGCATGTTTGTTAGAGCTTTTCCTTTAATAGGGTTTACTTCCATAGAGTCTCCTTTTGAAGTATTTCCCACAACCATTCCTTCATACACCTCAGCAGTTGGTCCTACGTAGAGAGTTCCACGAGTTTGAAGGTTTCCAAGGGCAAAAGCAAGAGTTTTTCCTCCTATCATAGACACCATTGATCCTACCTGTCTTCGGCGAATTTCTCCTACATGTGGTTTAAATCCAATAACTCGTCCAGACATAATACCTTCGCCTTTTGTGTCGATTGTAAATTCATTTCTGTATCCCAAAAGTCCACGAGTAGGTCCTTCAAAGATCATACGAACGGTCGTATCATGAGCTTGCATGTCTTTCATTACAGCTCCTCGTTTGCCGAGTTTTTCGATCACAATACCTTGAGATTCACTCGGTGCGTCAATAGTAATCTCTTCGAAAGGTTCACACAGTACGCCATCAATTTCTTTGGTGATAACTTGTGGCTGTGATACTTGAAGTTCAAAACCTTCTCGGCGCATTGTTTCAAGAAGAATAGCGATGTGAAGTTCTCCACGACCAGCAACTTTGAATACGTCTCCGTTTTGGAAGTTTATTTTAAGACCCACATTTACTTCGAGTTCTCGTTCGAGGCGATCATGAATCTGACGAGAGGTAACAAACTTTCCATCTCGTCCTGCAAAAGGAGAGTTGTTAACCAAAAAGTCGAGTTCAATTGTCGGTTCATCAACAGAAATCATTGAAAGCGCTTCGGTGTTTTCATCTGACATGATTGTCTCTCCAATGTATATATCAGGAATACCAGCAATAGTTACGATGTCCCCAGCACTTGCTTGCTGTGTCTCTACTCGTGAGATTCCTGTAAAGGTATAGAGCTTTGTGACTGTGGCACTACGAACAGCGCTTGTAGGTGTTTTTACAAAAATCTTTTGACCAACAGAAACAGTTCCTTCGTATATACGACATACAGCGAGTCGTCCAACGTAGTTGTCATATCCAAGGTTGAATGGTTGTGCGCGAAGAGGTGCAGAAATATTACTTGGAGCTGCTGGAACCTTTTCTAGAATCATATCAAGGAGTGGAGAAAGATCTTTTGATTCATCTGTGAGATTTTTCTTTGCAATACCATCACGTCCAATAGCAAAAATAACAGGGAAGTTTATTTGCTCTTCATTTGCTCCGAGTTCAAGAAATAGTTCAAGAACCTTCTCTTCAGCCATTTTTGGGTTTGCAGCAGGTTTGTCGATTTTATTTAAAACAACAATAGGCTTCATTCCAAGTTCGAGTGACTTCTTGAGTACGAATCGAGTTTGAGGCATCGGACCTTCTTGAGCATCCACAATAAGGATAACGTTGTCGATAGAGCGGAGTACACGTTCAACTTCAGATCCGAAGTCAGCGTGACCTGGTGTGTCTACGATGTTTATTTTTGTATCTTTGTATAAAATAGCAGAGTTTTTTGCGTATATGGTGATACCGCGCTCTTGTTCGAGAGCGTTTGAGTCCATACTTGCACCATCAGTAACTGTTCCTGTTTGACGCATGATTGCATCGGTCAAGGTTGTCTTGCCGTGGTCAACGTGAGCGATAATTGCGATGTTTCGAATCTCCATAGTATATAAAAAGGGAAGTGGTTAAATAAAAAATTCCCCGTGGGAAGTTGTAAAAGAGTACCAAATAATCGTATTTTAGTCAAAGTTTTTATTATTTTTATGGATGTGTTGATATAATAAGTCCTATAGACGTATTAATACTTATTTTTAATGTATGAATTCTAAATCAAGTCTCGGCTTACTTCTTATGCGAATTGGTGTTGGGGTAATTTTTATCGCACATGGTTGGAGTAAATTACAGAACATTGCGGGCACAACTGCTTTTTTCCAAGGTGTTAATATTCCTATGCCAGAAGTATTCGCCTGGGTTGTAGGTCTTGTTGAGTTTGTGGGCGGTATTGCTCTTGTTATAGGTTTCTCTGTAAAAATCGTAGGACTTCTTTTGGCTGTTATTATGGCGGTTGCAATTCTCAATGTAAAATGGCCAGCAGGAGGTTTTGGAGCTTCAGAATATGAGTTCGTACTTCTCATGGTAAACCTCGGTTTTGTGTTTACAGGTGCGGGAAGCAATTCTTTGTTTGGTAAAAAATACATGAGTGTCTTGGGAAATCCTTCAGGACAACAAAATCAACCTACGGTATAAAATAAAAAAACCGCAACTCAGGAGAGTTGCGGTTTTTTTTGTTGAATAATTAAATAATTGAAAAAAGTCCGATGAGAATACCAACAATACCAATAACAGCGGAGTAAGGACGAAGAAGGGTAATTTTTTCTCGAACAAATTGATTTTTTTCGAATAGGTGAGACGCAAGAAGTAGTCCCATAAGAATTGCGATGATTGCTTGAGGATAGCTCGATCCGTAATTGTAGTAATAGGGAACAATGCTTGAATAGCTAACTCTTTCAACAAGAGCGATTACTCCTAAAATGAGTTCCATAACACCAAGTAGCTTACTCCACTTTGCGAGTGCGCTTTCGGCACTGTTTATACTTCCTATAAGTTGGTCACTTTTTGTGAATGTTTTGAGTTGAGGTGCTGCAAGTAGAAAACCCGATACGATATTTACTGTTTGTATGATCATATAAGATCGGTTAATTGATATGGTTTTATTATACTCTTTTTACAGGTCTTTTCTCATTTCAGTTTCATGCTTTTTGAAACCAAGTTTTTCATAAAAAGGGGTATTGTGTTCATTGCAGGTAAGGATTGCTTTGTAGCAGTTTTGTGTGCGGGCATATGCGAGTGCATGTTCTATAATTTTTGAGCCGATACCTTTTCCTTGAAAATCTTTGTGTACAGCAACATCTTCAATATGTGCGACCCTACCTCCTTGTCGAATAAATTTTTGTTCTATGAGTATGGTGACTGTGCCAATGATATTGCTACCTTCTTCTGCCACAAAAATATGGTGATGTTTATTTTCTGAAATATGATTAAAAATAGTTTCAAGCTCTTCAGTGTCGAGATTTCCAATAGGACGAAGACTCTCTAAGGTTTGTACAAAACCTTTTCCAAAGTCACTTTTTTGCAGAGGTCGAATATTCATCATGAAAGTGGTGTGAGGTATTTTTTACTTTCAGGATCTTTGCCGTGAAGGACTGAAAGATATTTTTCCTGTATCTTTTTTGTAAGAGTTCCTATTTTTCCGGTTCCTATTTTTCGAGCATCTACTTCTATAACAGGTGCGATAAATGAAGATGTGCCACAAGCAAATATTTCTTCTGATACGTAGAGTTCGGTTAGGTCTATGTTTCGTTCAGCTGTAGGGATATTCATCTCTTCTGCAAGTTCAAGAACCACTTTTCTGTTTATTCCTTCGAGAATGTCGCTTGAACAGCTTGGGGTAATGAGTGTGTTGTTGCGTACAATGAAAATATTAGCAGCACTCAACTCTGAGACATGTCCAAAACTATCGAGAAAAATACAGTCATCATATCCACTGTCTAGTGCATCTTGTTTTCCTAAAACAGAATTTACGTACGCACCATTTACTTTTGCTCGAGAAGGGATTGCATAGTCTGGCACTCTTCGCCATACACTTGTTTTAAGGCGAGCGCCATTTTGTGGAATGATTGCTTTTGCTTCATACGCAAAAATACTCACCGTTGTCTCAAGTCCTCGTGAGCGTGTGCCAGGAAGTTTTTTAGTCACATGGATCGTTATGCGGATAAACGAGTCTTGCGTAATGTTGTTGGTCTTAACTACTTCTGTTATGGCACTTTTGAATCTCTCAAAGGTCCATTGTGGCTCAAAGGTATCGATCCCAATTATTTTTGCTGAGTTTACAAGGCGGTTGTAATGGTCTTGTAAAAGGAGTGCTTGTAATCCATCTTTTGTTACAAAGAGGGGGAGTACGGTGTATATACTCAAGCCATAGAGCACTGCTGAGCTTGTAATACTCAGATTCGCATCTTGAAGGGGGATAATCGTATCACCAAAGTATGCGTGTTTATATATTTCAGTCATGTCTCTATTGTAGCTCTCTCGAATATCTTTTTCTAATTCAAATATTTATTTCATTCGAACACTTGTAAGGATTTGATCAGCAAGACCACTTACATCAAAATTTTCTTGTTCTTCTATGCACGTACTTTGATTCGGTTCATCATAATTTAAACATTGAGGAGAACGGAGTGTGAATGTTGTTTTTGCAACAAAATCACCCTGATCTGTCGAGTATTCGTATGTTGTGTAGGTACTTCCTGCAGCACCTTCACTAGAGACTGTGACACAGTACACATGACCGTTAATTGTACTTTTCTTGTTTTCTGCACAAGTAAATTCGCCTGCAACAACTTCAACAACAGGTGGCCATTCCTGAGCTTTGATAAATGTTGTAGGTAAAACTTTCGGGTACATAAATTGAATACCCTGTGCTGATACAGGAGAGAGAACTAAATTTTCGTTAGTAGGGTTCGAATCAGACTTTTGTTGTATAAAATACACAACAATTCCAACTAAGATAATTACAAGAAATATGAGTATATTTTTTTTCATACGTATAGTATAGCAAATGGGGGTTAGCTTAATTCCTTTTGAAATCAAGCTTGTTTAATAAAATGGTCCCACAACTTTTTTATATCTTTATTAGTATCCCAAAACTCAACTATATTTTGACGAAGCTCTTGATGTTGAGGGTAGCCTGAATCAATAACGCCTTCAGGCAACAAGTCTTTACATTCAATATTTAATAGAACAGTTAAGGCTTCCTTAATGTCATTATATTTCTGTTTTCCTATTTTTTCTTCTTGATCAGTGTCTAGACCGTACCATGTATAAAAATGCCAAAGCTCATGCATTACAGTTCTATGAGAAAAATTTTTCGACATTGCGACAAAGAAGTAATTATTTTCAATACTGTAAGGACACCGACTGTTTATGGTTAGGTATCCAGTGATGTTTTCTGGAAGCGATACGTTGAATATAGTTTCGGCTCTTCTGTAAAACTCATTAGAAGTGACTTCCCAGTCTTTTTGGTATTTTTCTATGAATTGCTGGGTGTCGATGTTGTTATTCGTTTTGTAGTCCTCAATAAAATTAGAAACGTCGTCACTGGTTGGATTCTTGCCATATTTGGTAATAAGTTGTTCGTATTGTTTTGTTGGGCTCTGGGAGTTGTCAGAACTCTTTCCTTTGTTGAGAAGGCACCAAATATCTTTTTCTTTATCGTATTGAAATTGTACTTTCATTCTAAAAAATAACTAGTGAAGTGTAAAAAGAGAGATTATGCTTTAGTGGCTATACCCATCCCTCCAACAATCCGTTGATCTTTCCATGTTGGATTATTGAGAATTAATTCTTCATATACTCTTTTGGGTCCATAAACATGAGTAGCTTTTACATCATGTAAAACAACATGTCCTCCTTTAGGTATTAAAGGTGTCCAAAGGTCATAATCCATTTTTACAAACTCATATTCG
>JBJOQC010000027.1:0-7868 GCA_046050145.1 Candidatus Parcubacteria bacterium | reverse complement strand
CTGTATGGTGGTCATTCAAGGAGCTTCATAAAAAAGGTTTGGTCTATGAGGGTTATAAATCAATGCTCATCTGCCCTCGCTGTGAGACAACACTTTCAAACTTTGAGGTAAATCAAGGCTATAAAGACATTACTGATATTTCAGTGTATGTAAAATTTAAAATTGCAGGTGCGCGTGATACCTATCTTTTGGCTTGGACAACAACACCGTGGACTTTGCCAGGTAATGTTGCTTTGGCTGTGAATGGAGATGTGCTTTATGCTCAGATTTCAATTGAGGGAGAGGTGGGGGAATTTATTCTTGGCAAAGAAAGATTGGGTGCGGTTCTTAAAGATAAAAAATATAAAATAATTCGTGAATTTAAAGGAAAAGAACTTGTGGGAATGTCATATGAGCCAGTTTTTTCTTATTACAAAAATGCTGAACTTTCGAACAAGGAAAATGCATGGAAGGTATGTGGTGCAGAGTTTGTAACAACACAAGACGGTTCTGGAATTGTGCATATCGCTCCTGCATTCGGAGCTGATGACTTGGCTTTAGCTCAAAAAGAAAATCTTCCAGTAATTCAACATGTGGGAATGGACGGTCTTTTTAAATCAGAAGTTAGTGATTTTGTAGGGCAATTTGTAAAACCAAAAGATGATCACCAAAAAACAGATATTGAAATTATTAAATGGCTTGCACAGGCGGGAAAACTTTTTGGTAAAGAAAAAATAGTTCACTCATATCCTCACTGTTGGAGATGTGATACTCCACTTTTAAACTATGCGACCTCAGCTTGGTTTTTGAAGGTGACTGATCTCAAAGATAAAATGGTTAAGGAAAATAAAAAAGTTTCTTGGGTGCCAGCGCATATGGGTGAAAATAGGTTTGGTCGCTGGCTCGAGGAGGCGAGAGACTGGAATGTTTCAAGGTCTCGTTTTTGGGGTGCTCCAATGCCTATTTGGCGCTGTGTAGAGTGTAAAAAACATGAAGTGATTGGAAGTATTGAAGAGTTAAAACAAAAGATTGGTGCTCGAAATACCTACACTCTTGTTCGTCATGGAGAGGCAGAAAGTAATGCCTTGGGTCTTATAAGTGGAAACAATACCCCAGAAAGACATCTTACAGAAAATGGTAGAGCTCAGGTGCTAAAAACTGCAAAGAAACTCAAAAAGCAAAACATTGATATGGTTTTTGCTTCACCGCTCACCCGTACAAAAGAAACTGCAGAAATGATTGTGGAAAAATTGGGACTTCCAAAAGAAAGTATTATTTTCGATGAACGTTTGAAGGAAGTTCAGACAGGGGAGTTTGAAGGTAAAAAACCAATTGAGTATCACAACTTCTTTACATCTCTGGAAGAGAAATTCACAAAAGCGCCCCAAGGTGGAGAGAGTCTTAATGATCTCAAGAAAAGATTGGGAGACTTTTTGTATGAAATAGATTCAAAGTATGAGGGTAAAAATATCTTGATCGTGACTCATGAATATCCAGTGTGGATGTTCACTGCTTTGTCACAAGGTTTCGACGTTCGTCAGTCAGCTCTGCTTCGAGGTGAAGAAGAAGATTTTATAAATACAGGAGAAATGCATTCTTTTAATTTTGTTGCTCTTCCTCATAATGCTTTATATGAAGCGGACCTTCATCGTCCATATATAGATGACGTCTCGTTTCAATGTGAGTGTGGCTCTCCTATGAAAAGAATTCCAGAAGTTTTTGATACCTGGTACGACTCTGGTTCAATGCCTTTTGCATCGGAGCATTATCCATTTGAACATAAAAAAGAATTTGAAAAACGTGGAAGTGCTCTTTTTCCAGCTGACTTTATTGCTGAAGGGCAAGATCAAACTCGCGGTTGGTTTTATACATTACTTGTTCTTGGAGTAGCTTTGTTTGGAAAGAGTCCCTACAAAAATGTAGTCGTGAACGGTATTGTTCTTGCAGAGGATGGACAAAAAATGTCTAAGCGTCTCAAGAATTATCCTGACCTTTCTATTGTTCTTAATAAATACGGAAGTGATGCGATGCGATTTTTCCTCATGTCATCTCCAGTTGTTCATGCTGAAGACTTAGCTTTTTCTGAAAAAGGAGTTGATGAGGTGATGAAGAAGACCATTATGCGTTTGAAAAACGTGGTGTCTTTCTATGAACTTTATTCAAGTAATCTAAAAGCTAACAGCCAAAAGTTAGAAGCTACTAACGTTTTGGATCAATGGATTCTTGCTCGACTTAATCAGTTGATTTCTGAAGTAACAGCAGGGCTCGATATATATGAGCTTGATAAGGCGTCACGTCCAATTGCGGATTTCGTTGATGATTTATCGGTGTGGTATGTACGACGTTCACGAGATCGTTTTAAGTCTGATGATACTGAAGACCGAGATCAAGCCCTCAACACAACTCGTTTTGTGCTTAAAGAATTTGCAAAGGTAAGCGCTCCTTTTATGCCTTTTGTTGCAGAAGAAGTATTTCAAAAAATGAAAGACGATACAGATCCAGAAAGTGTTCATTTAACAGGTTGGCCAGAAAGCTTAAAGCTTACAGCTTACAGCTTACAGCTTATAGGGGAGATGACTGAAGTGAGAAGGATAGTTTCTCTTGGATTAGAAGCTCGAGCAAAGGTGAATATAAAAGTGAGACAGCCGCTCGCGAAGCTCGAATGTCAAATTTCAAATATCCAATTACAAAAAGAAATGACAGACCTTATTAAAGATGAGGTGAATGTTAAGGAAGTTGTTTTTATGAAGGATGTAGAAGGAGTTCGTCTTGATACAAACATAACCCCCGAACTTAAAGAAGAAGGAATGGTGCGCGAACTCATGCGTGCTATTCAAGATATGCGCAAGAAAAAGAATTTAGAGCCGAAAGACCTCATGACCTTGCTTGTAAAGACAGGTGAGAAAGGAAAAGCTCTTATAGAGAAATTTAAAATAGAACTCTCAAGAGTTACAGGGCTCAGAGATATACAGTTTGGTGAAGTGGTGGGAGAAGCCCTCAAGATTGAAGAGGTAGATTTTTCTTTTGATTTGAAATAACAAGCTAAAACTTAACATCTAAAAGCTTACAGCTACTAACGTGCATCACAAATATCATACAGATGGACTAGTGCTTGGAAGTCTGCCTTCTCAAGAGGCAAATAAATTTGTTTTTATTTTGACTCGAGATTTTGGTTTGGTTGGAGCTCATGCGCAAGGTTTGCGAGCAGGAAAGTCAAAACTTAAATATAGTTTGCAAGATTTTTCTCTTTCACACCTTTCTTTTGTACATGGAAAAAGTGGATGGAAGATTGTAGGTGCTCACTCGGAAACCTCTTTTTTTTCAGAGTGCAAGAATAATCCTTCGAAGCTATATGTATGTGCTCATATTGTATCTTTTTTACGAAAACTAGTTCGAGGTGAAGAAAAAGATGAAAAATTATTTAATATAGTTGAGTCAGGGATGAATTTTTTGGGAAGTCAAAATCTTTCATATGAAGAGATTGGTACTTTTGAATGTTTACTCATGCTTCGTATACTTCACCAGCTTGGATATATTGGAGTCCATGAAGAGTTCGGTGATTCTATTGTTTCGAATGTATGGAATACAAAACACATTGAAGTGATTCAAAAAAATAGAAAAAAGAGTGTGGAAATAATTAACAAAGCATTGAAAGAAAGTCATTTGTAATGTGTTATAATTAAAAAATATGCCGGAACCAATTCCTCCAAAGGATAAAATAGACCGTCTTTCAAGAGCTCTTTATGAGCGAGGTGCTCCATCAATTATTGATAAAAAGGTAGATACGGTACCTCAGTCTTTTTCTCAAGATGTAAAGGAGACGTGGCAGTCGGAAGAGAGGATAGGAGAGCTCATAGGTCAGGTGCCACAAAAAAAGAAAAAATCATTTTTGAAAATATTTTTTGTAACATCTCTTTCATTTTTTATTATAGCGCTTTCAGTGGCGCTCTTCGCCATCTTTGGAGATTTTAATAATATTTCCTCAAAAAATGTCGATATTTCTGTTGTTGGTCCTGTATCAATAAGTGGTGGGGAAGATCTGACTCTTGAAATTGTAATTGAAAATAAAAACAACACGACTCTTGAGACGGCAGATCTCCTTATTGAATATCCAGCTGGTACTCGAACTGTGACTGATCTTCAGAGAGAGCTTTTAAGGTACAGGGAGTCGCTTGGTGCTATTGAGTCAGGTGGGGTGGTGCGACGCACAGTGACAGCGGTTCTATTTGGTCAAAAAGACTCTATTCAAAATATTAGTATTTCAGTCGAGTATCGTGTAAAGGGTTCGAATGCTGTTTTCTCAAAAGAGAAAAAACACGAGATAGCTCTAACGTCTTCACCAATCACTCTTACAACTTCATATCCAAAAGAGATTGCATCTGGCAAAGAATTTGAGATAGCTATAGAAGCTCTTTCAAATGCGACAAGTATTATAAAACAAGCTGTTGTGAAGGTGGAATATCCATTTGGTTTTGCATTTACAAAGTCAGTACCTCAACCCTCTGCAAGTGAGGGTGTGTGGCGTTTGGGTGATCTCCGGCCAGGTGAAAAGAGAACTATTAAAATAACAGGAAAGATTGAAGGGCAGGATAATGAAGAAAGAACATTTAGATTTGTTGCAGGTGTTGCAAGTGAACGTGATGAAAATATTTTAGGCGTGGAGTTTATTAGTCTTCTTGAAACCCTTGCTATTAAAAAGCCGGGTATAGGTCTTGAGCTTGTGCTTGATGGCAGTACAAATACTTCAGTTACCTCAACTGCAGGTGGCCGGGTCAGTGGTACTGTACGTTGGGTTAATAATCTTTCTGTGCCAGTAGTGAACGGTAAAGTAGAAGTGAGATTTACAGGGGGTGCATTTGATAAGGCTTCAGTCTCGGTCTCTAACGGTGGCTTCTATCGATCTATTGATAACACAATTGTGTGGGATAGAAATTCAAACCCTGAACTTGCTGATATGGCACCTGGTAAGCGGGGAGACTATGGTTTTTCATTTAGTACAGCGTCTGTTGGTGGAGGCTTACCGCTTTCAAACCAGACTGTTACAGTAGGTGCTTTTGCTCAGGGGTCACAGTTTTCTGGGGGGTCAGTACCAGAAGCTCTCACTTCTTCAATCACACGTACTGTTCAAATAGCTTCTGATATAGGTCTTAATACTCGAATTGTGCATTCGACAGGCCCTTTTGTGAATTTGGGAACACTGCCACCACGAGTAGAAAAAGAAACTACCTACACTATAATCTGGAATGCAACCAACTCTTCAAATGATGTAACTGGTGTTGTAATGAAGGCAAAGCTTCCTTCGTATGTAAACTGGCTCAACTCTTCTGTGCCAAGCCAAGAACAAATGACATTCAATTCTATCGATAGAACAATTACCTGGAATGTAGGAGATCTGAGTGCTGGTACAGGCTTTACTTCAACTGCTCGAGAAGTATCGTTTCAAGTATCTTTTTTGCCAAGTTTGAGTCAATTAGGTACAAGTCCTGAAATAATAGGTGAGACTGTAATTACGGGACGAGATCGATTCACAAGTGCGTTTCTTGAGCGTTCTCGATCAGCACTTACGACACGTCTTGGTACAGATCCTGCATTTAAAAATGGAGATGAAAAAGTTAGTCAATAAAAGACACTCATCTTTTTTTGTGATAGGATTTTTTGGATATGCAAAAGAAAACTAACGAAACAATGGAAGCTCTCGTGTCTCTCTCGAAGAGACGTGGTTTTATATACCAAGGTTCTGATATGTACGGTGGGCTTGCTGGAACATGGGACTATGGACACCTTGGCCTCCTTCTTAAAAATAATATAAAACAGTTGTGGTGGAGAACTTTTGTAGACAGTCGTGATGATATGTACGGTACAGACACAGCTCTTCTTATGAATCCACGAGTGTGGCAGGCAAGTGGTCACGTGGGTGGTTTTGCTGATCCTCTTGTTGAAGACTTAAAAACAAAAAAACGATATCGAGCTGATCATCTCCTTGAAGAAGCGGGTGTTGATGTAAAGGGTATGAAGCTACCTGCTATGAACGAAAAGATTAAAGAATTGGGGCTGAAGAGTCCTGATGGAAATTCTCTTGGTGAGGCACGTCAGTTTAATATGATGTTCAAGACACATGTTGGTGCAGCTGAAGATGACGCTTCGGTTTCTTATCTTAGACCAGAGACTGCTCAGGGTATGTTTGTAAATTTTAAAAACGTACTCGACTCGTTTCATCCTCGACTACCGTTTGGTATTTCGCAAATAGGTAAGGCTTTTCGAAATGAAATAGCTCCTCGAGATTTTATATTTCGATCTCGTGAATTTGAACAAATGGAAATAGAGTATTTTGTACATCCAACTGATTGGGAAACACAGTTTGAATATTGGAGGGGTATGATGTGGAGCTGGATGGAAATGATCGGCTTACCTAAAAAGAGTATTCACGAACTTGAAGTTGCCCCAGAAGATAGGGCTCATTATTCAAAACGTACTATTGATTTTGAATTTGATTTTCCGTTTGGTAAAAAAGAGTTGTATGGTCTTGCGTACAGGACAGATTTTGACTTAAAGAGTCATGTTGAAGCAAGTGGTGTGGATGCTCGTTATTTTGATGATGAAAAGAAAGAAAAATTTATCCCTCACGTAATAGAGCCGACATTTGGTGTGGATCGAACAGTGCTTGCCGTACTTTCTTCGGCATTTACTGAGGATGTTATGGGAGGTGAGAAAAGAACACTTCTTAAGTTGCCATTTATTCTTGCTCCGTATAAAGTTGCGATTTTTCCTTTGCTTAAAAATAAACCTGAGCTTGTAAAACGTGCGTACCACATATACTCAGAGCTCAAGAAAAAACATCCTCACATTGTATTTGATGATAATGGAAATATTGGTAAGCGCTATCGACGTCAGGATGAAATAGGTACCCCATACTGTGTAACGGTTGATTTTCAAACTCTTGAAGACGGTACGGTCACACTTAGAGATAGAGACACTGGTGAACAAAAGCGTGTTTCTGAACTAGATATAAAAAATATATTCGTTTAATTTTTTGTAATTTTATTTGGTAGACATATACTTACACTAGATTTTCTTTAGAGAAAGGAGGTTCGTATGGCTCAATGGATGGACATTGGGGTTTACAACAAAGATCGAAATACGATTGAGGTGTGGGAATATGCTGTTCCTGACGAAGATATAGATATTCTGCATCAGGAAGGTTTTATGCTTCCTTCAAGTAATGTTTTGAAGGACATGCTTATTCGTATTGGACAACACGTCTGTACCACTTCAGAAAAAGAAGTCTGGATGTTGAATTCTTGGTGCTGTAACTATTCTCCATATTCTATATACGGATGTCCTGTTCGAAAGGGGAAGGTGGTACAGGTTATTGTCATACCTCGACCAATATTTCCTCCACAAGGATTTCTCTCCACCTAGTCTCTGGTTATTTTTTTCCAGAGACTTTTTTGTTTAAAAGATAAATGATAGACTCTTCGTATGAAATTCAAGAAAACAACTCTCAAAAATGGTTTGCGTATCATTACAGTTCCTATGAAAGAAAGTACAGCGGTGACAGTGCTTGTAGCTGTTGAGGCTGGTTCAAAATATGAAACAAAGGATATAAGTGGACTTTCACACTTCCTTGAGCATATGTGTTTTAAGGGTACGGAGAGACGTGTTTCTTCAAATGAAATTAGTCGAGAGCTCGATAGTATTGGGGCTCAATACAATGCTTTTACAGATCACGAATTAACAGGGTACTATGCAAAAGTTCATCCAGGGCACTTTGGAAAAGCTCTCGATATTATTGCTGATATGTATCTTAATCCAACTCTACCTACTAATGAGATCGAAAAAGAAAAGGGGGTTATTGTGGAAGAAATAAATATGTATGAGGATCTACCACA
>JBJOQC010000026.1:0-24574 GCA_046050145.1 Candidatus Parcubacteria bacterium | reverse complement strand
TTCCTCTTTTGTTTTATGTTTTCGGACTTCTTTCAAAACTTCAAGACCGTTTACAGGATTCATGTCGTGATCTGATACAACGAGATCGATAATATCTTTGTATTCACGTAAAAGTTCCAAGGCTTCATTTCCGTTTTCTGCTTCAATGATGTGGTAACCGCATGAGCTGAGTAGTCTAACTACCGCCCTCATAACTTCGGTATCATCTTCAGCAAGTAGTATGGTTGCCATATATGTTTCCTTGTAATGGGGTGTACGAAATCTGTGTGTAGACTACACTTTTTTATATATGTGTCAAAAATATTAGATTAACAACAGTGCGGAGGAGGTGAGATTCGAACTCACGGTACCCTTTCGGATACGACAGTTTTCAAGACTGTTCCTTTAAACCGCTCAGGCACTCCTCCGCAATGTCGTCAATTTGTAAATGAACTCACGACCTATACTATCGTCAATTTTTACTTATTTTATATCTAGGGATTCGTCCTTTATTTCAACTTCGTATTTTTTTGCAACAAAACGAAGGTAAATGATAGGAAGTATTCCAAAAGTATTCAGAAGAAGGATCGCTACAAACCAACGTTTGTGTGAGAGTTGGGCAGCCTTCCAAAGTCCAAATCCTTTCCATGGCAATTCCCAAAAAACTTGAATAATCGCAAGGATTATAAGCAAATCTGTAGGTATCACTTCCATGAAAATACATAATAGCAGAAGAGTATTGGAGTGCAAGAAAAACAATATTTTCTGCTAGGATGTACGTATGAGATATATGGGCATCGATTTTGGTTTTAAACGGATTGGACTTGCTCTTTCTGATGACGATGAGCAGTTTGCAATGCCTCTTGGTGTGGTTGACTCTTCACAAAAAAGTCTCGAAGTAGTTGTGCGGGAAGCAGAAAAAAATAATGTAATTGCTTTTGTGATGGGGGAGTCAAAAAATTATGACGGCAAGGAGAATAGGATTATGGAGCGTATCCATGTCTTTGTTGATGAGCTAAAAAAAGCTTCTGGTAAGGAGGTTTATCTTGAGCCAGAGTTTATGACTTCAGCCCATGCGGAAAAGTTGCAGGGCAAGCATGATATGATCGATGCATCTTCGGCAGCGCTTATTTTACAGAGCTTTCTTGATAAAAAAAGAAATGGTGGATTATAAGTACGGTTTTTAGCACCTCCTCGTTTATAATAGAAAGGATGTTTAAGCGCATACTTGATTTCTTTCCACCACCTCGATTTCTTCAAATGGCTCCTGTGGGCTTTTCAATTTCTGATACTGCTGTTCGTTTTGTTGATTTACGTTCTGGACACAAGTCTTTGAAACTCAAAGCATATGCTGAAAAAGAAATACCACCAGGCATTGTGAGTGGTGGGTATGTTCATAATGTAGAAGAGCTTACAAAGATCGTAAGATCCTTTAGAGAAGAGTGGGGTATACAATTTGTGCGCGCTGCACTACCAGAAGAAAAAGCCTATCTATTTAAAACAGAGGTTTCTCTAACTGAAGGATCTTCACTTCGTGATGCTGTCGAGTTTAAGATTGAAGAGAATGTGCCACTTTCTGTCGCTACCGCAGTTTTTGATTATTCCGTAATCAACAAGCGCAAAGAGAAAAATGCTGGTCATGCTGATGTTATTGTTTCTGTGCTTCCTATAAAGGTGGTATCTACATATATAGAAGTCTTGGAGGGTGCTGGACTCATTCCGATTTCTTTTCAGGTCGAGTCTCAGGCTATTGCTCGGTCGGTTATTAAAAAGGGAGATAAAAGTACGTACTTGGTGGTAAATTTAGGAACAGAAAAAACAGGATTGTATGTGGTAAGTGATGAGACAGTTCACTTTGCTTCATCGTTTGTTTTTAGTGAAGGGTCAGTTAAAAAGGGTATAGAATCATCAGACTCATTTACTCTCAAAGTTTCAAAAACTACAGATGCTTCCTGCGACGAGATTTGGATGACTGAGGTTGCAAGTGAGATTTCGAAACTTTTTTCATACTGGCACACACATGAAGATAAAGAGGGTGAGCTTGGTAAGCAGATCAGTAAGGTTTTTATTTGTGGTGATCATCCAAATATACAAAGCTGTCTCGGTCCCGTTTCTAATTCTGTAAGCGTTCCTGTAGCAATTGCGAATGTTTGGACGAACGCCTTTTCTTTTGATGATTTTGTTCCTGATATGCCACGTGTTCACTCGAAAGAAAGCAAGGACTCTTCTTTAAAGTATGCTGCCGCTATTGGTCTAGCTCTTCCTGAATATTATGTTTAATTTACTTCCTCAAGAACACCAGAAAGAACTACGTAAGGAATATACCCGAAGGCGTTTTGTGTTGTTTTTGGGAGCTTTCTTTTTTGTGGGTGTATCTGCACTTGTAACACTTTTTCCTTCATATCTTCTTTCTACACAAGAAGAGAAGGAAGTTTCTCTTGAGAAGTATGTTGATGCTGAAATGCTCAAAGAAGATATGGATAGTTTAAATGAGAGAATTAAGAATATAAAAACAAACACTCGTATCATTACTTTAAACACAGAAGATGTACTTGCTGGGGAAGTGTTTGACCTTATATTGGGGCAAGTTTCTTCTGGAGTATCAGTACGTAATTTATTGTTTAAAAAAGGTGAGACCGAAGGTGTTCAGGTTATTATTGCGGGTATTGCAGGTACTCGTGATGGTTTGTTGGCTTTTGCAAAAGCACTTGAAAATATACCTTTATTTGCTCGTGTTGATGTGCCAGTCTCTACTTTTACAAAGGAAAGAAATATAGAATTCTCATTGACCCTGACTCAAAAGAAAAAAGAATCATGAAACCTCGAATATTAAAATATATTACTCCTATACTTTTTATACTCATGATCGCAACTGCGGTTGGGTACTATGTTTTGTTTAATTCAATTAAGAAAAAAAATATTCTTATTGCAGATGCATCTCTTGGTTCTCAAGAGTTAGAAGCACAAAAGTCTTCTGTGAAAGCAATTCAAAATGTGCTTAAGGGTTCAGAAGCAGAGGTTGCTTTGATTGAAAGTTATTTTGTTTCGGAAGACGGAGCTGTTGATTTTATCGAGTATCTAGAAGGTTTGGGTCGAGAAGCTCTTGTAAATCTTTCAATTCAGTCTGTTGAAGAAAATAAGGATTCAGTACGTGTTCCTGAAAAGTCTGAACTTAAATTTAAAATTGCTGTGCAAGGAAGTTGGAGGTCGGTGTATAGGTTTTTGCACATCTTAGAAAAGATTCCATACCACGTAGACATAAGTTTTGTTGATATAAAAAAGGGTGGTGCAGATATTCAGTTTGATCAGGGAGTTTTACCTGTCGAGGGAATAAAAAAAGTTTCATCTGATGGTTCGTGGAGAGGGGATTTTGATTTTTCAATTCTGACAAATAAATAACATGTCTAAAAGTTTTCGTGAAAAAAAAGTAATAAACCCTGAGCGAGATTGGTTTTTTATTCTTGTCTTATCCGCCATATTTTTTTCTGTAGTAATTGCATACAATACGTATGTATTTAAAAAAATAGAAAATGGAACTTTTGTTACGACATCTTCTGAAGTCGAAGTTACTCAAACACTACAAAAGGATTCTATTGATAAAGCTGTTGAGGTGGTGAATAGCAAAAAAGAAATTGTAGAGAAAGTTTTGCAAGGAGAGTTTGATGTTGCAGATCCTTCTTTGTAGAGATTAAAAATATTCGTGTCCTCCGGGCAAGAATCGAACTTGCATCAAAGCCTTAGAAGAGCTTTGTTCTATCCATTGAACTACCGGAGGGATATAAGGCAATTCTACACAAAAAGAGGAAATAAAAAAGTCCGCGGTGGATGCCGGGGGCTTTGAATGGACGAGTAGATTTTCTAGTCGACTAGTCGAGTTTTGTTTTTTTCCAAGAATTTGGGAAATTGTGAGTGTGTGGGACTTGGTATGGTGTCTAGCGTAAACCAATCAACTCGCTCGAACTTGTGTGGCTCACCATTCCTCACTTTTTTTGGATCAACCAAAACTTTGAAATCAAGAGCAATCCAATGAGTTGGCTTACTTTCGTGTTCGCGGTGGAGTTCTCGGAAGCCAAGAAATTCGAATTTAAGAACATCTGTACAATATTCCTCCATGATTTCCTTACGAAGAGTAGCTTCAACACTATCACCTAATTCAAGTCCGCCTGCGCCAATGTCCCATCGTTCGTGTTCGTCTCGGCAGTTTTTGCTTCGGAAATTCATCAGAAAATTACCTGCACCATCATGGCAAAAATAAGTGATTGTAATGCCAGGGAAATCAATACCTTTTTTCATTGTAGTTTTCCTTATTATGTATGGTCCTGCTTAATCTTACTTACAGGCGAGATAAAGGCAAGAAAAAAACCCGCGGTAGATGCCGGGGGCTTTAGATTTTTTGTGAACAAGTGAGGCTAATCACTCTACTTTTCGGGTACAAATGATTGCCTCCACCAAACTTTTTTGTTTGGTGAGATCTTCACGAGTTGGACTCGGTCAATAGACCGTCCTGTACCGTCATGTGAACGTTTCTTGGTGATTGCTTTTCCGGGTTTCCCGCGGATGTTAATAGAATACCATTGACCAATTGGAATCTTGGAAAATTCTATAAGTATGTCCTGAAGTTTGTCCTGCGCTCGGACCTGTGCTCCGAAAAGTCGATTTAAAAGTTTAGAGAACATAGAGCCTCCTTTGGTGGTGTTTCCGGAGTCTATCCTACTTTTTTGTCCAGAAAAAACAAGTTGAAATAAGTTAAGAGATTTGGTCATGAATTCCGTCTTCGATGGATTCTCAACCCCAGCTTGTCTGTTTAGATGAGGGACTTGAGTCTCTTAGACTCAGTACCCTAATTGGATATTTTATAAAGAGGACTTGGCTACAAGTAAATTTCTTAACAGAAATTTCTCGCAGCCCCAACTCGGCGACAAGCACTCGCTTTGCTCGTCTTGTATACCGCCTCCGTCTTTCAAGTCCCTCAGCGCTGCAAAACAAAAAGGTTCCATTCTTGCAGAACGGAACCTAATGTTTTGTGCGCGATGAGGGACTTGAACCCCCGACCTTCTCAGTGTAAATGAGCTGCTCTACCAACTGAGCTAATCGCGCGAATTTTGCACCTCAAAATTCGGATCAAAATGTTTTTGCTTGCGTAAGCAAGGCAAAAAATTTAGATCACTTGAAAAATGCAACAAGGTAACAATAACCTGACATCTTTGATTTATCAAGCGTTTCAATCTAGTATGTCTCTATGGACATACAAATCCTTCTTGAAGACAGTGATTATATTGCTATAAACAAGCCTGCTGGTATTAAAATTCATCCAGACAGGACAGCTACAGAATATACTCTTATTGACTGGGTAAAAGAACATTATCCTGCACTCCAAAGTGTTGGGGGTAATTTTGAACTAGGTCAGGGTATAGAGGGATTTTCTCGATATGGTATTGTGCATCGACTTGATAAAGAAACATCAGGTGTTGTCTGGATTGCGAAAAATCAAGAGGCTTTTGATTATCTCCAAGGTCAAATTCGTGCACGAAAAGCATTAAAGGTGTATCACACCTTTGTAAATGGTCGTATGAAAGATGAGAGAGGTGTAATCAATAAGCCTATCGGAAGAAGTAGTGGGGAAAAGGCTCGGTGGTCAGCAGGTCGTGGTTCTCGAGGGACTCTTCGTGAGGCAATTACCCAATACAGAGTACTCGGTTTTAAAGATGGCATTTCTTTTCTTGAGGTAATGCCTAAGACAGGACGTACACACCAGATCAGAGTGCATTTTAAAGCTATTCAGCATCCTGTGGTGGGGGACAGTCTCTACGCACCTTCTTTTGTGAACGCTCTAGGTTTTACTCGTACAGCACTTCACGCAACTCGTTTCAGTTTTGATGCAAAAGATGGTAAGAGGGTTGTGATAGAAGCTCCATACCCAGAGGACTTTAAAAAGGCTGTGGAGGCCATAAAAGCAGAATAATAATTTGCGAGTTTAGAGCTCTTGTGATACATTGATTTCCTATAGATTTTCAACATGATAAAGGTTATTTCACCAGTAAACATAGAGGTACGCCAGAAACTCGACATCCGTGCGGGAGATACTGTTAAGGTATGGCAAAAAATCAAAGAAGGAGACAAAACTCGTCTCCAGATGTTTGATGGTATTGTGCTTGCTCGAAAACATGGAAAGGAAGCGGGTGCGACCTTTACTGTTCGAAAGATTGCGAGTGGTGTGGGTGTTGAGAAAATCTTTCCTCTCTACTCTCCAATGATTGATAAGATCGAGATTGTAAAACGATCAAAGGTTCGAAGAGCAAAGCTTTATCATATTCGTGAGAAGGCAGCGAAGGAGATTAAGAAAGAAATGCGAAATATCCGAGCTCTTCCAGATAATGCAGATACAGGAGTTTTGGAAGCTGATGTAAAGAAACTTGAAGAAAAAGTAGAGGCTCCAAAAGAGGTTGTAGCAGAAACAAAATAAACAAAATTAAATCGGGCGCCCGATTTAATTTGAAAATAAAGTAAATATCGTCTATATTGTGTTGACGAATGCGCGGGTGTTGAAACTGGTAGACAAGCACGCTTGAGGTGCGTGTGCCGCAAGGCATGGAGGTTCAAGTCCTCTCCCGCGCACAAAAAAATCCCGAAAGGGAATTTTTGGCGCGGAGTAAAACAAAATGTTTTGTTTTACGAGAGAGGACTTGAAAACCTTGAGTATATTTTTGAGAAGCAAGGCTTATCAAAAATACGAAAGGTGTACCGATCCTGTAAGGATCAAGATTTCTCTTTTTTGCGTATAATGGTCCTTATAGTGTAATGGTTAGCACGGAGCTCTGTGGAAGCTCCGGTTCGGGTTCAAATCCCGATAAGGACCCCTTAAAGGACTACTAGATAGTTCTAAGACTAGATTAAACGGAGAACGCAATGTAAACGTTGGCTCTTTTCCGTCTACAGTTGGGTTCAAGGGGCGAAAATTTAATTATTAAGTAGTATAAATATTATGAATAATTTAAATGGATGGATTGTTGGAGGCATCCTCGGTTTGATTTTAGGTTTTATTATTTCACCGATGGTATTTCAAAGTGATCGAATGATCAATGATAGTAAGCAGATGATGAATAATATCGATCGTTATTTTATTGAGCAAATGATTCCTCATCATGAAGGAGCAATTGAGATGGCAGAATTAGCATTACAGAAAGCAAAGCAACCAGAAGTGAAGTCTCTTGCCAATGGCATAATTGAAGCGCAGCAGAAAGAAATTACTGATATGAAAGGCTGGTATAAACAGTGGTTTGGAATCGATGTTCCTGTTGTGGGTCAGCACATGATGAACGGTCAGATGATGAGTGGTATGAATCATATGGACAGTATGTCTGGAGACATGGAAACATTAAAAAATGCAAAAGACTTTGATTTTGAGTTTGTTCAACAGATGATTCCTCATCATGAAATGGCTGTAATGATGGCACAAATGCTTCAGGGTTCAACTGATCAAACTGAAATGAAAATTCTTGCAGACAATATTATTACTTCACAAAGACGAGAGATTGACATGATGAGACTCTGGGTAAAGGAATGAAGTAATTAAACATTAAAAAAGTAATTTTCTGTTTTAACTTTATTGAGATGATATACTTTTTACATGTTTTCTTTTTTCTCTAAAATTAAAAATTTCTTTTCACAGAAAGCTTTACGGGAAAAATATGAACGTTATGAAAGACATCTTTCTTCAGGCGCTCTTATTTTTGGTTTTATACTCGACAACCTCACACTTCGTCGCATAGACCGACTTTTTGAAAATATTGTTTTGTTTGGGTACTTATTTCTCGCTGCTTTTGGGATTATTTTTTTAAACATCATCGAAGCACGAAATGTGCGAGAAAATGAATATTCGGGTTGGCACACTTTTTTTCTTCTTCTGATACAGTTTTCTTTTGGAGCACTTTTTAGTGCCTTTTTTATATTTTATATTCGAAGCTCGTCTCTTGCGGCAAGTTGGCCATTTATCTTGCTTCTTTTGACTCTTCTTATTGGGAATGAATTTTTCAAACAAAAATATATAAGACTCTCATTTCAGGTTACTGTTTATTTTGTGACATTGTTTTCTTTTTTAATTTTTTACGTACCAATCATTGTAGGTACGATGGGGGTTTGGATTTTCCTCGTGTCAGGTCTCATAAGTCTTATTTTAATTACCGCTTTTTTGTATTTGCTTCGATGGGCAGTACCTCTTAAGTTTAAAGAAAGTAAGCAATACTTAATTTTGGGTATAGGAGGTTTTTTTATTGCTCTTAATCTTTTGTATTTTGCAAATATTATTACACCAATTACTTTATAACTTAAAGACGCAGAAGTTTTTAATTTTTTTGACCCAAACGAAAAAGGTGAGTATATAGCACAAGACGAAAAAGATTCTTGGTACGAGCATTTTGTTTTTTTTGATCGGATACATATTCGTCGAGATCAGCCAGTGTATGTGTTCAGTGCTGTTTTTGCTCCAACACGTCTTAATACAAATATTGTTCATAAATGGCAGTATTTTGATTACACAATTAATCGTTGGGCAACGGCGAGTACTATAGAGTTTCCTATAGTAGGTGGTGAAGATGGTGGATATCGAGGGTACTCAACAAAATCAAGTCTGACAGAGGGAGATTGGAGAGTGAATATTGAAACAAGACAGGGGCAAGTTATTGGGCGCGTTAAATTTCGGGTGATTTATAGTGAAAATAAACCAGTTATTGAAACCAAGACTCTTTAAGTAAAAAGCTGGTGTTATGTGCCGTATGTGGGGCTTTGATTTTAATTCCTTTAGTAATGTTGTTGATGTTCACATAAAGAATATTCGAAGGAAGCTTAAGGCAAAAAATATTCCTGAAACTATTCGTGGAATTGGATACAGAATTCAAAGTAAGCAGATGGTATAGGACTTCTTATTTTTGTAGAACCTGATATTGTTTTTGGTATGAAAATACTTATTATTTCTGTTGGAAAAAAGCATGACGACACGGTACAGGCTGGGATTTTAGAGTTTGAAAAAAGACTTGGAGCAGATCATGTTATTGAATGGAAAATAATTCCATCATCTACAATGAGGGATGAGGGAGAAATAATCGAAAGGGCTTTTAAAGAAGGTGATTTTATTGTGGCGCTTGATGATAAAGGGAAAGAAATGGAAACTAGAGAGGTTTCAGAGTGGCTTAATAAAATTCAGGTTGAGGGAAGTAAACGTCTTGTGTTTGTGATAGGTGGTTCGTATGGACTCGATAGTTTAGTATTTACAAAAGCTCGTGTGAGTTGGTCTCTTTCAAAACTTACATTTCCACATCAGCTCGTGAGACTTATTCTTGTCGAACAGCTGTATCGAGCCTTTTCAATCCTCAAAGGTAGTAAGTATCATCACGAGTAGAGGTGATACAATTAGGTGATTATGGAACCAAGACTTTCTGCTTCAGATAGATTAAGAAGTTTTGTATTTGGTGTAGAAGACAGTCTTGTTTCTACAGTAGGACTCGTATCAGGTATTGCCTCTGTAGGTCTTCCTAAAGCTACAATTTTACTTACAGGTACAATTCTTATCTTTGTTGAAGCATTTTCTATGGCGGTTGGGTCACTCCTTTCGGAAAATTCTGCTCACGAGTTTCGGACACGAACTGAAATACCTCTTCGTAAATCTTTTATTTCTGCAGGTATTATGTTTTTTTCATATTTTCTTTCAGGGTTTGTTGTTATTGCACCCTACCTTATATTCGTAAGTGTTGCAGATGCTTTCTTGTATTCAATTATTATTTCTCTTTGCGCACTCTTTGTTCTTGGTGGAATCAGTGCGCGTTTTTCTGGTCTCTCTGTATTAAAGAAAGGTCTTACAATGACTTTGGTTGGAGGTTCTGCTATAGCAATAGGTGTTATTGTTGGATCAGTGATACAAACATTATAAATATATGAAAAATATTTTGAGAGAATTTAAAGAGTTTGCTGTGAAAGGTAATGTGATTGATTTGGCGGTTGGTATTATTATCGGCGGGGCGTTTGGTGGTATTGTGCAATCTTTTGTAAAAGATATTGTGATGCCTCCTATAGGTTTTATATTAGGAAAGGTTGATTTTTCTGCTTTGTTTTTAAATATTGGTGGGGAATACGCAACTCTTGCTGAAGCTCAAAAAGCAGGTGCCCCAACACTAAACTACGGTTTGTTTATTAACGCACTCATCATATTTATAATAACAGCTTTTGCTGTTTTTCTTTTGGTCAAAGTTATTAATAGACTAAAGAAACAGGAAGAAAAAAGACCAACGGATCCCCAAGAAAAACTCTGTCCTTTTTGTTTTTCTATAATTTCGATTAAGGCTAGTCGATGTTCGCACTGCACATCTCAGCTATAAAATATGAAACGACATATGAACCAAGAAACAGAAAGAACCCTCCTTGCGAATGAACGCACATTCCTTGCATATATTCGTACCGCTTTTGCTGTGGCTATTTTTGGTTTTGCTTTTGTGGAATTTTCTCAAAGACCATTTTCTCAAAGTATAGGAATTGTATTTTCAGTATATGGCTTAGGTTTGCTTATTGCTGGCTTCGTTATTTTTTTGATGAGACGTCGCATAATTCTTAAGAAAAAAATATAACAATGTTTACGGTAGACGCTACGGTTTTTAATTTTTTATATACAGCATGCCCCTCATCTTTTTGTAGAGACAGTGCTGTATTTTTTGCGGAGTATATTCCATATTTTGTGAGTACTCTAGCACTTTTTATTGCTTTCTATGTTTTCAGAAGGGAGGGAAATGGTCTCTTTGGACTCCATCTTTTTACTTCTATTATCACCGCTCGTTTTTTGGTTTTGCCAATAATTCGTTTTCTTATAAAACGTCCAAGACCATTTGTGTTTGACGATACAGTAAAACCTTTTGTTGAAGCTTTGGGGTATTCATTTCCTTCGGGGCATGCGACAGTTTTTTTTGCACTAGCTACGAGTATATTTCTCTGGAATAAAAAGTGGGGTGCTTTATTTTTAGTAATAGCTTTTTGTATTTCTGTAGCACGTATCTTTGTCGGTGTTCATTATCCGTTAGATATACTCATGGGCGCTCTTGTCGGTATATCTGTACCACTTTTTATTTCGAAGTTTATTCCAGTAAAATAAGTATATGGAAAACAAAAATGAAATTGCTATATTCGCAGCAGGTTGCTTTTGGGGTGTTGAGTCTGCATTTAGAAAGATTCCGGGAGTTATTGATGTTGTGTCAGGTTACACTGGTGGGCGAGTAAAAAATCCAACATATGAGCAGGTCTGTAGTGGAACCACAGGACATATTGAAGCTGTTCAGGTGAGTTTTGATCCTGATATAGTTTCGTATACAGAACTCGTAATGGCTTTTTGGAATATGCACAACCCAACAGAATGGAACCGCCAAGGTCCTGATGTGGGTGAGCAATATCGTTCGGCAATTTTTTTCACAAACCCTTCTCAAGAAAAACAAGCAACGATTTCAAAAGAACTTTTAGGTAAGAGCGGAAAGTTTGAAAAACCGATTGTAACTGAGGTAAGGCCAGCAGAAACTTTTTGGAAAGCAGAAGAGTATCATCAGCGCTACTTTGAAAAGAAGGGGATTGATCCGACGTGTCACATTTAGAGATAAGAGATAAAAAAGATGGGTATGAAGGTTTTTTATAAAAGCTTATAGCTAGAAGCTAAAAGCTTTTTATGTCATAGTATTCTCATGTCCGACTATCTTATTTTAAAAACAACAGCTTCGGCTTCGTATGAGCTTATAGACAGTGGTGATGGTGAAAAGCTTGAGCGGTACGGTCAGATCAAGGTTCGTCGTCCAGATCCACAAGCTCTCTGGAAAAAGCATGTGCCAAAGGGTGATTGGGACAATGCTGATGCAAGTTATGTTCGTGCGGTTGAGAAAGGTTCTTGGAGCACAAAACCAGGACTTCCAGCAGAATGGAGTATCTCTTTAGATGCTTTTACTTTTTTCATAAAACTTTCAGCGTTTAAACATACAGGAATTTTTCCTGAGCAGTTTCAAAATTGGAAATGGATAGATGAGAAGGTTAAAAAAGCAGGCCGAAAAATAAAGGTATTGAATTTATTTGGATATACAGGAGGTGCAAGTATTGCAGCAGCTCTTGCGGGAGCAGAGGTAACACATGTTGATGGTTCGAAGTCCGCTGTGACATGGGCACATAAAAATGCGACAGCTTCAGGTGTTTCCGAGGATAGTGTTCGTTGGATTGTTGATGATGTGAGGGCTTTTGTGAAGCGTGAAATAAAACGAGGTGAGAAATACGATGCGATTATAATGGACCCACCAAATTTTGGTCGTGGAGCAAAAGGGGAAGTATGGAAAATTGAAAATCATTTTTTAACACTCCTTGATTCATGTAAGGAGATTCTTTCAGAGCTTCCTCAGTTTGTACTTATAAATGGCTATGCTGCGGGATACTCAGCTTTAGGATATGAGAATGCCTTGAAGGGTATGATGAGTAGTTTTAAGGGCAATACAGAGGTTGGGGAGGTGGTACTTGTTGAGTCACAATCAAAGAGAATTCTACCTTCAGGAATCTTTGCTCGATGGTTTACAATGTAAGAGGTAAGTCTCTCAAACGTCTTATGAATGAGACCGAAATAATACAGTCAAATTTTTTAAAAGCGTATGATGAGTATGCTGATGCGCTTTTTCGACATTGTTATTTTCGTGTTTCGAGTCGAGAGGTTGCTCTCGATCTAACTCAAGACATTTTTACAAAGACCTGGGAATACCTTTCACAAGGGAAGGAGGTTAAAAATATAAAAGCCTTCCTTTTTCAGGTTGCGAGAAATATCGTAATTGATTATTACCGAAAGCATAAGTCTGTTTCTCTCGATGTTGAACTTGAGAATGGTGTGCAGTTTGAAGATATGCATTCTGAGACAGGTGCTCGTTCTGAAATTTCACATATGCTTTCTGCATTAGAAAAATTACCAGAACAGTATAGAGAGATATTACGTTTGCGGTATATAGATGATTTGTCGGTATCTGAGATTGCAGAAACTATAGGTGAGAAAGAAAATGCTGTGTCGGTGCGTATTCACAGAGGGGTAGAGAAGCTTAAGGAGATTCTTCATATACACCATGAATAACATAGACGATATACAAAAAAAGATTCGTGACGTACATCTTTCTGTTCAAGAAAGAGAGGAGATGCGAAATCGTATCAAAGCTTTTGTGCTACAAAAAAGCGCCGTACAACCTCAAGCAAAACAACACCTTTCTTGGTTTTCAATATTTACAATGAATCGCATGGTTGGTGCTTTTGTGGTTGTTTTAATTTTTGGAATTTCTTTCGGTGCTCACAGTTCACTGCCTGGAGACTCTTTGTATGCTGTTAAAACAGGAGTAAATGAAAATGTTCAAAGGGTGCTTTCTTTGTCTTCATATTCAAAGGCACGTTTTGAAAAAGATATTCTTCAAAAAAGAATAGAAGAGATTAATACCCTTACGGCGCAACATGTATTAGATGAGGATGAGAAGAGTGTTTTGGCAAAAGAGCTTGATGTTCAAGCGCGTCGCACGTATGACAGTGTTGTGTTGTTGGCGTCTCGTGATCCAGAAGATGCTTTCTTGGTTGCTCAGGATGTTGAGTCTGTATTTCTTGCTTATGTTGGTAGTGATACAAGTTCGAAAAGTATGATGATGAAGGCTTCGATTGAGCCTGTTCAAGAAAGTGCCACTTTTTCTATAATGGCAACTAATTTTGCTGTTTCAGATATGCCTCAAGATAGTATTCAGGCGGTAATAGATATGTATATGAGAGATATACAGCAGTTAAGGTCAGACCTCAATCAATAATTGCGAAGACTTAGTTTCGGTCGTATAGTAGGCATACCATGGCACTTATTCTTGACGGACGAGTTGTTCGAGATCAAATACAAAAAAAACTCCTTGGGGTAGTTTCAGGACTTCCTTCTGTGCCTGTTCTTGTAATAATCCAGATTGGAGATAGGGAAGATTCGAATGCTTACGTGAATCAAAAGAAGAAATTTGCAGATGTAGTTAAGGTTTCAATTGATCACAGGAAATTCTCTGAATCTGTAAGTAAAGAGGAAGTTGTTCGTCTTATAAGGGAGCTGAATCAAAATAAAGGTATCCACGGAATTATTATTCAGCTTCCTGTTCCTTCAAAATTTGACCCACAAGAGTTTATAGAAGAGATTGCGCCCGAGAAAGATGTTGATGGGCTGACTAGTTTCAATCTGAAGCTTTTGTGGACCAATACATCTGGTGGTTTTGTTCCAGCAACACCTCAGGGAATACTCACGCTTCTTGATTACTATAAAATTCCTTTAGCGGGAAAAAAGATCACGATTGTAGGCAGGTCTGTACTTGTAGGGAAACCCGCAATACTTGCAATGCTTAATCGTGACGCCACGGTAACGGCATGTCACTCTGGTACTTGTAATCTCGAAGACGAAACTCGTAATGCTGATATTGTAATTGTTGCAACAGGTAAACCAAAACTTATTGGTAAGGAACATGTTTTACCGGGTCAGACAATTATTGATGTCGGTATCAATTTGGTCGGAGGTCAAAATTTTGAAGAGGAAGTTGAGGGGTATACTTTTGTGGGGGATGTCGATTTTGAGGAGGTAAAAGATATTGTCGGAGCAATAAGTCCAGTGCCGGGAGGTGTTGGCCCTATGACGGTCGCTTCACTTTTTGAAAATCTTCTTAAGGCATACGAACAGCAAAACAAGTAGGTAATATATTAGTATTTAATAGATAATAATTAGTAATAAAAACATGAACGAAACTACAAATGGATTTCTATCAGGTGGTGAAAAAAGAAACATGATAAAGTGGGTTGCGATCTTCCTTTTTCTCATTTCTCTTTTTGTTGCAGTAAAGACACTTGGAGCTCTCAAGGAATATAAATATATTGGTGGTGGTATCATACCTCACAATGTGATCACTGTTTCTGGAGAAGGTGAGGTGTTTGCTGTGCCAGATATTGCTCAATTTACATTCTCTGTCTCTGAAGATAAGAAGACTGTAAAAGAAGCTCAGGATTTGGTAACGAAAAAAGTAAATATTGCTCTAGAGGTTTTGAGAAAGGAATATGCAGTTGAAGATAAGGATATTAAAACACTTGATTATAGTGTCTATCCAAAGTATGACTACAAAAATTTTCCTTGCACACAATTTAGTTGTCCTCCTTCAGAGCAAAATCTTATTGGATATACAGTAAATCAGACTCTCTCTATAAAGGTTCGTGATGTTGCTGATGCAGGAACTATTCTCGGATCTATGGGTGAAGTTGGTGTAACTAATATAAGTGGAATTAATTTTACGGTAGATGATGAAGATGCACTTCAGCGTGATGCTCGAAAACTTGCTATTACTGATGCTCGTGAAAAAGCAGAAGCACTTTCACGAGATTTAGGAGTACGTCTTGTGAGAATTGTGAACTTTTCTGAATCAGGAAATTATCCAATGTATTACAGTAAGTTTGGTGTGGCAGAAATGTCTGTAGCAAATGATGGAAGGGGTGGTGCGATCGCTCCTGAACTTCCTGTGGGAGAGAATAAAATTGTTTCGAATGTAACGGTTACGTACGAGATAAGATAGTTCAAAGAGCAAAAATTAAAAATAAAATACCCTTTTCGCCTTAGCGAAAAGGGTATTTTATTGTATAATCTCTTAAGAAATTCTTTTAGAAAGGACTCTACATGTCTCAAATTTCAACGATAGGTCTAGATTCAGATGTCTGTCGGTGTCCCTGTCATACAGATAGGAATGTGAATCATGTCACAACATGTTGTTTGAGGTGTCAGACATGTGGGCGACAAATACAAGCATCACATTTTCTGATCCATGTTACTCGCTGTTCTAAGAAGGTGGTAACTCCTCAACAAATTCTTGAAAAAACACCTTCTTGACTTTTTTATTCAAAGGAGTATTATATACACCATATAAACGCGCCCGTAGGGCGTTTTTTAATACAAATATTATGGGTCTTATAAATTACATTCGAGATACAAAAGGTGAATTGAAGCATGTGAGTTGGCCAACTCGACGTCAGGCTATTGCATATACAGGTATTGTTATTCTCATTTCTGTTGGAACAGCAGCTTTTCTTGGTTTCTTCGATCTTCTTTTTTCTTTGATTGTTGAGAAGTTTCTTATTTAATCACTAGTCTTTCTTTTTTATTATGTCAAAACAAAAAATACAAGACGGAAGAAATTGGTATGCAGTGCACACCTATGCTGGCTATGAAAACGCAGTTTTGCGTAATCTTAAGCAGCGTATCGAGTCTCTTGGTATGGAAGACAAGATTTTTAATGTTATTGTGCCTACAGAAAAGAAAATAAAGATTAAGGGAGGTAAAAGAATTGAAGAAGAAGAAAAAATCTACCCAGGTTACATCTTGGTGGATATGTCAGTAACAGATGATTCTTGGTATGTTGTTCGTAACACTCCTCGAGTAACGGGTTTCGTTGGTTCAGGAGTATATCCAGTACCTCTTGATAAAAAAGAGGTTGAAGCTCTCTTTAAGCGAATGGACTCAGGAACTGTGAAGCACAACATCGACCTTGCTCCTGAAGATGCAATTATGATTGTTGATGGTCCATTTAAGGATCTTGAAGGAAAGGTTTCAGAAGTTGATGATGAACGAGGAAAGATAAAGGTGCTTGTGTCTATGTTTGGTCGCGAAACACCAGTAGAGCTCGACTTCTTGCAAGTTAAGAAGATTTAAGATAGTCTATATTTCACATAAAATATGGCAAAAAAGATAATCAAAAAAGTAAAAGTTATTGCTCCAGCGGGTAAAGCTACTCCTGCGCCTCCACTTGGTCCAACACTTGGTCAGGCTGGTATTAACATTGGAGATTTCGTAAAGAAATTTAACGATGCAACTCGTGAACAGATGGGGGACATGATTCCTGTTGAGATTACTGTGTTCGAAGACCGTACATACGCTATGGTGTTCAAGACTCCACCTGCATCAAGTCTTATTCTTAAGGCTATTGGAAAAGAAAAAGGGTCTGGAAAGAATTTGGTAAGTAAGGCAGGAACAATTACAAAGGCAAAAATTCGAGAAATTGCAGAAAGGAAAATGCCAGACCTTAATGCTCATGATATTGAAGCTGCTATGAAGATTATTGAAGGTTCAGCTCGTTCAATGGGCGTGGATGTGAAGTAGAGAAACGTCAACTAAATATAATAAAAACCCCGCGCACGAAGTGCGCGGGGTTTTGTTTTGTGGGCCTTGTGTGTTCAGTAGATCTGGAAGATGATTCCAAATCCAGGACGAAAATCTTGTTTGGGTATTGCGTCAGCAAATTCCTCGATGATTCGTCGAGTTTCTTCACGGAAGTGTCGTCGTTTATACATAGGGTATCTCCTAAAAAAGAGGACAGAACATACTGTCTCAAGCATAGAAACGATCTGTCTCAGTGTCAACTGTGTTACAAAACAGGGTGCTCCTTTTTTAGTTTCTTAATCTCTCCTTTAGTTACAAGCTCTATTTCTGTTTCATCTTTTTTACCGAGAGCGTCATTTTTTCGAACATATCCTTCAATAATATCTTTTTTGTGATATCTACTTTTTTGGATTTCAATCTTTTGATTTAGTTCTTCAAATACAAGCTGGCAAAAACGTTCTCCAGGATAGAGTTTGATGATTTGAGATGAGGTGTTGTTGCGGATAGGTACAGTGAGCTGTCCTTCGTATCCTGAATCAACAATGCCTGTGAGGTCCACCGAAAGACCTTTTCTGTTTGTTGATGAACGTGGATAGAGTATTGCCATAAGATCGTCAGGGATTTTCACTGACTCAAGTGTATTTACGGAAACATATTCTCCTGGCAGGAGCTCAAAGTGCTGTCCTTGCTCCAGTTCAATAACGTCATAATAGGCAGCCTTTTCTTTTGAGAAGTGATCCATGTTGAGAGCCTCACGGCCTTTTATGGTCATGTGCCAGCGTTTTGGGATAAGAAACGTAAAGCCGAGACGAAGGTCAACAGCGTGAGCTTGAAGTTGAAATGTGTCCAGGTTTGGACTGAAGGTAATTGATCCACTCTGAATTCTTTCCAGTATTTGTTTTTTAGTAATTATCGACATGTTTACAGGATGCTATATTCCAATAATAACGTGGACTCGTTTTTTTCAACACTTGTCAAAGTAAAAGAAGCGTTTATTTCTTTATTAAAGAGAGTGACACCTTTTCCAAACATAAGTGGTTCAATTGTGAGATAGATTTTATTAACTAAACCCGACTCCATAAATAGACTATAAATACTTGAGCCACCGCAAATAGCTACCGAGGTATACCCTTCCTTCCTAAGTCTCTCTATAAGTATTTTTGGATCTTCTGAGGTTATCTCAACTCCGGGCAAGATATCCTTTTGAGAACTGTAAACGATTGTGTGTCTTCCCGGTAGTGCTCTCCCGATTGTTTCAAATGTTTTTCTACCCATCACCATTACACCTGCTTTTTTTGTGAGCTCAACAAATCTTTTTTTGTCAGCTTTGCTGGTCCAGAGCGCTACATGATCTGCGTCTTTTGCAATGAATCCGTCGGCAGTGAGTGCGGCAATGATAAAAATATTCATTAAAGTGCAATTTTAAGATTTTCTATTTTTTCTTGTGGAAAATACTGTTCCTGTAGATTTTTAATAATCTCATGAGCCAGAGTCGTGTCTTTCTCTTCGGATCTTTCAAAAGAGTTTTTAGGTAATGTGAGCTTTATTGCTTTATGATCTGTTTTTCTTTTCAGCATCTCTTCTGCTCCATGATAGTGATTTTCGTAAATATGAGAATTTGAGATTGAGTGGGAATAGGTTCCAACTTCAACACCAAGTCTTTGGGCGAGAATGTACTGAAGAAGGCAAAAACCTGCAACGTCATGGGGGAAGCCGAGAATCATATCGTTTGAGCGAACAATGTTATGTAGATGAAGTTTGCCACCAAAGATATTTACAGTAAATGTGTAGGGGCAGGGAACATTTTTCTTCTTAAATAAACTCAAACCATCCTCACTAGGATCCCAGGCAATAACCACTCCATGTCGTGAACTAGGCTCTTGTTCGAGGAGTTCGATAAGTTTTCCAATCTGGTCGCGTCCAAAGTGTTTTCTCCAGCGGTATCCGTAGGCCACTGTCACAACGTCGTTTGGATTAGTAAAAGCGTCCCAGATTTTTGTAAAATCTCGAAGAAAATCTTCGGGTTTACGTGCTCCTGAAAGAAACCATATTTGCTCTGCTACAAAAACTGATATAGGTATTGAACGAAGTGTAAGAAGGGGGAAGCCATCTTTTTCTGGTTCAATTGAAAAATGAACACCAGGCAAGGCTCTAGTTTTAAGACCTGTTCGTGTTGAGAGTTCTTCAACACCTTCAGTCATGAGTTTGCCAAGCATCTCTTGATATATGAGGTCGAATTTTGCCATTGCTGACATTATAGCTTGGTCGATGTAACATATCTAGAATGACTATTAAATATCCATATCTTCCCGAAGGTAGAAAATTTATATATGTAGAACTTGATAATCCCTTCATGAAGGAGGCGTATGGTGTGGCAAAAGAATTATCTACTGACAGTATTCAGCCAACGAGTGCTGTTGTAGTGAAGGATGGAAAAATTATTGGGCGAGGTGCAAATCAGGTTCCTGTAAAAAATAAAACATTTCAAACTCTTCATCGTAAGGGTTGGTGTGTACGGAAATTTTTCAAAATAAAATCAGGTACAAAGTATTGGATGTGTCCTGGATGTAGTCCTCACAAAAATCATGCTGAGCCGCAGTCTATACAAGATGCAGAAAAAAAGGGGAACAGTACCGAAGGTGCAGATCTGTATCATTGGGGTCACTGGTGGTGTTGTAAACCATGTTGGGATGCTATGATTGCTGCGGGAATTAAAAATGTCTACTTATTGCAGGGTAGTGAAATATTCTTTAATCAAGGAAGTAAAGATAATATTTTAGGTAAACAATTCCAACATGAAAGACACTCAAATTAAAAAACTGATAGATGCTGAGGTGAAGCGACAGAAAAAGGTGATCAATCTTATTGCTTCTGAAAATTTTGTTTCAAAAGATGTACTCGAAGCTCTTGGCTCTGCTCTTACGAATAAATATGCTGAAGGATATCCAGGAAAACGCTATTACGGAGGACAAGAGGTGGTAGATAAGATTGAGCTCTTAGCGCAAGAACGGGCGTTGAAATTATTTAATTTAAAGTCTTCAGAATGGACAGTGAACGTGCAACCACTTTCAGGCTCTCCTGCGAATTTGGCTGTGTATCTTGGACTTGTGTCTCAAGGTGGGAAAATAATGGGAATGTCGCTTGATAATGGTGGGCACCTTACACATGGACATAAGGTATCTGCGACAGGAAAATTTTGGCAACAAATTTCTTTTGGTGTGAAAAAAGATACTGAGATGCTGGACTACGAAGAATTGAAACAGTTGGCTCTTAAAGAAAAACCAGAAGTTATTGTTGCTGGATTTACAGCCTACCCTCGCATTGTTGATTTTAAAAAGTTCAGAGATATTGCGGATGGTTGCGGTGCATTGCTCATGGTGGACATGTCTCATTTTGCGGGACTTGTTGCGGGGCGTGCTTATCCAAGTCCTTTTGAATACGCAGATATTGCGACAACAACAGTTCACAAAACCTTGCGAGGCCCTCGAAGTGCGATGATTTTTGCAAAAAAAGACGGGAGAGATTTAGGAACAAAAATTGATAAAGCAGTTTTTCCAGGTCTTCAGGGTGGTCCACATCTCAATCAGATTGCTGCTGTTGCGGTGGCACTTAAAGAGGCTGATACGGCTCTCTTCAAAAAGTATGCACGACAGATTATAAAAAATGCTGATACTCTTGCGGCTGAGCTTTCAAAACTAGGTTGGAGAATTGTTTCAGGTGGTACTGACACTCATTTGATTTTGGTGGATACATGGATGGAGGGTCAAGGAATAAGCGGAAAAGAGGCAAGTGATAAACTCGAGGCGGCAGGAATTATTGTAAATAAAAATACAATTCCGGGAGAAACTCGAAGTCCGATGGATCCCTCTGGAATTCGTCTAGGTACAGCTGCAGAAACAACACGAGGAAAGAAGGAGAAAGATATGAAAAAAATAGCCCAAGAGATTGATAAGGTGCTTAGAAAATAAAATGAAGTTAGTAAAAAGAGGGAAATTCATAGTTATTGAAGGGTGTGAAGGTGCTGGAAAAAGTACTCAAATTCTAGAGCTTAAGAAAAAATATGGTGAAGCAGTAATCACTACACGTGAACCGGGTGGATCTCCATTTGCTGAAGTTATACGGAGTGTGATTCTTTCTTCTTCTGCAAAAGAGGCAGATGCTAAGACTCAATTTGGACTTTTTTGGGCAGCTCGAGCTGATCATATGAGAAATACTGTGATTCCAGCCCTTCTTAATGGAAAGCATGTTATTTGTGATCGATTTGATTCTTCAAGTTATATTTATCAAATTTATGGACAGGAAGATCCTTCGCTTAAGGATCTGTTTTTTAAAGTTCGTGATGTGTATTTAGGTGAATATGTTCCTGATGTTTATATTTTTCTTGATGTTGATCCAAAGGAAGGGCTTTCTCGAAAAAATAAACAGAAAGGGGTAGTACTTAATCACTTTGACCAAAGAGATCTGAGTTTTCATAAACGAGTTCGAGACGGTCTCTTAGAATTTTTCGATATAGTTCCATTTGAGAGAATTGATGCAAATAAAGGTTTTAAGAAAGTTTCAAATGAGCTTGTGAAGGTTATTGATTCTGTTATTAAAAAATGAAACTTAAAATTAAAAAACTTCACAAAGATGCTGTGATGCCAAAGTATGCTCACGAGGGTGATGCAGGAATGGATCTTTTTTCGGTTGAAGAGGTTGTAATCAGTCCCGAGGAGCGGGTTCAGATCAAAACAGGCTTAGCTTTTGAGGTGCCTCCCGGCTACGCTGGACTTATTTGGGATAAAAGTGGACTCTCGCACAAACATGGACTTAAAACTTTGGGTGGAGTTTTTGATGCGGGGTACAGAGGTGAACTTTTGGTTGGGGTGATCAATCTTTCTAAGGAAAAATATATTTTGGAAAAAGGGCATAAAGTTGCTCAGATGGTTATTCAAAAAATTGAACATCCTCTAATAGTTGAGGTTACAGAATTGTCCGAAACTAAGCGTGGGAAGGGAGGGTTTGGAAGCACAGGAAAATAGTTTTGTGCATTCTTTTACTTTATGCTATTTTATTCATTGGAAACAGTCCTTTCTCTTACCTTGGAGTGTAACGTTATGCGTCTAACTCTAATTTCCGGTATTTTTGTAGGTATCTTCGGTGTGTTCGGTTCTGCGTTTTGTGCCGGAGTTAATTTTTCACAGGATAAAGTATCTGCCATGATTCTTCTTGTGATTGCGGCACTTTTCTTTGCAGGATCCATGCTTTTGGTGCATCGTTCTTGGAGGGTTTTGCCAAACTAATTGTTTTTTTTGAAGTCGCTTTTGTTGAAGTCTAACCGTGATGTGGTTAGACTTTTTCTTTTGAAAAATTTATATGATACGCTAACTGTAATGAATATAAAGGAGAAATTACAACAGGTAATAAAACAAGCTTTGCAAAAGCTTGGTATAGAAAGTGCGGGGATTTCTTTGGAATTTCCTGAAACTCTATTGCATGGAGATTTTTCAACCAATATTGCTTTGATTGAGGCGAAAAAGCTCGGTAAAAATCCGAAGGAACTTGCTGAAGAAATAAAGTCTCACCTAGAGACCGGGTCTTTAAGTGAGGTAGAAAAAGTTGAGATAGCAGGACCTGGGTTTATTAATTTCACCCTTAAGAAGGAATTTTTTGCAGAAGAAATAAAAAATATTCTTAAGCTGGATATTGATTATGGAAGGAGTAAAAAACTAAAAGGTCAAAAAACTATTGTTGAGTATACAGATCCAAATCCATTTAAAGAATTTCACATTGGTCATTTGATGTCGAATACAATTGGTGAGACTCTCTCACGGATCATTGAATGGAATGGGGCTGAAGTAAGACGAGCTTGTTACCAAGGTGATGTTGGACTTCATGTGGCAAAGGCGTTGTGGGGAATTGAAAGAATAAAAGATACAAAAGAAAAGAATAAAACAGAAGAGGTTAAGTTTTTAGGTGAAGCTTATGCATATGGTTCTGATCAATATGAACAGAGTGATGATGTTAAAAAAGAAATACAGGAGATAAACAAAAAAGTTTTTGACCGAACTGATGAAAAAATAAATACTTTATATGACTGGGGAAGGAAGGTGAGTCTCGAATGCTTTGAAGGGATTTACGCGAAACTTGGAACAAAGTTTGATTTTTATTTTTTTGAAAGTGAAACAGGAAAGTTTGGTAAAAAGGTTGTAGAGGAAAATGTTGGAAAGGTTTTTGAAAAAGGAGATAAGGGTGCGGTTGTGTTCAAGGGTGAAAACTTTGACTCAAAACTTCATACGCGTGTTTTTATAAATAGTGAAGGTCTTCCAACATACGAAGCAAAAGAGCTTGGTTTAGCAAAAACCAAGTTTGAAACATATCCCTATGAACGATCGGTTGTGATTACAGGAAATGAAGTTAATGATTATTTCAAAGTACTTCTCTGTGCTCTGAAGCAAATCTTTCCAGATCTAGCAGAGAAAACAGTTCACAAGTCTCATGGCATGCTTCGTTTGCCATCCGGCAAAATGTCATCTCGAAAAGGTAATGTGATTACAGGTGAAGATCTGATTTCTCAAGTAGAAGATTTGGTAAAGGAGAAAATTGCAGATCGAGATTTAGATGAGGATATTAAAAAAGAAATTGCAGAGCAGGTTGCGGTGGGGGCAATAAAATATTCAATCCTTCGACAGTCAATTGGCCGAAATATTATTTTTGATTTTGAAAAGTCACTTTCATTTGAAGGGGATTCTGGTCCGTACCTTCAGTATGCTCACACGAGAGCGAATGCTGTACTTCTAAAAGCTAAAGATGTTGGTATGGCAGTAAAGACAGATGTACCGACAGAGTGGAATACTTCAGTCTTAGAAAGAATGCTTTCTCGTTTTTCTGATGTTGTAGAACGAGCAGGGGAAGAATATGCTCCGCAGTACATCGTGACCTACCTCACTGAGCTTGCTTCGGTCTTTAATGCTTGGTATGCACAAGAGAAAATTGTTGATGAAAGTAATCCAGCTTCACCATATAAACTTGCACTTACTTCTGCTTTTAAAGTTGTGATGAAAAACGGTCTCACTATTCTGGGTATCAAAACTCCTGAGAGGATGTAAGATTTTTTATCTTCTGATATTGTTAATAGGGTAGTGCCTTTTGCATAAGGAGATAATCGTGGCAAAAAATATACTCGACCGGTACCTCAAATCGAAAGTTGGGGAGATTGAAACATGGAGGCAAAAGATCCATGCAATCGTAGAAGCCGCAGCTTCAAGGTGGTTGGAAAAAAATCTTTTTCAAGAAAGGGGCAGATCAGAACTTGATTTTTATACGATCATTGTAAGAAGGGCGCGAAGGGAGGGTTGGGTCCTGAAGCATGTCAAGAAAGCAGAAATTACAGCTCAGCAATTTCTTGCATGGTGGCATCTTGAAAAGACCGACATC